>JAPPOU010000050.1 GCA_028817795.1 Alphaproteobacteria bacterium
CCCATATTCCGGCCCAATTGCGTCTGTTTGTCTTCTGGCCAACTGCGTACATCCGTGGGATGTACGCCAGGAATCCGTGTCATGCTGTAAAAACATGTTTTCTTTCCTGTGCAAAGAAGTTGAGGCACGCCGGATACCTTTCCCTGCATACCTGCGAGTATTTCATGCTCTCTTTGAAAAGACGCCAGTGCCCGGCTGCTCCCGCTCTTAGGTGCCTTGAAAACCTCATCGCCAATAATAATCGTATAGGCCATTTTGCCTTGGGCTGGCACATAAACCATCTGATCCCGCAAGTCAGGTCGTTCTTCCAATATGGCATCAATGAGTGCGTTCGCGCCCTTGCCTGTTTCTTTCCCGGTGACACGAGAAAATGTTTCGGTCAGCATAGTCATGCTTAAAAGGATACATTATTAAAATTATAAAAAAGTAAATGAGCAACTATCTTATTGAACTCTTTTATAATTCTTAACTGGGCATATCAGATGCTTATGAGGAAACATCCGCCTCAATCAACGTTTTTACAACACCATCCGGATCATAAACAGGTGCAAAACCACCACGCAAAACCTCTGCCGTGCCTGCGTCCAGCGGGTCTGTACACGCCCATGATGCATGAGCAAAACCGAATTCAACTTCAGCAAACGAAAAGAATACACGCACCGACTGAACCGCGCCCCAATCCTCCTGTCGCACGTCTTGGTACACGCCAAACTGGGGAATCCACGACAGATCGTTTAAAAATAACCGATAGTCATCACATAAAATTACCAGATCAACATCAGAATCTTCCCGCGCATGGGAACCTGCCAGACCTATAGCTTTGATACTATCCATCTGAGATGCCCACGCCCGTGCTTTCTCCAGCAGGCGGACAACATCATCACCGCTCACGTTTCAAACTCCACACCACCGTATCTTCATCCGACTCCGTCACGCCGTTGATGATGATTTGCTGTGTGCGGCGGGGTTCTTCGCCTTGTCCACCGTAAACGCTTTCGTCCATATCCAGCATTCTGCCACCCGCCGAAAAGCGCCAGCCCATGCCGCTGCGGGAACGAAGCAGAATTTCTTCACCATCGCGGATAATGCTGGCGTAAATACCGGGGTGCAGGTGAAAACGAATGGCAAAGGGTACGTCCGCGCGGCCTTTCAACAGATCTTCACCCATCAACGTTTCACCACTATCTTTCAGCGCGACGATGCGGCGATGCCGCAGACCAAAACGGGTTTCGTAACCGTTATGCCCCGCCTCCAGCAATGTTAAACCCTTATCCTCGTGCCGCCGCGCGTAAATTTCGGGACGGCCCATTACCGACGCACCCATGTCATAAGGGCACGCGTTCCTCTGGTCGACGATCACGGCGGAATGCGCTGCGGTCGAGCGCAACAATTCACGCCACAACCCCGGACACTCCGCGCTGCCGCAGTTCACAATCACGCGGTCACGGCCATAGGAATATTCAAAACTCAGCAGACCCGCATGCGCACGCTCGCCGTATTGCGGCGTTAAAGCCATGCCCGTATCCATGATAAGGCTGGAGCGCCCCATCTGCAGCCGTTCATACCCCGCATGCGGCAGTGACGGCATCGGGCGACCACGCGCACCGGAGTGCATAATTGTCATCTCGCACAAATGCGCATTATCTTCTTGCCCGCCGTTAAAGTGGCCCAGCGTGCCATCAGGATGGCGGAAAAATTTGACAGCCGGTGTAATGCGGTCAATCGCATGTTGAATTTCTTCCGGCAGTTCCAGCCGCGCCGCAATCAAGGCCGCACGTAAATCCACAAGATGCTGCAAAAACTGGAATGTTGCCTGTGGCGCACGCGAAATATGCACGCCATCGGGCAAAATTTGCGCCGATATTTCGCGTATGATCAAATGAAACGCTTTTTCAAGGTTATCCACCCCGTTTTCCATCGCAATCCCGGCATAGGCAAGCCCCTTCAATGCCTTCATCAATTCTAGCCCGGAAAGATTGCCCGGAACGGACCGCGATAAATACCGCGCCTGACGCGCCAGGCTTGCAAAATAATCATGCTGGAATTTTTCATCGGCCGAGGCGCAAAAGAAATCATGAAACGCAATCCACGATGTCACGCGCGCCCCCGTCACATCAGGGCGCCATGGCAGCCCTTCGGCACGCTGGCATGTTTCCAGCCAGCTTGACACCATTTCACGCGCCATGCGCCGCGCGCGATCCCCACCGACTGAACGCAGATCACGCAGCCATTCAAAACTGTGCAGGCCCGCAATCCATTCCTCACGCGCCTGTGGCGGACGCCATGACAGGCTGTTCTTTTCAATCAACTGTCCTGCAAAATGAAAGGCGCCCGCGATCAGGTCACGACCGCGCTCTGCATCACCGGGCCACGGATCGGGGGGAACGCATACAAGATGATTTGGCACGCGCGATGGAATCGCCATAACAGACAATGGATTATTAAACGCAAGCTCCCGCGTCATTACGCCCAGCTTTTGCAGCGGGCGTATGCCCTTATATACGATTCCCGTATCGGGCTTTTGCCCCATGTCGGTCTTTTGCATTGTCCCCCATTTTTGTACTTGCAAGACCCCCATCTCGCAAGCACACCCCCTGTTACCGTCCGTTTATCCCCGCAAGGCGTTTATCGCCTCTTTATAGTTTTTGTTTTTAAAGACAGCAGTCCCCGCCACCAGCACATTCGCGCCAGCAGCTATAACTTGTTTCGCTGTGTCGGGATTAATCCCGCCATCCACTTCCAGATCAATGTCGCGTCCTGTCGCATCAATGCGCGCGCGCACGTCTTTTATTTTATCCAGAAGCGGAATAAATTTCTGCCCGCCAAAACCGGGGTTCACCGTCATGACCAAAACAAGATCAATATCATCAATAACATGTTCCAGCACATCAACAGGCGTTGCGGGGTTTAATGCAATCCCCGCTTTCTTGCCATGCGATTTAATTAACTGCACTGTGCGGTGTGCATGCGCGCCCGCTTCGGGATGAAACGAAATAATATCCGCGCCCGCTTTTGCAAAAGATTCAACGTATGCATCCACCGGAGAGATCATGAGATGCACATCAAACGTTTTTTGCGTCGTCTTGCGAATCGCCTCCACGACCACGGGGCCAATGGTGATGTTGGGCACATAGTGGCCATCCATGACATCAACGTGTATGTAATCCGCGCCCGCCTCATCAATGGCGGCGACTTCTTCCCCCAACCTTGAAAAATCTGCGCTCAATATAGAAGGCGCTATGCGAACCCGTTGACTCATAAGGTATTTATACCAGAGGCCTGCGAATCGGGCAATTAGGAAATCATTGATTCAACATATCTTTTTTAGCTTGCCCCACGGAAAATATTTTCATATAAATTATATCAGAAACATTTCGAAAAATAGGTGCCCTTTATGGTCGAACTCGTTCACGCCCGCCGTAACAATTGGGAAGCGTTTAACAGCTTCAGCCAAACACCTCTGGATGGCAGATTATCCGAAATCAATGCCCGCCTTATCCCCGGCATGTCGCTGGATGAAGCGCGCAACATGATGGACAAAGCGAATAACGAAAGCCGCATCGGCCTTGAGCCTATCGATGTTGAGGCCTTTTCATACCAGATCCACGGACTGGCGCATGTGCTGCGTTTTCTGGGCGATGCGCATGTCGCCCCCGGCCATGTTGACAATGTTGCACGCCATATCTTTCGCGTCATGGCAAACGGCGATGAAATTTTTAAAGCCGAGCCGCATGAATCCACAAACATTGAAATGCGTCAGGTCTTTCACCTTGCAACAATCATGCATGACTTCGGCGAAATTGTGCGCGAGTTCGGATCATTCGCAAAAGAAGCGGAGCAAGACCACAAGCTTGATGAAGACCAACAGTTAACGGTTGAAGAAAAAGCTACGCTGCGGGCGCACGCCAAAGAACACATTTACCAAACAGAGCGCAAAATATCCGCCTTCGGTCTTACACTGGCCTATACCGCCGCCTACCTGCAACAGCCCGAACTGCACAGCGACACCATTTTAGAATTGCGCCGTATTTCGGGCGCAAATGCAGATGGCACACTGGATAAATCAAACCCGGTATCGACAACAAAGGCCATGCAGATTATCAGCGACTATATAGATGCGTTCGATATGCCCGCCGTCGACGATGCAGGCGCAGATATGATCGAAAAACGCGTTGACCTGATGATGCGCTATTACGATATGGCAGAAGCCTATCTTGGCGTGATCGGCCCCGCCGTCAAAGTCATGCAAAAAGCCGACGGATCAGACTACATTTACCGCGTCATGGGCAAAGACGGCGCTGTACCTTACGATGAATCATGGAACTGGCGCATTCTGGGCGCACATGGCCGCAACGAAGGGGAACTGGGCGATGTCAATCGCCAAGGAGACCTGTCCATCGTCGAGCACATTGCCGAAATGGTACAAAAACATATGCTGGCCCGCTCCATTGACCTTATCAAGAAAAACCCGGATATCATCAGCCGTGATACAAATGCGCCTGATGCAAAAATGGCCGGTACACCTGAAATGCAGACCGTAAAAAAACAACTTTTGGCACAAGAACGGCAGACCAGAAGAAATACTTTCAATCTACACGCCTGGCAAGCCAACGCCAGACATGAGAAGGCAGACCCACAAACCTTGCGCGGCATGGATAATGCCCTTGCCGATGATACGCTGACGGCAAGAAAGGCCCTGATTGTCTATACCGCCGCGTGGCTGGCCACAGGCAGCAATGCGCGGATTATGCGTGAAGACAAGTTCGTTTTAACCAACACCCCTCTACTCATGCAGCGCAGTGTGCCCAAAGCGCTACAGGAACATGTACGCCTTTTAGATCAACTGCAGAAAATGATGCTGTCACCACGCAACATCCAAACGTCTTTCTCTGTTCTTTTAGACAGACTGGAGCACGAACATAGCGGCAAGCCTGAAAAAGCCCTCGCCCTCACAGAAATACGCGCAGGGGCAAACTTCATTGAATCCACATTCCATGATTTCAGCAAGAAACGGCTAGAGATACAAAAACGAAGAAAACTTGCCAGCAAGAAAGGGCAGGCTTTCCAAATCAGGAATAATCAATTATCCTGAACAGATGCTTTCAACCCTCATCCCAGCTTACCTCGCCCTTGTCTTGGCCGTTATGTCACCCGGACCTGATCTAGCGTTAACGATACAAAACAGCATCAAACACGGGCGGCGTACAGGCATTTTTACGGCAGGTGGCATCGTTTTCGGGAATCTTTTTCAAATCACCTGCGTTAATCTTGGCCTTGGCGCGGTGATCGCGCATTCCACCTTGGCTTTTACGATAATGAAATATGCCGCCGCCGCGTATCTTGTGTACCTTGGCGTAAAAGCTCTGCGGTCACAACCGCACACAGAAAACGAAATGCAGGAAGCCGCGCTGCCTATTACCGGACACAATGCATTTACACGCGGTATGCTCTGCAATGTCCTGAACCCCAAGGCCGCGCTGTTCTGGCTCAGTTTTTTCACCGTTATCATCCAACCCGGCATGCCCCTGCCCGTGCTGGTCGCTTTCATCATCACACTGCAGGTAACGGTGTTCGCGTGGTTTTCCTTTGTCGCCTTCGCGCTGTCACACAACCGTGTCCGGCAGAAATTCACGCGCATCGGCCACTGGGTTGATCGCATCACGGGCGGGCTGCTCATCGCATTAGGGGTGGGAATTGTGGTGAGTAGACAATAAAAAACGCCGCCCAATAAAGGAGCGGCGCTTTTTTTACAAGCTTCAGTTCAAAAACCAAATTGTTGCCTGACAGCAGGCGCAGCCTCTGCGGGTTTTTCCTTTTCCGCCGTACATGCCTCCAGCGTTGTCGCGCAGGCATGGAATGCCTTTGTCACACTTTCAGAGTCAGACTGCAGACTCATCAGCTTTGCGCGTTGGTCACGCGCTTGGCCTTTATACTCCTGCACTTTCGCCTTCAGTGCTTCAGGTTCGTTAACTACAACATCTTCGGACATTTCATATCCCTTAACGCCTCCATAAACACCGCCGGCCAGCCCCAATACCAGCCCTCCCACAAGAGCCGCCTTACGACCAAAGAAGCTGCCAGCAAGAAGACCACCCAACGCCGCCAACAAGGCTTGCGCCGATGCTGGTACCAGAACCAATCAACAACGCCTTGCCAAAACCGGCCCAGCCCGTTAAAGACGCATTCGAAAAAAACCCAACCGCCGTACCAATAATTCCAGCAAGGCTGAATGTAGCTCCCATACCTTTGCTGCTGTTGCTTGATGAGTCAGACATTGACCTATCCTTTCTTATTCATAAGAATTAAAATTACCCAGGAGATGCACGATTGAATGCATTATGTCCACAGAAATGTTTTGTGCTGTGCTATCAGTCACATAGCTGGCTTATTATGAATAAATACAAGTGACTTCAAGCTTCCTTCACAAACCTAACCACATAAAACCCGTCCATCCCGCCTTTATCACCCCAATATTGCGGCAGGCAGCGGATATCGCCGTTATTTGTCAGCATATCGGATATGCCGGGCACTTCTGTTACGGCAATGGGCATCAATGATACGGGCAAGCCTTGTTCCAGCAGCCATGCCGCCTGCTCTTCCCCTTCGGCTTTTTGTAATGAGCATGTGCAGCAGACCAAAATGCCGCCGGGCTTCAGCATGTCGAGCGCCGCAACCATCAGCCGACGTTGCAACGCGCACATTTTTTCCTGATCCTTAATCGTTTTTAAATGCAGCACGTCCGGCTGGTGGCGGATTGTGCCTGTCGCCGTGCAGGGTGCATCCAGTAATACAGCGTCCACAAGTTCTGGGGGCTTCCAGATCGCGCCATCGGCAATCACGGTTTCAACATTGCATTGCAACCGCGCCATGTTTTCTTCCAGCCGCTTCATGCGTGGCGCGGAACGGTCAAGCGCAATAACGTTTGCCCCTGCCCTTGCCAGTTGCGCAGTTTTACCGCCGGGGGCGGCGCAGAGATCAACCACGCACTTTCCTGTAACATCACCCAATAATGCGGCGGGCAGCGCAGCAGAAACATTCTGCACCCACCACGCACCATCATCATACCCCGGCAAATCCGGCACGTATCCCGCCGTATCACGCCGCACGGAAAATCCTGTGGGTAATACGCGCCCCTCCAGTTTTTCGGCCCAGCCCACGGCATCACCTGTCACCGTGAAATCAACGGGCGCTTCGTGCAAATGCGCGGCGGCAATCTCCAGCGCGGTTTCAACACCGTAATCCTGCATCCACGCATTCCACAGCCATTCGGGTGTATTGGCGCGGCCCGCATCGCGATCTTCCATTTCAGGAAACCCGGTTGCCGCCAGCCGCCGCATCACGGCATTCACCAGTGATTTATGATGCTGCACGCCCGCATCTTCCGCCAGCTCCACCGTGGTACTGACTGCCGCGTGCGCAGGCGTTCCCAAAAAAGCAAGCTGCACAATACCAATGCGGAAAATATTTATCATCTGCTGTGGGCGCAAGTTGTCCAAAGGTTCGTGCAATAGCCCTGCCAAAACATCATCAATCTGGCGCGCACGCTTCAGGCACAGCGTTACCAGCAAACGCACAAAGGCACGATCACGCGCCTCCATCACCGACAAATCAGCTTCAACCGCCGCATAGGCAATATCAAGCCCCTGCTTTTGAAACAAAACAGCGTTGAGAACGTGAAAAGCTGCCAGACGCGGCGTTACGCTTTTTTGCGTGCTGTCTTTTTCTTTGTCGGCTTTTTCTTTGCCGCTTTTGTTTTGGTGAGTTTGAATTTTATACCTTCCTCAACCGCGCAGGACTGGAAAATCACCAGTGTATATAACGTGCGGACGAATTCGGGGTCAATTCCATATTTTTTCCCGGTTTTCGCGTTGCGCTCACGTACCTGCCGCACACGATCCCCCAGATACGCCGGAATATCGTTTTCTGTCTTGATTCTGGCAACTTCCTCGACCACGCGGAACCTGTCAGCCATCAGTTTCATAAGCTTGTCGTCCAACGCGTCTATCTTTTTGCGTTGCGTGGCCAAAAGCCGCGCGATTTCCTTCTGCCTGCTTTGATTCATTGCTATTCTCTGTTACTAAGGATTCAACTTTTACAAGGGATGTTACACGCAGCCATGCGGTTTGTGAAGCTTATAGCCTTTTTAGGCCTGCTCCTGTCTGTCGGAACGGTACAGGCAAAAATTTTCGATGCGCAATCCTTCACGCTGGAGAACGGCCTGAAAGTCATCGTTATTCCCAATCACCGTGCTCCTGTAGTGTCCCACATGATCTGGTATCAGTTCGGCAGGGCCGACGAAAAGCCGGGCGAATCCGGCGTGGCGCATTTCCTTGAACACTTGATGTTCAAAGGCACCCCCAAAGTGCCGGATGGTGAATTTTCGCGCACAGTACGCAAGCTAGGCGGCAGAGATAACGCCTTTACCACCCGCGATTATACGGCTTACTACCAAAATGTGCCCAAAGCGCATCTGGCCAAGATGATGGAGATGGAAGCCGACCGCATGAAAAACCTGACCTTGAAAGAAGACGAGGTCGCTTCTGAACGTCAGGTCGTTATTGAAGAACGCAACCAGCGCGTCGATAATCAGCCACAATCTTTGTTTCAAGAACAAATGCAGGCAACGCTTTATATCAACCACCCCTATGCAATACCCGTTATTGGGTGGAAACACGAAATAAGCGCGCTCACACAAGAACAAGCGCTGGCCTATTACCGCCAGTGGTATGCCCCCAATAACGCTATCGTGATCCTATCCGGCGATGTGACAGCGGCAGAGGTAAAACCTTTGGCCCAAAAATACTATGGCGCCCTCAAACCAAGCCCCGTTCCCAAACGTATCCGCCCGCGCCCGGCCCCGCTCAACGCAAAACACACCCTGCAAATGTCTGACCCCCGCATCGGCATCCCCATGATAATCCGCCAATGGCGCGCGCCACGCGGCCATGATGCGCTGGATATCTTTGCAGAAATCGCAGGCGGTACAACAACGGCACGGCTTTATAAATCTCTGGTTGTCGAACAAAAGCTGGCCGTTTCGGCAGGCGTTGATTACGACCCGATCAGCCTGAACGATACCGGGCTGACCCTCTATGCCAGCCCTGCCCCCGGCGTTAACCTTGAAAAACTGGGCGAGGCACTGGATACGGAACTGGCACAACTTCTCGACAAAGGCGTGACGGTCGAGGAACTGCAATCCGCCAAAAAACGCAAAAAGGCCAGCTTCACATGGTATCTCGACAGCCTGCAAGGCCCCGCCATGCTGTTTGGCCGCGCTATCTCCAGCGGGTTTGATGTGGATTATGTGGAAAACTGGACAGACCGCATAGACGCCCTGACGGTTGAAGATATCAATACTGCGGCAGCCGAAGTCTTTACAGATGCAAACGGCCCCATCACCGGGCTTTTGCTGCCCGCACCAAAGGGAGGCAAGCAATGATCGCACCTATATCGACATATCCCTTCTCCCTCTGGGAGAGAGGCGCGGCCATTATTGCTTTTGCCTTTTTGTTCCTGTCTGTGCCCGCCCATGCCGCCGAAAAAGTACTGGACGTACAGGTCATCAAAAGCCCTGCGGGGATTGAGGCATGGCTGGTGGAAGACCACAGCGTACCTGTTATTTCTGTCAATTTTTCATTTGAAGGCGGGCTGGCGCTGGACCCCGCAAACAAACCCGGCGTGGGTCGCCTTGTCTCCATTTTGCTGGACGAAGGCGCAGGAGATTTGGACAGTCAGGGCTTTCAGGAAAAACTTTCAGAAAACGCTATAAGTCTTAGTTTTTCTTCAGGTCGTGACGACTTTACAGGACAGCTAAAAACGCTCACCGCGCATCAGGATACAGCCTTTGACCTGCTCACCCTTGCCCTGACCAAGCCCCGTTTTGACAAAGACGCTATTACGCGCATGAAAAACGCCAATACCTCCGGTATCAAGGATGATCTGGGCGATCCGTCATGGCTGGTGGCCCGTACCTTTAACGGTATGCTGTTTGCAGGGCACAACTATGCCCGCCCCGGTTACGGCCACCTTGCCAGCATGGAAAGTATCACCCGAAAAGACCTTGTCGATTTTACGGCACGGCAATTTACCCGTAACGGCCTGAAAGTCGCCATCGCGGGCGACATTACAAAAGACGCGGCAGCGGCCATGCTCGACCTCATCTTCGGTGCCCTACCCGAAAAACCGGCCCCTCCCCTACCGCAAACAGGTCACACAAACCTTAAGCATGGCGGCAAAATAATCTTGTTACCCATTGATACACCACAAACTTATATATCCGCAGGCTCGGAAGGCATCAGCCACCATGATAAAGATTGGCACGCTGCTGTTGTAATGAACTATATTTTGGGGGGCGGCGCTTTTGATGCAAGACTCATGAAAGAAATCAGGGAAAAACGGGGGCTTACCTATGGTTGATACAGTAATCTATCAACAATGGCCCATGCCAGCGTTATTCAGGCCAACCTATCTGCTGGTAATGAAAAAGCAGCCGAGGCCGTACGCGTCTTGAAAGAAGAATGGGGCAAGTTCGCCGCAAAAGGCGCAACAGAACAGGAAATTAAAGACGCAAAAAATTACCTGACAGGCTCCCTCCTTCTCCAGCTTACGTCATCTGATGATATTTCCGGAACCCTCAACAGCTTGCAACGTGACCACCTGCCGCCAGATTACATCAACGAACGTAACGCAAAAATCAATGCCGTCACGGCAAAAGATATTCATCGCGTCGCCACACGCCTTTTGAAGCCTGAAAACCTGACAATCGTTCTGGTCGGCCAGCCCAAAGGTATTAACGCTGATATCACGCTTGATGAACCACCCGGCATGAAAACACCCAAGGAATAAAAATGCCCAAGCCCTCATCGTCGCCAAACACAAGCCAGACAACAGATATCACGACCCTTGACGCATGGAAAAACCTTTCCGCCCATGCAAAGAAAATGCACGGCAAGCACCTGAAGACCATTTTTGTAAAAGATAACGAACGTTTTACCCGCCTGTCCGTCCGCCTGCCGAGCATCCTGGCTGATTTTTCAAAAAACCGCGTAACTGAAGAAACCATATCGCTGCTGACCACGCTGGCGGATGCGCGCAACCTTGGCGCCCAGATCAGCGCCATGTTCTCCGGCGCGAAAATTAATAACACTGAAGACCGCGCCGTTCTACACACCGCCCTCCGCGCCCCCGAAAACGCCAGAGTGACGGTGGATGGTCAGGATGTTATCCTGGATGTGCACACCGCTTTAAAACGCATGGAAAAATGCGCCGATGATATCCGCAGTGGCGCATGGCGTGGGCATACGGGCAAGGAAATCACCGATATCGTCAATATCGGCATTGGCGGCTCGGTCATGGGGCCACAACTAGCGACACAGGCGCTGGCGGGGTATGCGCATATGCGTATCCGTACACACTACATTTCGAACGTTGAAGCTTCGGAAATGCACCGCCTGCTTAAAGACCTGTCGCCCGATACAACGTTGTTCATTATCGCATCAAAAAGCTTTACAACCGTAGAAACGATGCAAAATGCCACCATTGCCCGCGACAAGCTTGTCCGGCATTTCGGCGGCGATGCCACAGCAGTCAGTAAGCATTTTGTTGCCCTGGCCGCTAATACCGATGCCGTGAAGGCCTTTGGCATCCCTTCTAAAAACATGTTCCCCCTCTGGGGCTGGGTCGGCGGGCGTTACAGCGTCTGGTCAGCCATTGGCTTGTCGACAATGATATCCATTGGGCCCAAACATTTCCGGGAGTTCCTTGCGGGTGCACATGAAATGGATATGCATTTCAAGACAGCACCGCTGAATAAAAATATTCCCGCACTAATGGGGTTGATCGGCCTTTGGTACCGCAACTTTCTGGATTTTCCTGCCTATACCGTCGTGCCCTATCACAGCGGCCTTGCCCGCCTGCCCGCATGGCTGCAGCAGGCTGACATGGAAAGCAACGGCAAGCACATCACATCTGAAGGCACTCCCGTCACCGTTGCCACCGGGCCTTGCGTTTTTGGCGAGCCGGGCACAGACAGCCAGCACACCTATTTCCAGTGGCTGCATCAAGGCACAGATATTGTACCCGTTGATTTTATCGCCGCTATTAAAACGCCATATGGTAACAAGCAGCAGCAATCCATGTTGCTTGCCAATTGCCTTGCGCAAAGCGAGGCCCTGATGAACGGGCAGGACAATACCCAAGAACCTTATCGTCATTTCGAGGGCAACCGCCCCTCCACCACCATACTCCTTGACGAACTTACGCCCCACAACCTTGGCATGCTGCTGGCAGCTTACGAACATCGCGTTTTTGTGCAGGGGGCCATATGGGGCATTAACAGCTTTGACCAGTTTGGCGTCGAACTGGGCAAGGCCCTTGCCAAAACCATCCAGACCGAGCTGACAGATAAAATCAATGGTATGCATGATGCATCAACCTCTGGACTCATCCATCATATTACGAATACCAGGGGCTGATATGGGCGCGGACATTGTTTTTTACGATACCGAATACACATCGTGGGAAGGCGCGCACGAAAACAACTGGGGCGAGCCTTGGCAAAAAAAAGAACTGGTACAAATTGGCGCCATTCGCTTTGATCTGGAAGAACTGAAAGAACGTGAAACGTTTTCTATCCTCGTTAAGCCGGAAATCAATCCTGTCTTGTCCGACTATTTCATCAACCTGACGCATATCACCAATGAAGATGTTGAAGAACATGGCGTTACATTCGGTGTTGCCTACAAAAAATTCCTGTCGTTTGTGAAAGGCTTGCCGCTCGCGGCCTATGGCACAGATGATGAAATCATCCGTGAAAATATGGCCCTGCACGGCATGCTGAAAACGCCCGATGATTTTCGCAGTTTTAATATAAACCCATGGTTTCAAGAACACGGCGCGGCACATGGTATAACACGCACGACAACCTCAGGCGCGCTCGCCAGCGCACTTGGCCTGTCCCTTGGTGACGATCATCACGTTCATAATGCTCTGGACGATGTGCACTCCATATGCGCAGCTTACACTTTCTTACGAAAAAAAGACGCGCCGCCACCGCCGCATATTTAAGAATACGTAAACTAAATTACCTTTTACCTTTGGCGGAGCGCTGCAACATACGGTATCCGTAGTTGTACAGCATATAAACATAAGGAACATTTCATGCGTTCATTCCTTCGCCACATTAAGCGCCTGGCTGCATCGATTTTTGCCAGTGCCATGATTTTTGCAACCCCGGCAAGCGCCCTGCCCGCAGAACCGCCTCGGAAAAGTACGCCGAAAGGATTTTTGTGGAAGCACGACCCTCAAAACAAAACGCTGGAACCGATAGAAGTCCCCATCAATCTCTCACGCGCCTTTAACCCGCCATATGATGGCACTGCAGAAATATTGCATGGCCACAGAGTCACCGATGTTTTCCGCCCACTCGAAGACATGGACGCACCTGAAACGAAACAATGGATCAACAGACAAAAGAAAACGTTTGAAGATTTCGTTCTGCCTGCAAAACAACAGCATGACCAAACCGTAGACTTCCTGCAAAAAGCGCTGCCGCAAGGCACATCGGAAAGCATGCCCGGTAAATATGGTGATAATTACTTCGTCTGGCAACGCCCCCCCGGCGCTGACCGCTGGACGCTGCACGTGCGGGATATTGAAACCCCTTATGCACCTGCCCGCGCTTTGCTCGACCCCCAAAAAATAGACCCCACGGGAAAAACCAATGTGTCTACGGCTGGCATATCGCCCAAAGGAGACATCGTCGCCTATGAGCTCAGTGTTTCGGGCAGTGACGAAACAACGCTAAAATTTCTGGATGTAAAAACAGGGAATAACCTTGCGCTCACCTACCCAAAATTCCGGGGCAGCTTTAAATGGGATCAAGACGGCAAAGGATTCAAATACACCCGCCCCGTCAGCGACGCGTCAAAATCTTTTGAAGTCATCCACCACAAAATGGGCACGCCGCCTGCGCAAGACCGTATTATTCATTCACCACACACACCGGAAACGCGATCATGGGTTTACACCGTGCATAAAGACGATTCGGACGAGAACGGAAAATATGAATTCCTGAGGCTGACAAACAGCGAAACCGATAAAAACTCCATTTCCATCCGCCCCGCAGACAGCAACCAGCCTTTCCGGGAGATTTTCCCGCATAAAAAAGGCACACTGGTCCCCTTTGCGGAAATCGGCGGAAAGATATACGCAAGAACGTCTTACGATAGCCCCAACGAACGTATTGTCAGTATCGATCCTGACAGCCCGTCACCGGATAACTGGGAAACTATTGTCCCTGAAAATAAAAATGACCCGTTAACAAGCGCTTTTGTCTGGCACAATAAAATATTTGCATCCTACACCCATGACACAGGCGATGAGATGCGCGCTTTTTGTCTGGATGGCAGGTACAGCCATGATGTACCTATTCCACCACTCAGCACTGTTTCTAGAGGGAAGTTTACGACAAAAGATGACAACTTCCTGATGTCAATTGACAACTTTCAGGAAGATGGCGGCATCTACCGTTATAATGGCAGGTCCAACACACTATCGCTGTTCAGAAAGTCCGAAACGCCCATTGACCTGAAAGACGCCGTTGTCAAACGTGTTTTCGCTACATCAAAAGACGGCACGAAAGTACCGATGACCGTTATTCACGCAGCAAATACAAAGCTGGACGGTACGGCAGCCACATTACTCTACGGCTATGGCGGCTTTAACGTGCCGCTGGAACCTGGATTCAGCAGCAGCATTGCAAAATGGGTGCGTGATGGTGGTATCTATGTGCAGGCTAACCTGCGCGGCGGTGGCGAATTTGGCGAGGAATGGTATAAGGCCGGAAGACAAGACAACAAACAAAACGTCTTTGACGATTTTGTAGCCTGCGCTGAACACCTGATTAACACCGGCCACACATCCCCCAAACGTCTGGCTATTCAGGGCGGGTCAAACGGCGGGCTTTTAACACTGGCCACCGCACTGCAAAGGCCGAAACTGTTCGGCGCAGTCGTATCGCAAGTACCTGTCACCGACATGAACCGCTTTCATATCGGCTCTTACTATGGTTACAGCTGGAAAAGCGACTATGGTGACCCTGATATCAAAAAAGATTTTGAAGTGGCGGCGCGTTACTCCCCACTGCACAACGTGCCGGAAGGATTTAAACACCCCCCTATTCTTATCCAGACAGACGCCAACGATGACCGCGTGCAGCCGTGGCATAGCTATAAAATGGCCGCAACCCTGCAAAGCCGTGAAGATGAAAGTTCAAAAACCTTCCTGAACGTCAATACCGATGGCGGGCATGGCAGCGGCGGCAGCCTATCAAAATGGTTTAATGGCGTGGCGCAAGTGCGAAGCTTTCTGGAGCGTGTACTGGGGCCGATCAATCAAGAGGAATACAAAAAATCATTACAAGCCAATGATAACCAGCCGCCTGCGCCCGCAAAAAAGAAAGCGAACGACAAGCCGGGGCCTGTGTAAGGCATACACCCGATCCCCCCATGTCATTCCGAGCGCAAGCGCGGAATCTTAGGTGGTGCTGCAAGCGAAGCCGCAGAGGATTCCTCGCTTACGCTCGGAATGACAAAAATCTCTTTAAAGGTCTACTTGGAATCATCCATCCGCAGCGCCGCGATAAAGGCAGATTGCGGAATTTCAACGTTACCGTATTGGCGCATCTTTTTCTTGCCTTCTTTCTGCTTGTCCAACAGCTTGCGCTTGCGGCTGATATCGCCGCCATAACATTTGGCCGTGACGTCTTTGCGCATCGCGGAAACATCCTCCCGCGCAATGATCTTGCCGCCAATAGCCGCCTGTATCGCCACCTTGAACATCTGGCGCGGGATCAGGCCTTTCAGCCTTTCGCACAACTGGCGACCACGACGTTCAGCCTGTGAACGGTGTACAATCATGGACAGCGCGTCCACCGGCTCTTGGTTCACCAAAATCTGCATTTTCACCAGATCTTCTTCGGCAAAGCCATCCAGCACGTAATCCATGCTGGCATAGCCACGGGAAATAGACTTGAGCCGGTCATAAAAATCAAACACAACTTCGTTCAATGGCAGGCGATAAACGGCCATGGCCCGTGCACCCACCCATGTCAGGTCAACCTGCACACCGCGACGTTCCTGACACAACTGCAGAATGCCGCCCAGATATTCATCGGGCACGAAAATCGTGGCTTTAATCCATGGCTCTTCAATTGTATCAATACGCACCACATCGGGCATGTCGGCAGGGTTATACAAATCTTGCTTGTCACCATTGGTCATGTTCAGTTTGTAAATAACCGACGGCGCGGTGGGAATCAGGTCGATGTTATATTCGCGTTCCAGCCGTTCCTGAATAATCTCAAGGTGCAACAACCCCAAAAACCCGCAACGGAAACCCATGCCCAAAGCCATCGAGTTTTCAGCTTCGTAATGCAGGCTGGCATCATTCAGCGCCAGTTTGCCAAGGCTGTCGCGCAACTTTTCAAATTCACTGCTGTCGGCGGGGAAAATTGAACAAAAGACCATAGGCACCGAGGGCTTAAAACCTGCCAGCTTTTCGGTACACGGTTTTTTATCCAGCGTAATCGTATCGCCGACACGTGTCTCTGTAATGCTTTTGATCCCGCAGGTAATAAAGCCCATCTCTCCGGGGCCAAGTTCACCCGTCACAACATGCTTGGGCGTAAAAATACCCACACGGTCGGCTTCGTATGCCGCGCCTGTACTCATAAAGCGCACTTTGTCTTTAATCTTCACGCGGCCTTCGACCACACGCACCAGAACGACTACGCCCAAATAAGGATCGTACCAGCTGTCCACCAACAATGCTTTTAACGGCGCCTCCGGGTCGCCCGACGGTGCAGGAAGGCGCGTCACCACCGCTTCCAGCAGATCTGCAATACCAATGCCGCTTTTTGCCGATACTGGCAAAGCATCGGATGCATCAATACCAATAACGTCTTCAATCTGCAGCTTCACACGATCGACATCGGCGGCAGGCAGGTCGATTTTGTTGATAACGGGAACAATTTCCAAGTCATTATCAAGCGCCTGATACACATTTGCCAATGTCTGCGCCTCCACCCCTTGCGAGGCATCCACCACCAAAAGCGCGCCCTCACATGCTGCCAGCGAACGGCTGACTTCATAGGCAAAGTCAACGTGACCAGGCGTGTCCATTAAGTTGAGCTGATATTCATTACCATCCTTGGCTTTATAGTTCAGCCGCACGGTCTGCGCTTTAATCGTAATGCCACGCTCGCGCTCCAGTTCCATGTTATCAAGAACCTGCTGTTTCATTTCGCGGTCCGTCAAACCGCCACAGGTCTGAATCAGGCGGTCCGCCAATGTCGACTTGCCATGGTCAATATGGGCAATAATCGAGAAGTTGCGGATATGTTTTTGTTCTATTGTCATGAACCTGTGTTCCACGCTATACAGACAGCATGCGCAAGCTGTATACAACTGTAATTGTTATTCTTTTCGCTGCGGCCCTTTGTACAATGGATGCAGCAAAAGCACAAGCGGAACCCGAAACCGCACCCGTTGACCGTGCTTTTATCGGCAACTGGGCCAGCCCTGATTGCGGGCATAATTACGAAGCCCTTGTTATTACTAAATATTTTTTGCTCCATGCCGAAGAAGAGCGCTTCAAGCTCGTCACTGCTGCGAGCACAGGACAGGGAGAGGATTATTCCACTCTACGCATTGAGGAAGAAGATAGCCCCGCCATTCGCTCCGAAGACAGCCTGCTCAGTATTGCCAATATGGGCGGCACGCCACGCAAAGACTGGGCGCAAACATGGGATGAACTGGCCATGATCGGACGGCATGAATATACAGGCTGCCCCGATATAGCTCCTTACATCCCCGTGCCTCTTGTATTTGCCCTCAAACATATCGATGCTATCAAAGAAGTCTGCACAAGCATGACCGCAAAGTGCCAAAGCCTGCTGTTCTCCATTGCTGACAGCAATAGCGATAAAAAACTATCGGATTCGGAATTTAAAACGGCTGGTATGGTCGCAGGAACGCTGGCCACACTTGCAGACGGTACATATACCACAACAGAGGACGTAAAATCTGGCTATCTACACGGACGCACCGTTGGCGAACATCTGGCCCAGACATTAACAGGACAGGATACAAGCCT
Source organism: Alphaproteobacteria bacterium (assembly GCA_028817795.1). GTDB lineage: Bacteria > Pseudomonadota > Alphaproteobacteria > Micavibrionales > UBA2020 > JAPPOU01. The sequence goes on from JAPPOU010000050.1 coordinate 18,154, forward strand.
GACCGGGCTAAAAAAAGCGTGGCAGCCTCTTAAAAACGAAGATATGCACACATTGCAAGAAAAGTTAGCGCAGATTTTTTCAGGGTTGAAATAAGCTTTATTTCCCAGCAACTGCTCTTTGCAAACGGTCGTTAATCGCAAGCCCCAGACCCGTTTGCGGCACATCCATCACGGCAATGCTTTTATACCCGCCTGCGTCCAACTGGTGCAGCATCGAAAACAAATTTGCCGCAGCCTGATGCAAATCACCTGTTTCACTGAGGTTTAAAACCTCAACCCCCTTCAAACCGCCACCCTGTTTTTGCCCCATAAACCGCGTGCTGCCAAAGGCAAGCAGCGCTTCCCCCTCTCCCACATCGACAGCTTTTAAACGCAGGGCTGTTTTGGGGGCATAGTGCTTTAACAACTGGCCCGGCGATTTGGGTGCCGTATTTTCATTTGTGGCAACAATAACGGTTTCGCCCATATGGCGTTCAATATCTTCTTTTGTAATGACGCCATGGCGTAAAATAACGGGCTTGTCCCCCGTAACATCCATCACGGTCGATTCCAGCCCGACAGCAGATTTTCCGCCTGCCAAGATCATATCCACTTTATCGCCCAAACTGTCTTGCACATGCATGGGGGCCGTGGGGCTGAGCGTGCCCGACATATTGGCGCTGGGCGCAGCAATGGGCCGCCCCAGCATATCTATCAGCTTTTGCGCAACGGGATGCGCGGGGCAGCGCACCGCCTGTGTCGGCAGGCCCGCGCTGGTTAAAAGGGACAATTGCGTATCTGCACGCCGTGGCAGCACCAGCGTTAACGGCCCCGGCCAAAACAATGTCGCCAGTTGTTCCGCCATGGAGTTAAACACAACATCCTGCGCGGCAGCATGCATGCCAGTGTAATGCGTAATCAGCGGGTTAAACTGCGGCCTGCCCTTGGCTTCAAAAACACGGGCAACGGCTTCGTCATTGGTCGCATCGGCGGCAAGGCCGTACACCGTTTCGGTCGGCATAGCGACAAGGCCGCCATCTTTTAAACAACCGGCGGCTTTTTCAATGTTTGTATCTGTTGGCGCGGCAATGACCATCTCTCACACCACCTGAATGCCTATGACACTGAATTCTTTCATCTTTTCCTCTTGCTTCACAAGGGCGCACACGATATATAATATGCATATACGCATACCATATGCCGTAATAAAAAGCGAGGCCATTATGACAGCGCACCGTTCCGAGTTCCTGAAAATCATGGAAGAACGGGGGTTTATCCACCAATGCACCAACCTTGAAGGGCTGGACGAACTTCTGCGCAAGGAAACCGTCACGGCCTATTGCGGCGTGGACCCCACCGGCGACACCCTGCACGTGGGGCATATGATTCCCTATCTGATGATGCGCTGGTTCCAAAAATGCGGCCACCGCCCTATCGTATTGATCGGCGGCGTTACAGCCATGATCGGCGACCCGACGGGCAAGGATGACTCCCGCAATATGCTGACCGAAGAAACAACACAAAAGAACGCAGAGTCTATTTCCCGGTTCTTTAAAAAGATTATCCGTTTTGAAGACGCAAACAGCAACCGCCCCACAGCAAAAATGGTGAACAATTCTGACTGGCTGCGGCAGCTCAACTATGTCGATTTCCTGCGCGATTACGGCGCGCATTTCTCAGTGAACAAAATGCTGTCGATGGACAGCGTGAAAACGCGGCTGGAACGCGAACAGCCGCTCAGTTTCCTTGAATTCAATTATATGATTATGCAGGGATACGATTACCTTGAACTCTACCGCAAGGAAGGCTGCAAGCTGCAAATGGCAGGTTCCGACCAGTGGGGCAATATTATTCAAGGCATTGAACTGGCCCGCCGGGTTGACCGCGTGGAAATCTTCGGTCTCACCGCCCCGCTGCTCACCACCGCATCGGGCAAGAAAATGGGTAAAACCGAAGACGGCGCTGTATGGCTGGATGCGGACAAACTCAGCCCTTACGATTTTTACCAATACTGGCGCAATACCGAGGATGGCGACGTGGGCCGATTCCTGAAAATTTTCACTGAACTGTCCATAGCAGAAATCGGCAAACTAGAAGCCCTGAAAGGCGCGGAGATTAACGAAGCCAAGAAAGTACTGGCGTTCGAGGTCACAAAACTTGTCCACGGAGAAACTGCCGCAACCGAAGCCGCAGAAACCGCCCGCAAGGCGTTTGAGGAAGGACAACTGAACGAAGCGCCGGAGGTCCGGCTTTCTGTTTCTGGCGATACGGTTTCGGTGGTCGATCTTGCGACCTCCACCGGGTTTGTTAAATCAAACGGCGAAGCGCGGCGGAAGATACAGGAAGGTGCGATGAAACTGAACGGGGAAAAAATATCTGACCCACAGTCCACACTGGCTGTCAGCGACATCACTGATGGCCGCATCACTGTTTCGATTGGCAAGAAAAAACACGCGGTTGTCGTGCTGGAAACAGGTTAACGCCATATGACTGTTAACCTTAAAGGCAGGGTTGCCCTTGTTACAGGTGCATCACGCGGGATTGGCGCAGCGGCGGCAAAAGACCTGGCGGCAGCCGGGGCGCATGTAATACTTATGGCCTCCGACAGCAAAAAAATGCGTACCGTGCAAAAAGAAATTCTGGCGCAAAACGGCAAGGCTTCCATTTACACTTTTGACCTGAGCCAGACACACCGTATCGGTGAAATCAGCCACAGACTGCGTAGACAGTTCGGGCGACTGGATATCTTCGTTGGAAACGCGGCCATCAACGGCGAACTGACAGAAATGAAGGATCAAAGCCTGAAAGCATGGCAAAAAACGCTGGATATCAACCTGACAGCCAATGCCCGGCTTATCAAAACATTGCACCCTCTTTTGGAAAAATCAGACGCCGCCAGAGTGATGTTCGTCACCAGCGGCGCGGCCCTGCAACAAAGTCGTGAGTGGGGGGCATATGGCGTCAGCAAGGCTGCACTGGAAACCATGGCAAATATATACGCGGACGAAACCCGCGGCACGAATATTCGCGTCAACCTGATCGACCCCGGCGATATCAGGACAGATATGCACTACGAAGTATCGGACAAGGCATTTGTCGACAAACTGCCCACCCCTGAAAGCATCGCCCCGGTCTTTTCCAGACTCGCCTCCCCAAAATGCAGAACGCATGGCAAGCGTATTGAGGCATGGGCACATCCTGCCGCCCAGAAAAAACAAAAAGTCCGCGCCCCTAACCCTTAGGCCGCCAAAACCCCGTTACTCATCCACTTTGAAAACCAGCGTTGCACATCTGCCGCATCGTCGTCATTGCCGGGCAATGCTGCTTCCATCGCTTCGCCCACCGTCATACCGGAGAAAAGGGAGGACAGCAATAAATGCTCCCGCTCCTCCAGCGGCAGGCGCCACATGGTATCGTTATGGCGATAGACGGCAACGAAACTTGCGGTTTCTTTGGGCTTTTCAGGTGTTTCATCAGCCAAAACAGCACTCACGTAATCATTCACCGGCCATGCAAAAGCACACAGCGCCAGCGCGGCGCGGCCTTTTAGCTTTGTCCCCATCAGCTTTTCAGGCGTTATATCCGCAAGCGCTTCAGGTGTCAGCGCCACAGTCTCCTTCGCATCAAACAGGCGCGAAATATGCGTTTCCATCACCGCCAGTTCATGCGCAAAGGGATCGGCGTGGTCACGCACATGGGCTGGAAATTTTTCAATATAACGGGAAATATTGGGATGCTCCGAAGGCGTGCCCTCAACATATGCATCCAAAAGTTTGTTAAACGCATCCTTACCCATGTAATGCCGCAACGCCGGGTAATCTTCGTAAACCGTATCGAACAACCGGAACCTGTAGCCGGAGATATAAACCTTCAACTGGTCTGATGCCGGAAAATCCGGTTTGGAAACAATCCAGTCTTCCGGCTTATGCGCAGCCGCATCACCATCCAGAATAGCGGCCTGCATGGTATCAAGCTGCGCGGCATAAGCAGGGCCTTGGGCCGCGTCATTCCGGCGATGGACATTAAACGTGGGCAGCTCAGTTGCCTTTTCACGCCAGACACGGGCCTTTTCAACCTCTGCCAGCACCACGGGAAAATCGGGGATATTGCCATCCCACTCCACCATCGTGCTGATATCGCGGCCTGCACGCTGCATGATGTAGCTATACACATTCCAAACTTCATCGATCACATGGTCATCGTGTGTATCGACGATATGTGTGCCTTTGTTTGTATGCCCCGCCAAATGGATTTGCGCGACACGATCCAGCGGCAAGGCATCGATATAAGTTTTCGGGTCCCATTTGTGGTTGTAGCAGCTCACATAAACGTTATTCGCATCGAGCAGTAAACCGCAATCTGCGCCTTCGGCCATACGCGCAATAAATTCCCATTCGGGCATAGATGATGATGAAAACTCCAGATAGGTCGATGGATTTTCCAGCACCAATTGACGACCCAATATATCCTGTACCTGCTTGATGCGGTCGATAATATGCGTCAGCGCTTCCTCGGTATAGGGCACAGGCAGCAAATCATGCGTGTTTTTGTGGGCAACGCCCGTCCAGCACAGATGGTCGGACACCCATGCGGGCTGCACCCATGCCATTAAATCTTTCAGTTTTCTCAGGTATTCCGATTTTAAAGGATCAACCGTGCCAATCGACAGGGATACGCCATGCATAATGACAGGATAATCCGCCAGAACCTTTTCCAGCATTCTTTTCGGACGCCCGTCCGTGTCCATATAGTTTTCTGAAATAATTTCAAACCAATCAATTGGCGGCTTATTCTCAAATATATAAGAATAATGGGGGGGCCGAAGGCCCACCCCATATCCCAAGTACGGAAAGTTTCCGTCTTTAGTCTTGTACGGAAAAGTTCCGTCCTTTGTAAGTTTAGTCATTTTTTTCAGTTTCAGCAGCGCCTTCACTATCATGACCCTTGCATTCAGCTTTGGCTTTGCAGCCTTCTTTGCCCTCGCAAGACTCTTTCGCTTTGCAGCCTTCTTTGCCCTCGCAAGACTCTTTCGCTTTGCAGCTCTCTTTGCCTTCGCAGCTTTCCTTGCCTTCACAGCCTTCTTTTCCTTTACAGGATTCTTTGGCTTTACAGCTATTCTGCGCTTCCGCTTTGGCGTTACAGCCTGCAGCGCTGCAGCCATTGCCTGCACTGCCGCTTTCAGCCATCGCAGCACCAGACATCAGGCCCAATGTCAAAAGACCTGTCATAGCGGCTGTCGCAAGTTTGCTTGTTTTGATCGTCATCTGTTATCTCCTTCTTTAGGTTTGGTTTTTAGTTATGTTAAAAATTTGCGCCTTCACAAGCACATTCCGTATTCAGGGCTTTATTCGTGCCAAAAAGCACAAAGGTTACACGCCTGTATCACGAAACCATAAAAAATCACTCCTCCTCTGTTACCTCCGGGCATGGGGCAAAACTGCAATCTGGGGCCTGACGGGAAACATAGCTGCCATCCGGGCATTCCATGGCATCCATTGTGCAGGCAACCAGCTCTTCTTCCATTTCTGGTGGCAAGGCATCTTTTTGCTCAAGCTCCCCAACTTTCGGCTGTTCTGTTTCCACCGGCACAGCAAAGGCCTGCACCTCAACAATCGCCACAGTGCATAAAACAATACAGCACAAAGCAACAAGCATGTTTCTCATCTCTATCTCTCCTTACTCAAAGAATATTTTACGCAGCACGCCCGGTGCCAATGCCGCCAAGGGGTTCACCGTAACAGTTGGTTGATCTGTCGGGCCTTTAACCGTATAGGTCGCAGCAAAAACACCCTCGCCTCCCGCTGTCAGCACATTGCCGACAATCGGGATCACGCTAATCAGCTTGTTCAGGTCTGATACTGGCACGATCGTGCCGTTCAGGTCATATATCTTGCTCCAAAGGTCTATGTTCCCTTCAAACGTCAGGCCCAGCGAAGCACCGCTGGTCTGCCCTTCTTTCAATTTGATAAAACGCACATTCGTATCTGTATCGGGCTGGCCCCTGTCCATCCATACAAACTGGGCACGCATTTTCTTAAACGCAACACCACTGCCATTCAAAAGCTCGAACAGGCCCGGTAGTGACAAAGCATTCAGCAAACGCCCCAAAACGGGCATTTTCGCCACCGTGAAATTCGACATTTGTATGGTGCCCACCATATCCCGTGGCCCGGTTTGCAAGGACGGTATGGCTGTCACAATCAAGGCCCCGCCCTTGACCGCTTGTGTCAGGCTCAGGGCATTCAGCGCCGCGCCAGCATCCATAGCTTCAAGGCGCAAGGCATAACCGCCGCCATCTTCAGGCTTGAAACGCAGGTATATATCTCCCTCGCCCGCAACGCCGTCTATCTCCAGTTGTTCTATGCGGCCCCATTTATTGCGGCGCATAAACAGTTTTGTTTTTGACAATGCTGCGGTTTCACTGGTTATCACGCGCCCAACGTTCATTGTAACGGTTATCGGCGTGACCTGTTTCGCAGCTTCTTTGTCGCTATTGGGATTGTTATCTTTTTCCAATACAGATGTTGCATCAACCTGCCGGCCTGTAATCTTATATACAAACCCGCCACGACCAGATTTCTCAACCTGTAGCTTTACATCCGTATCGCCCAAAATAACTTTACTGAAATCAGCCTTGACGAAATTTCCGCCAGCAAAGGTCATGCCCCCCTGCAGTATCGTTTTCTCGGCCGCCAAATTTAAATTTGATAATGACCGCGCTTTGCCGTCCTTCATCTGCATAAGGAAAGATATTTCGCCCGGCGTTCCCGCCAGCTTTTTATACCCAACCGGCGTCACTTCAAATGACAACGGGGTTATATCGCCCTTGACAGACAGAACAGCATCTTCGTTTTTCTTCGTTGTGTATTCCAGATCAGCCGTCATACCGCCGTCCGGGTTTAAATCCTCAGGCACACCGAATTTCAGCATCGCGGTACGGTCAAGCGGCATACGGGCCGTGACCCGGCTACCCACGGCAGCACCGCTTGTAAAATCCTTCATCCAGTCAAACGTAATGGGCATTGTACCCAGTTTTCCACTGCCTTTGATCCCCAGTTTGCCGTTTGCCAATTTGACATCCATCGGACCGCCTGTTAGCGGATAATCCATGACAACCTTATCAAGGCGTACATCGCGCACTTTCGCATCTGCCGTCACCGCCACGTCTTCAAGCGCAAGGCCATTGTGCAGCGGAAATTTAAATGTCACATCCACATCTGCTTGGCCTGCCGTATTGTTTATATCAAGGCCCAGCTTTGTCGGGTATTGCAATGGCTTGCTATCCAATATGCCCAAGGCTGTCTTTAAAGGGCCAGACAATGCCACGGCAATGTCGATATCGGAAAACTTACCAGCCTCCCGGTCCAGCCCCGCAATCACAATATTCGATTTTGAGACTTTCATGTTATTCAATAGGCCACTCTTCAAATCAAGACGGAAAGAGGATGCATCATATTCCGCCCTGCCATCCACACCCTTGACCGGCGTTAACGGCGGAAAATAATCCACCGTAATATTGGTAAAATCTATGCCGCCAGAAAGCGCCTCCAGCGCGACTTGCGTTGTCCCGGCCTCTTGTGGTGTCAAACGCAGCCCGGCCTCTATGGTTGCTTTATGCGCAACACCTTTTGACAAATGCTGCGTCACCCACTTCCGCGCATCTTGCGCCAGTTTGTGTGGCCAAAAGACATCAAGCTTATCCAATGGCATGTCCAACAATTCACCCTGCAGCATCACATCATGGCCACCGTTGTTCTGCCGGATATGCGCCCGCGCTTCAACAACCGGACCGCCCAGATCGACACGCACCCGGTCAAGACTGCCGTCAAAGGTGCGCAGATCAATCTGGCCATTCAGGTACAGTCCTTGAACAGGAATGGGCGCTTCATAAATACCGGCAACATTCATCATGCCTGCATCAGAACCAATCACAAACCGCGCGCGCGCCGCTTTGAAATCCTCGTTCAGTTCAATGGCCATACTGCCCTTAAACGGCATGGTCAGACTTGAAGCCGCCTTCAGGCTTTCACTCCCCTGCGCCGCCAGTTCGGGCACAAAGCCGGAAAACGCCATCATGGCTACTGTCTTTTTTGTGTCCCAGTCGTATTGGGCGTTCACCTGTACAAAGGCCGCGTTATTTTCATCCATTTCCAATGCGGCTGTTGTTTCTGCGGCAAGACCTGTTTTTGCACGCGCAAATTTTACGCTGGTTTTTTTGGATTTCCACGCGACGTTCAGGATTTTATCTTCATAGAAAATTGCCGCATCGACGATACTGACTTCTCCCAAGCCGCCTATGAATGCCAGCTTCCTGTCTTCCATTTGCGCCAAAAGACCCTTTAAAAGCGCGATCCTGTTTTGACGCGTTGGTGTGGGCGATGATGCCTCTGTTCCACCCGGATCGGGAACGTCACCCAGATTCAGTGTAAAGTGCCCGTCTTCCCACCTGATAATGCGCAAGGCAGGGCCATAAATACGAACCACCTTTGGCACGACCTGCCCAAAAACCAACCGCCGCTTTGATAAATGCACCCCCACCCGTTCAACCGCCAGCACGGGTGTGCCGTCAGCGCGGCCAATCTGTACATTATGCATTTGCAGCTCAAACGGTTCCAGCCGCCCGCCCCAGACCATCATGGTTGTGCCGACGTCAAATGAAAAACCGGACTGCTGGTTATTAAGGGCCTGCTCAAGCCGTGCTGTCAGGAAATCGACGTTCATCGGCCCTTGCGCCAGACGGAACAATAAGAATCCCCAGGCAATGACCGCCAAAACGGCGCAAAACCCGACGATTTCGAGACCGATTACAAGGCCACGATTAAAGTGATGTATTGCCTTTTTTGCCATGTGCCGAATATGCTCGTTAGCAAGGCCGACAGTATAACGGCCTTTGTTCAAAAAGGGGAACGCTCTTTGGCTCAAAATTTTCCAAAAGATGGGGATTTGCCGGATTTTCTGGCCCGCTACAGCCCCTGGCTTTCCATGCTGGCACAAGAACATGCCGCGCCACTTCCCATGGATGAAATCACAGTGCCGCCTGCCAAGAATATGGATACACAATCCCTGATGGCGCACCTTCGTTTTCGTAAAAGACAGGCCGCCTATGCCATTGCCCACAACGACATTTCCGGCGTCTGGGATGACCTAACCGTTATGCGGCATTTGTCAGGTTTTGCAGACAGCGCCGTTAAAGCCTGCCTGTGCCACCTGCTGCTGAAAGCACATGAAAACGGTGATATCAAGCTGCCCGATCCCGCCACCCCCGAAAACGGCTGTAGTATCTCTATCATCGCGCTCGGTAAATGGGGCGCGCATGAGCTGAACTATTCCAGCGATATCGATTTTATGGTCCTTTACGATGCGCAACGCACGCCGGTTGTAGACGCCGAAGAAACGCAGCGGTTTTTTGTGCGCCTGACCCGTGACCTTGCCGCCATGCTCGACCAAAAAACGGCGGACGGATATGTCTTTCGCACCGATCTGCGCCTGCGCCCTGATCCCGGCGCCATGCCGTTGGCGGTTTCGGTGCAAACAGCAGAAAACTATTACAGCACGCTGGGACAAAACTGGGAACGCGCCGCGATGATTAAAGCCCGTCCCGTCGCGGGCGATGCTGTTACAAGCGCAGATTTCATGCGGATCATGAATGCATGGATATGGCGGCGCAGCCTTGATTTTGCAACGATACAAGATATTCATTCCATCAAGCGGCAGATCAATGCCAAGGTCGCGCATAAAAAACGTGAGGAAAACCCGTTTCTGGATTTTAACGTTAAACTGGGGCATGGCGGCATTCGCGAGATTGAGTTTTTCGTACAAACGCAGCAGCTTATATATGGCGGGCGCGAGCCGGAATTACGTACACCCGCAACACTCGATGCGCTGGATGCGCTGGTCACAACAAAGCATGTCGCGCCCGACACGCGTGACATGCTGCGGGCCGCCTATCTTTTCTTTCGCCGGGTTGAACACCGCCTGCAAATGCGTGACGACAGGCAAACCCACAGCCTGCCCGCCAACGCGGATGATTTTGCCGAAGTCACAGCATTCTCAGGATACGAAAATATCGACAGCTTCATACACGACCTTACGCAGCACACAGATAACGTGCGCAATTTCTATGCCGCGCTCTTCACGGAATCTCCCAGCTTGTCCGAAACCGGAAACCTTGTTTTCACCGGCGTTGATGATGACCCGGAAACACTGGAAACACTGAAATCAATGGGCTTTGCGGCACCCGAAAAAGTAACATCCGCCGTACGTGGGTGGCACCACGGACGTTACAGGGCTGTACGCAGCGAACGGGCGCGGCAGATATTGACCGAACTTATCCCTCACCTTTTAACCGCCCTTGGAAAAACAGCGCACCCGGATGATGCTTTTATTTTGTTTGACCGCTTTCTTGAAAAGCTGCCGGCAGGCGTGCCGATTTTTTCCCTGTTTGCCCGTAATCCCCAGCTTATGGCGCTTGTCGCAGAGATCATGGGCGCATCGCCCGCCATGGCCGAATACCTGGGGCAGCACCCACAAGTTCTGGACGGTGTTTTATCGCGTGATTTCTTTGGCTCCCTGCCGGACCGCGCATGGCTGACCAACGCATTGCAAAACCGCCTGACTGCCACGCAGGATTATCAGGATGTGCTGGATATCACACGCCGCTTTGCGCATGAAAAACGCTTTCATGCCGGTATCCACATTCTTAAAAACCTGTCACCAGACAAGGATACGGCACGCTACCTTGCAGATATTGCCGAGGTGACACTTGCCAGCCTTGTGCCACACGTTGAAAAAGAATTTTCCCAAACACACGGTGTTATTGAGGGTGGCACATACATGCTGCTGAGCCTTGGCAGCTTTGGCGCGCGGCAAATGTATACAGATTCAGATATTGACCTTGTCGCCATCTACGAATCGCCTGATGACGCGCATAGCAACGGAAAGAAAGCCCTGCCCGCATCAACCTATTATATACGCCTGACACAACGGCTTTTATCCGCCCTGACTGCCCCGACAGCCGAGGGCGTGCTTTACGATGTCGACATGCGCCTGCGCCCTGATGGCAACAAAGGGCCATTGGCGATCAGCCTACAGGGCTTTATCGACTACCAAAAGGAAAGCGCATGGGCTTTTGAGCATATGAGCCTGATCCGCGCGCGTCCTGTCTATGGGCCACCGAATGCGTGTAAAAAACTCGCTGCCGCAATCCACCATGTTCTTTCCATACCACGTGACAAGGACGCGCTGAAATCAGAGATCACCACCATGCATACCCGTGTTGAAAAACAATTTGGCACCAAAAGCCACTGGAATTTAAAATACGCGCCGGGCGGGTTGATGGATATCATGTTTACCGCGCATTACCTGATGTTGACCCATGCCACTACAGATAAAACAATACTTCATGCCGATATTATTGACGGCCTTGATGCTTTAAAAGCATCGCACAAACTGTCCGCCAAAGACCATGCTGTGCTGACAGCCACCTATACACAGGCCAAAACAGCCGCCGGATTCTTGCGTCTGTGCCATGAACAGCCATTTGATGAAGACACGGCAGCAAAAGGTTTTAAAAAAGCACTGGCCCAGAAAATGTCGGGCGGCACGACTTCTGGCCTGAAAACGGCGGCATCCACCTTGAAACGGGCATTAAAACAAAGCCGTGCGGTCTACGAAAAAATATTGGGCAAAGCATAATATTATCAATACCTTCAGTGTATTAGCCTCTGTTTTAACAGCCTGTTAATACGCACCCGCTATAATTATGCCTAAGGGTCAGGAGCTATAATTATATGTCATTCTATGCGAAGAAAAATGGCGAACCTGCAATGAAAACAGCGCAGCGCGTGGCGGCGTCACGGGCAAGCTGTTTGAAGCCGCAGGGCGCCATTTTTATCGCACCCGTAAGGGCACGTTTCCAAACGGCCATCTGCGGTATCAGTGACCTTGCCCGTAGCACCGCTACGCGCTGCGGTCATTTCCTTGCATCTGGCCGTTTGGAAACGTGTATAATAACATATAATTATAGGTCCTGACCCTAAAGGTTAAAGACAGGCAAAATGGCTCCTCTGGCAAAAAAAGTTTTGGATACAATAGAGCGCTACAGGCCGTCCATGCGAAATGAGGATGCCTTTAAAGCAGAACGCAGCCAACCATCCGTTTTGTTCGAGGAAAAATACGGGTTCACAGGCCTAAGCCAACAGCATAACCTGCCCGAAGGGCTAACATTCAAAGACCTTGATATCTATGTACGTGTGCTGGAAACCGCAAAAGAGCGCGGAGACATAACCCATGAAGAATTCATCACCAACCTTGCGGAAATCACAGAAAACTTAGAAATTCTTAACCCTGCCCTTGCCGCATTAAACCCAGATAAAGACAATCCCGACAAAATGATCGCCTTTATTACCGGCACGGGCAGTGCTTTTTCCCTGCGTGACCTTGCTTTCTTTTTATCACAACCCACTGGTGGCAAGGATGTGCACGATGATCCGGAACGCAAAGCTGTCCTTGGCAGGCTGGAAAGAAAACTTTCAAGCCCTGGATGGATACCGGCACCCGAAACGCTGCAAGATATTGAACGGCAACTTGGAAAAAAACTGCAGGATCCAGACTATGCCCTGCCACCACTGGGCAATCCCACAGATACCGAAGAATGGGTTGCGGAACAAATCCGCACACAGACAAATTATTACTTTAAACATCTTCCCGTTAAA
>JAPPOU010000155.1:0-37962 GCA_028817795.1 Alphaproteobacteria bacterium
CAACCACAACAACAATACCGCTGAGCATCTGGATAAAAATGGAGAAATGAACTCTCAGCCCCGACCAGAACCGCGATGCCTGCCCCGCTTCTGCCGCCTTGCCCGTATAAGCCGCGTAAGATTCACGCAATACGCCCTCACCACCTGCACCACGAATGGTTTCAAGACTGCTGATCGTTTCCACCAAAAGCCCATGGCGCAGCTCTGCCGTTTTCATGGCCTGGTGCACCTTGCGCCGCACCGGAATTTGCAAAAAATAACCGACAACGGCGGTTAAAACGAACAACGCCATTAACAGCATGACCATCAAATCACCGCCGATCATCCAGATCGCGGCCATGAAGATCACGGAAAACGGGAAATCGACCAGCCCCGTCATGGTTGCTGAATTAAAGAATTCGCGCAAGGCATCAAACTCGCGCATATTGTTTGCAAATGCGCCCGTTGATCCCGGCTGATGGCCAAAGCGCATATCCAGTACCTGATCGTAAAGCTTTTGCCCGATTAAAACATCTGCACGCCGCCCTGCAACGTCGGTAAAATAACCGCGCAGGGCGCGCATCATAAAATCAAAGACATAGATTGATGCCGCCGCAATCGTCAGCACCCACCCCGTTTCCACGGCATCGTTTGGCAAAACACGGTTATAAAAGCTCATGATATATATCGAGCTTGTCAGCGCAAAGGTATTGATAAGGGCGGAAGCCACCAAAACCTTGACGTACAGCCATTTGTTATCCAGCACAATGCCCCAGAACCAGTGGCGCGACATTGGTTCGCCCGCGCCATCTTCCTCTAAATAATCAGGCCGTGCATAAAGGACATATCCCGCATACAGTTTTGAAAATTCTTTCGTCGAAAAAACTTTTTCCTCTCGCGTCACGGGGTCCAGCAGTGTCACTTGACCGCTCTCCGGCGGGCGCAAAAGCATTAGCGCCTGTTTTGTGCGTAATATAACGGTACAGGGCATCACCTCTGGCGGAATGGCGGAAAGTTTCCTGCGGCGTATTCTGGCACGAAACCCTGCGCGCTCCAGTGCCGTGGCCGCCAGTTTGGGCGTCATGCCATCTTTTCCAACAGCAAGACCAGCCTTCAGTGCTTCTGCAGAACGGGCATGACCGTAATAGGCCGTCAGAAAAACAAGGGCGGCAAGGATGCTGTCCTGCGGCGTGTCATTTTGTGTTGCCGCACTGGTCATGCCACCCCCTTTTATCCACCCTCTTTGGCCTGCGCCGCTGTCTTGACGGGTTGACCTGCCATAACATCATGCAACAAACCCATCGCTGACAGCAGCTCAAAACGGGAGAGATGACGGCGGTAAAAAGCATCCACCCGCGCAGCCCCGGCCTCGAACAAGCGTGCCTGCGCAGAAATTAATTGCAAATTGCTCTGCCGCCCCGCTTCAAACTGGGATGTAAAACTGTTCATGATTTTTTGCATGGCCGACTCACGTTCCTGCAAAACCTTGAACTGCCTGTCCACAACATCCATGGCTGTGAATTTTTGCTGCACGATATGCGTGATATCACGCTCTGCAGCGCGGCGACGTGCTTCCGCTTCTGCTTTTAAATTCTTACCGCGTGCAATGCGGGCCAATTGTCCGCCGCCATAGGAAAAATTCCAACGCAGGCGCAGCATGGCGGCTGCATCCTCGAACTCTCCGCCCAGACGGTCGTCTTGGTCTTTTTTAGTATAGGACATTTCGGCATCCACTTGCGGCACCAAATCACTCTGCGCTACCGTTACATCTTTTTCCGCTGCCGTTACGGTATTGGTCGCCGCATGAAGGGCGGGGTTATTTTGTAATGCCGCATCGACAGCAACGGTCATTTCCTGCGGCACGGCTTGTTCCCATGCCATTTTACCCAGCGATAAATTTTCGGGCCTGATTGTTCCCACAGCCTCCAGATAATCGGCTTCGGCCTGCCGAAATGCTTCTTCATACCCCAAGCGCGTATTTCTTGCAGACAGCAGAATTTCATCTGCCTGCAGTATTTCAGCCTCATCCACAACACCTTCTGACAGCATCAGCCCAATGCTTTCATGGCGTTTTTCAATTTCCGCGTAATAAGCACGTGCCTGATCCAAAAGCTCACTGGTCCGCATCAAATTCAAATGCGCCCGCGCCGCACGCAGGGCCAGATCTTCCGTTTCACTGCCAAGGTCATGCCATGCTGCCGTCTTTCTGTACTTGGCCGCTTCATACCCGCCCAGAACCCTGAAACCGGTAAACAACGGCTGCGTAATCACGAACGAGCCTTCACCTACCCATGATGTCGCGCCTGCGCCCGTTACACCACGGGTCGTATCACTGTTCATGTATTCACGTCCCGCCTTGGCATTAACGCTTAAGGTCGGGAAGAAACCGGATTTTTGCTCCCACACATTGTTATGGGCCGCATCAATCATGGATTTTTTGGCATCCAGCGCCGGATGCGATTTCAAAGCCGCCAGAACGCTTTCAGAGACAGTCTCCGCAACAGACGGCGCTGACAATGCTGTCACGCATGTAAAAACAAGCATTGCCCCCAAAGCAGATTTTGAAACTTTAAACACTATTCCGGTACTCCCCGTTTCCATGTTGGCGCGCTGATTCACCCAGCTGCACAAAAGAATTCCCACATACAGGATGAACAAGAATGGTTAATTTCTTAATAATAAGAAGGTGTTATTGGAAAACTAACGGGCTTTTTTACTCCAATGACGCATATAACAACGCTTTTCTTGCGTTAAGATTGTACACATAAAAAAATGGCCCAGCACTTGTGCACCGGGCCTTCCTCTTGGGATACGCTATCAAAGGAGAGAGGAAATGAAATACGCGCCCCGTATAAAAAACTTTATCAGTGCTTAGCTCTTAACTCCTATCTCTTGCCCCAGTGGTGCTTTCTGGATTGCTTATATTTTTTATATTTTGCGTGCTTGGCTTTGGCAATTCTCTTCACAGCTTTGGCCAAGCGATGCTTGATATAGCGCCACTTCTTAGCTTTATCTTTGCCCCAGCCATGTCCATCTTTGCCATCATCATCTTTGTCATCATCGCCGTTGTCACCACCGCCGTTATCACCACCACCGTTATCACCACCACCGTTGTCACCACCGCCGTTGTCACCACCGCCCGGATTATCGCTGCCATCCGTCACAACATTATTGTGTTCCGTGACATTGGTTGCGCCCGAAATGCTGATTCCACTGTTGCCTTGGTCAGATATTGTATTGTACGTAACCGTGACATTGTCACCGCCCTGTATATCAACGGCAGCAACATCAAAACCGTCAAAATTATTGTTCGTCACGGTCAGGTTATTGGTTGACGTTGCCGAAACACCCGTTGATGAATCCGCCACTGTACCACCTTCAACAGCGGCCTGCATGTTAAAGCCCTCTATTGTAACATCGGCCTGATTCGCAATATTGAATATCGCCGCGCCCGGCGTCACGCCAAACAGCTCAGGAGCTGTCGCATCGGGGCCTTCAACAGCCAGATCACCACCGTTACCGCGCACCGTCACAGATTTTCCGATTGTGTAATTACCATGATACTGGCCAGACGCCACATTCACCGTAGGCGTCACAGCCATTGATGAACCATCAATGGCCTGCTGTATGCTGGCATTCGGGCTTAAAACATTTGCAACCGTTGCCGCGCCGCTCAACCGCGTGCCATCCAAATCATTGCCCGTGCTATCCAAGAACCGCGCGTTCAGGTTCAGCGTATCACCTTGCAAGGACACATTGCCGGAGCCCATCGTGACGTCGCCGTCAATGTTAAGGATCGGCGCGTTCAAAGCCAAACTACCAAAAGTGGACAGACCAAACAGCGGACTGGTGGAAAGGTCTACATCTTCTACGACATCCACATTATTATCCGCTATAATCGTCACGTTGGACGTAAACATGGTTTCCGCCAGGTTCATGGCGTTGACATAGGAACCATCCGGCGTCGGCGCTGCATTGCCGATCAACACGGAGGCCGGATCAATCAACAACATGCCCCGCTTACCTTTGGGCGCGCTGGTATCCACCATGCCCTCATAAACCACGCCAATGCCAGTGGAAACCTCTACAAAACCGCCATCGCCGCCCAGTTGTCCACCACGCGCCTTAATGTCACCATAAAACTCGCTGTGTTCATTGCCCCAGACAACGACCGTGCCACCATTACCGTACCATGTCGCATCAGCTTCAATGCTGCTGTCTGCAGAAACGATTGTATGGTCAGATGGTTTTTCTATCCCATCCAGTTTGCCAAACACACCGCCACCAATATAGGCCGTACCGCCGCCAAAGACACCGGAGACATCAACGGATGCGCCGTCTAGCGTAACTTCATCGCCCGTAACCTCAACATAGCCGCCCTTCCCAGAGAAGAACGACGTGCCACGCGCTTCAATCGCGCCAGTAACATTTACAGCGCCGTCACTGTTTCCACGTAAATAAATACTGCCTTCCTTGGAAAAATATGACTGCGCCTGCAAGTAACCGCTCATGTTAATTACTTCATCAACAACGCCTTCGGCTGCATCTGCCGTCATAACAATATGACCGCCATCTGCATATATGCTGCCGCTGTTTTTCACCAAGGCGCTTCCCAGCCCTTCGGACGCGGCCAAAGACACCATGCCATCACCGTATAAATCCAGCGTCACCGCACTGCCAGAGGCCAGCTCAACCCGTCCCAGACGCGCCTGTATAATCCCGCTGTTAATAACATGCGGCGCAACCAGTGCTACCAACCCGCCGGATTTTGCCGTGATCGTACCCATGTTTTGAACTGTGCCGGAGGTCATACCCGTCAGCGCGAAAGGCGCGCCGCCCATAAAGTCCTGCACATTAATATGACCCGTGCTGGCAACAAGGCCGGCAGCATCAACACGCGACCCCGCGCCAAAAAATACGCCGTTCGGGTCCAGAACGACAACCTGACCGTTTGCCTTCAACTTGCCCAGAATTTGCGTGGGGTCCATGCCCGGCCCGACGACACGGTTCACGGCAATAGAGGTGCTTTTCGGCTGCTTGAATTCCGCCGTTGCATTGGCACCGATGTTAAAAGATGTCCAGTCAATCACCGTTCTGTTGGAATGCTGGTTAACCGTCATGCTATTGCTGTTCGGATAAGAAACCGTGGCCGATCCCGCAACCACGTTTGCGCCCTGCGGCGTTGTGTTTGGCGTAATACTGCCCGCATGGGCAATACCGGAAAAAGATACGGCGATAAGCCCTGCCATGGCAAAACGCGCCGCGACCGGCACAAACCGCGATGCCGTCGCCATCAACCAGTTTTTATGTGATACATCCCGCGTGCCGCTTTGCGCAGCTACCTTATTATTGTTGTCCGCCATATTTTCCCCCTAATGACAGATATATAAAGGTCCCCTGACCCTCTTTCTTATATTCTAGCGAAACTCTGTTAATATGTTATGAAAATTTATATGAGATTTTAGACAATTGCTCCAGAAAAAATTAACACTATATATCAATAGTTTATCAGAACACTCTCTATAGCGGCACGCCGGGATCCGGGTTTTTGAACGCCGGAGCATTAACATTCATTCAAAATTCCACCCCGGTTTTCGAATCTTCCGCAACCGCACAAAATTGAAAATCCGCCAATTTCCTGATATGAAAGGCAAATTCCAAAAAAAGCCGCCTTTCGCGCCGGAGCTGCCATGCTGTTCAACTCGTCTGTTTTCCTGTTCGCCTTTTTGCCCTTAGTGCTATTCGGCTATTACACGACCCTGCGCTTTGGCGGGAAACTGGCAGCACAGCTGGTGCTTTTTGCAGCCTCACTGATCTTTTACAGCTGGGTAGACCCAAGCTGGGTACTGATTATCCTGTCGATGATGGCCGTCAACTATTTCGCGGGCATGCGCCTGATCGCCAAGCGGGAAAAATGGCTACTGGCGGCAGGAATTGCCTTTGACCTTATAATACTGGGCTATTACAAATATACGGCCTTCTTTGTTGAAAACGTGAATGCCATTGCGGCAACGGATTTCGTTATCCCCAAAATCATCTTGCCGCTGGGGATATCGTTCTTCACCTTCCAGATGATCGCCTTTTTGGCTGACTGCTATAAACGGCAGGCCCCTGCCAAACAAAACTGGATCAGCTTTGGCCTCTTCGTCAGCTTTTTCCCGCAGCTGATCGCAGGGCCGATCGTGCATCACAAGGAAATGATGCCCCAGTTTGACAAGCCAAAAGCTTTCAACGCCGACAACATGGCGGTGGGCCTGTGCCTTTTGGCGATCGGCCTTTTCAAAAAAGCCGTCGTCGCCGATACGCTGGCAACATATGTGGACCCTTTATTTGCCGCCGCCGAAACCGGGCCATTGCATATGGTTGAAGCCTGGACAGCCATGCTGGCCTATACCTTTCAGATTTACTTTGATTTCTCCGGTTATTCCGACATGGCGCTGGGCCTTGGCAAGATGTTTGGCATCCGCCTGCCAGTTAATTTTTACTCCCCTTATAAATCCCGCAATATCGTCGAGTTCTGGCGGCGCTGGCACATTACGCTGTCACGCTTTTTACGCGATTACCTCTACATCCCCCTTGGCGGCAACCGCAAGGGCAAGCCGCGCCGCTACCTGAACTTAATGATTACGATGCTGCTGGGCGGGTTTTGGCACGGGGCGTCATGGTCGTTCTTTATCTGGGGCGGGCTGCACGGCCTGTTTTTGATCGTCAACCATTTCTGGGGGGCGCTGCCCAGAAAGCAAACAGCCATGCCTGTCTGGTTTGCGCGCACGCTCACCTTCCTGTCTGTTGCCGTTGCATGGATTTTCTTCCGCGCTAATACGGCGGCCACCGCCTTTGGCATGATCGGGTCGCTGGTCTCGTTCAGTGATTTAAAGGGCACATCGCTTTATGCCGCCCTGCTGACGCGCGACAGCCCGCTGCGCCAGCATTTCCCCGCATCGGATGCGAACATGCTGACCATTATCCTGATCCTGTGCCTGTTGGGCTGCTGGCTGTTGCCCAACAGCATCGAGATTATGCGGCGCGGCAAGCCTGCTATTTCCGGCATTCGCGGCTTCCCGCTGCCACGCGGCAAAGCATCGGATGTCCTGACATGGCAGCCACGCATGGCATGGGGTGTCTTTTTCGGCATCGTGATGAGCCTTTGCATCATCAAGGTGCTGTATGAGCCCAGCAATGTCTTCCTTTATTTCCAGTTCTAAAGCGCAATGGCAAAAAAAACCGAGAAAAACCTGAAGCGCTTTTATGCCGGGCTTGCACTGCCGGTCATGCTGTTTCTGGCATACGTGCTGGTCAGCGCAGAGCTTTTGCACCGCGCGGGCGAATACATGCCCATGCCCGACATTGTCACGCACATAGAAGATACAGGCGGCGTTTACGGATCGGCCCTGAACGCCACGACCTACTGGTTTAAAAAAGCGGTCTATGAACATTACACACCGGATGTGGCGGCACTGGGCTCTTCCCGCGTTCTTTTATTCCGGCCCGAAGCTTTCAGCGTGCCCTTTGCCAATCTTGGCAGTATGCACAACCTTGATGAAGTCATTGAAATGGCACATGCGGTTTTCCCCGCACAGCCGCCACAGGTTTTGATCCTGGGGCTTGATTTCTGGTGGTTCCTGCCATCCGCCGAAACCGACAGCATCAGCCGCAGCGCAGAACGGCCTGACATGACCTTGCGCGATCTTTTCATGCCGCCGCGCTGGTTGTTCCGCGGAAAAATGCGGTGGGATGATGTAAGCCGCATCCTTTACCGCGCCACGCCCGATCTGGGAATTTCCGGCATTACGCGAAAGGACGGGTTTGAATCACATGGGTCTTATTATTACACATCCACCTATACAGGCCGCCTGCCTGCTTTCGACAGGCACTTCGACGCCAGCCTTGCCCGCATTAAAAACGGCGATAAATACTATGAACACGGCAGCAACATATCACAGGTACAAATTGAAAAACTGCGCAAGCTGGTACGATTCCTGAAATCGCTTGATATCCATGTCCTCCTGTTCATACCGCCGCTGGCCCCCACGCCTGCAAAAGTTTTACGTGAGCAAGAACTGCACACATATATAAAGCAGCTTCATATATCCCTCGTACAGCTATCGCACGCCGAACGCGCGCCGCTGTTCACCTATCATGATGTCCTCAAGACAGGCACAACAGACTGTGAATTTATCGATTCCATCCACGGCGGCGAAACCGTTTATTACCGTATGCTTGAAGACATGGCACAAAGAAATTCCCTTTTGGGCAGCATGGTCCGGGAAGATGTTGTGGCGGAAAATATCGCCGCGCACGCGGGCCGCGTTTCGGATGACCCTGCGGAAACGGACTTTCTGGACATCGGCTGCAAAAAGGATATGCCGCTATGACAGAAAAAAAGCAGCAAAGCCTGAAAAGATTTTATAAGGGGTTTCTTGTCCCTCTTTTTCTATTCGGCCTTTATTTCGGCATCATGTCCGCCGTGCTGACGCGCAGCGGCGAATATTTGAGCATTGAAAAAACGGTGGAGAAGCTGGACCGCACGCACGGCCTTTACGGCTCTGCCCTCTACCAGCGCACGTTTTATTTTAAGGAAGAAATTTATAAATTCTACAAGCCCGAAGTCGTGACCCTTGGCTCTTCCCGCGTTTTACAGTTCCGGCAGGATTATTTTACAAAGCCCTTCATCAACCTTGGCACCATCAGCAGCCTTGATGAAGCCATGGAAACCGGCCGCAATATATTCCCGGAACACACGCCGCAAAAAATGATACTGGGCCTTGATTTCTGGTGGTTCCACCCGTCACGCGAAGAAATATTTATTCCGCGCAGCGAACGCGATGCCACCCTTACCCTTTCGGACATGCTGGAGCCGGCCACATGGCTGGTCTCGGGCAAGCTGCGTTTTTCTGACGTTTTCCACCTGCTGACCAGTGAAACACCACATGCCGGCATTGCCGCCGTATCACGCGGGGACGGGTTTGACCGTTTCGGGTCTTATTTTTACACATCGATCTATACAGGCCGTAAAAAAAGCCAGGATATCAACTTTGCCAATACGCTTGAAAAAATGAAAACGGGTGAAGGTGTTTTGGTGCACGGGGATACTGTATCAGAAAGCCGCTGGGCCGCGTTTGAAGCGCTGGTCAATTATTACCAGAGCCTTGGCATTGAGATGGTGATTTTCCTGCCGCCCATCCCGCCTATGGTGCTGCAAGCTATGAACGATTCCGGGGATTACGGCTATGTCGATACGCTGCGCCCGCGCCTTGCCGCTTTTGCAAAAGAGCGCGACATCCCGTTTTTTGATTTCCACGATATGCAGCGCTACGGCTCCGGCGATTGCGAATATTACGACGGCGTCCACGGCGGCGAAAACACCTATAACCGCATCCTTTTGCACATGGCGCTGAAAAACGGCATGGTGCGTGATGTCGTCGACCTGCCCAAACTCGGCTGGGCCATCCGCCGCCTCAAAGACCGCGCTTCATCCAATCCTGATGAAATTGATTTTTTGGGGTTGGGGTGTGATAAGGGGTTTAAGGAATAAACGCAGTTCTCCACCCCCATTTTATGCGGGGGTCTGGCATGCGCTTTAGCGCACTATCTTTATCTATCGCGTACATGCTCAAAGCACTGGTTCAGCTTTTCACTCATTCCTGACCTCAAAATGTATGATAAGAAAATGGTACGCCCTGCAGGATTCGAACCTGCGACCTGATGCTTAGAAGGCACCTGCTCTATCCAGCTGAGCTAAGGGCGCGTATTTCAAAACTCAATTCGCCTCTTCTTCATAGGGGCGGAATTTAAAGTTGTCCAGATAACTGCGCGGCGCAACGCGGCGCTGGCGGGGGGCATCCACCGTAAATTCAAAACCATGTGTCTCGGCAAAGGCGATTGCCGCTTCACGGCTGGCAAAGCGCATTTTGACCTGGTTCAGCGTATCTTCCGCCGATGTCCAGCCCATAATCGGTTCCGGCCTTCGAGGCGTTTCGATATCGTATTCCAAAACCCACTGCGTGCCCTGCGCACGGCCTGACTGCATCGCGTTTTTCGTGGGTTTGTAAATTTTCGCCTTGATCGCCATGTATCATAGCCCCTTGCAAAAGTGGTCGGAGTGGAGGGATTTGAACCCCCGACATCCTGCTCCCAAAGCAGGCGCGCTACCAGACTGCGCTACACTCCGCCATGTGGGTAGTTATAAGCGATATTTTGCGAAATGTCCACCATGGTAAATGCCATCAATTTTCTTATATTTCAGCACCTTAATTATCGCCGGGCACAAAATAGGGCGCGCAGAAAACATGGTCCCCCACCGCAAGGCCCAGTTTTTTGGCCGTGCCACCCAGCAATTCCACCACAGCGCGGGTGGGAATGTTGGTACCACGCGGGGTCAGGCTTTGGGGGATGGCGCTATCAACGATATGGACGATCGCCCCGCTATCATCGACAAACAACATATCCAGCGGGATCAGGGTATTCTTCATCCAGAAATACCGCACCTGTGAAGACGGGAACCAAAAAAACATGCCCCCATCCACAGCCATGTCCTTTCTGAACATCAGGCCCATTTCACGGCTGGTGGGGGTATCTGCAATTTCCACGGAAAAATGATACGTATCATTTTTCGCGGTAACAATTGTCAGCTCTTTTAAGGGCGGCCCTGCCATTTCCGCCGTGCCGCGCATGGAAAACGCGGCAACAAAAACAAGCGCCAACACAACAGTTGCGGCAACGGAAAGACGTTTTAACATCTGCACCCCTTACAGCAAGAAGAACCACGCCCAAACACTTGCGATCATGACCGTGACAATCATCAGCGGGAACGCAAGCTTCATAAAGCCCAAAAAGCTGATGCGGTGCCCCGCCCGCTCGGCAAAGCCTGCCACAATCAAGTTGGCACTTGCACCCACGATAGAGCCATTCCCGCCAAGGCAAGCCCCCAGCGACAAGCACCACCACAAGGGCAGCAAAGCTTCATCTCCCCCCATCGCAGGGCCCATGGCTTTAATCATTGGGATCATCGTGGCCACGAAAGGAATATTGTCGACAATCGCTGACAAAATCGCAGAGCTCCACATGATGACAAGCCCCATGGCCTTCACATCACCCGCTGTCAGGGCCAAAAGCTTTTCCGCCATCAGGCTCAAAAGCCCTGTTTCCTCAACGCCGTAAACGACGATGAACAGGCCAATAAAGAAAAAGATCGTGTTCCATTCCACAAGGGTAAAGGCATGATGCACTTTTTCGCCCTGTTTTTCCGGCGTATGGCCAAGTCCATCAAGGAACATCAAAAACGCCGCGCAGAACAGCGCGACTGATCCGGGTTCATATCCATGGCCATGGCCGACCACAAAACCAAACAGGGCAAGGCCGATACAGAACAGAGACTTTCTTAACAGCACCGTATCCGTAATCATCTCACGCGCATTAAATTTCATGACGCCATCACGGTCTTCCTGCGAGGCCTCCAGCTTACGCCCCCAAATCAGGTCAAAGAACAGCGTTGTCACGATAAAGCAAATCGCCGAAGGTAATGCTACGTTCTCCACGAACTGCACAAAAGACAGCCCCACCGCAGAGCCAATCATGATATTGGGCGGATCACCGATCAGCGTCGCCGCGCCCCCGGTGTTCGAGGCAAAAATTTGCGAGAACAAAAACGGATACACCGGCAGTTTCAGCCGCTCACACAACAGTATAGACACTGGCACAACCAGCATCACAGTTGTCACGTTATCCAAAAGCGCAGACAGCACGGCTGTCACCAGCGACAACGCCATCATCAACATGCGCGGATCGCCCTTTACCAGCTGCGCCGTGCGGATCGCGATATACTGGAACATGCCAGAATCTTTCGCGATACCGACAATCACCATCATCCCCACCAAAAGGGCGAGCGTATTAAAATCAACGCCGCGTATGGCGGCATCCTGCGTTAAAATGCCAAGCCCCACCATCATGCCCGCACCCAACAGGCTGATAACGACGCGGTTGATCTTTTCACTCACGATCACGGCATAGGTAGCCGCCAAAATAACGCTGGCCACCCATATGGGCTTTGCGCCCAAATCAGCCAAAAACGGGATTAAACCAGGTGCCGCACCATGACCTTCTGCCAGCATATTATTCCCCCTTTCCTGCGGAAGCCCGCGCCATAAAGTGCGCAATCGCGCACTGTTTTGAAAACAACCCCACCAAAGTGCCTGTCTCAGGCTCCAGCACCGGCAGCGGTGCATCGCTGCTATAGATTTGCAGCAGCGCTTCTTCAAATACCGTGTCCATATGAATCGCAGGCACATCTGTCCGCATAATTTCAGCCACGGTCATGGCCTTTGCCTGTTCGAATTTATCAATGATAAAGGCGATATCTTCAGCCATAAATGACAGACTGGCAACGCCCCCTTCCACACAGGCAGAAGCCGGCAAAAGCTTTCCGACAAGAGCGCGAAAGTTAAACAAGCCCAGATACTTCCCTCCGGAGTCAATAACAGGCATGGACCGCACGCCGCTTGTCACCAGCTTGGCGAGCGCATCCTTCACCGTCATATCCGGCGTGACGGAAATCACGTCCTCTTTTTGTATCATGATCGATTTCAAAGACATCTTTATGCCCCCTTCTTAAAAAACACTATGCTGCGTCCGGCAAAAATTCTGCCAGACTGCCACCTACACGGAACGGTGCCGCCCGCTGGCACAGCCCCGTCTTATCATCTGTCTCAAAAAACACGCCGCACAGGGTTACAGGACCCTCTGCCGGGGAGAGTCTCTCCCCCGGCATCTTGCGCGTAAACTTGTTGACGGCGGCCGATGCCTCCATGCCAATTACGCTGTCATAGCAACCACACATACCTGCGTCACTCTGATAGCCCGTGCCACCGGAAAAAATCTGCGTATCTGCCGTCGGCACATGCGTATGCGTTCCGACAACAAACGAAGCGCGCCCATCACAAAAATGCCCCATCGCCATTTTTTCGCTGGAGGCCTCGCCATGAAAATCGATAAAGATCGCAGCAACGTCATGCCCCATCTTATAACGTGACAACACGGCATCGACAGCGGCAAAGGGATCATCCAGCGCATCCATGAACAGGCGGGCCATGACATTCATCACCAAAATTTTGGCATTTTTCTCTGTTTCCAGCACGCACATCCCCCGCCCCGGCGTGCCCTCCGGGTAATTCAAGGGGCGCAACACACGGTGATTTTTGTCGATATAGGAAATAATCTCGCGTCGGTCCCAGACATGATTGCCGGTGGTAATGCAATCAACCCCGGCCTTGTGAAAATCATCGCATATCTGCGGGGTCAGGCCAAAGCCATGCGCAGCGTTTTCGGCATTGACGATCACGACATCAGCCGTATAACGCGCCCGCAAATCAGGCAGGCGCGCAATCAACTCATCACGCGCCGCGCGACCCACGACATCGCCAAAAAATAAAACTCTCACCGTTATGGCCTTTCAAACACATACAGCCGCTTTTCCGTCACGACCATATCCAGTTGATAATCATAAGGCTCTACCGGTATCTCTTCAAGTTTTTGCGGTTCAAAAGCGACCCCCACCGCCAAAAATCGCTTTTTTCCTGAAAGCGCGGTGAAAGTCCTGTCATAGTCACCTGCGCCATAGCCCAAGCGGTTCCCTTTTTCGTCAAATCCCAAAAGCGGCGTAATAACGATATCCGGCAGCACGATATCGCTATGCGCAGGATCGGGCGCCAAAATGCCGTGCATCCCCTCCACCATGGGCGTTTCAGGCCTCCATGATCTAAAGGTCAACGGCACGGCCTTTCCTTCAATAAACGGCAATGCCACCGTATACTCCTCCCCGATCAAAGCTTGCAAAAGCGGGCGCACATCCACCTCGGCCCTAAAC
The DNA here is from genome assembly GCA_028817795.1 of Alphaproteobacteria bacterium. GTDB lineage: Bacteria > Pseudomonadota > Alphaproteobacteria > Micavibrionales > UBA2020 > JAPPOU01. The sequence goes on from JAPPOU010000155.1 coordinate 13,841, forward strand.
GGCCAATAGCCTGCGACCACCTGCCCCTTTGCACGCGGCACCTCAAGCAAAAAACGTGACGCGACAGCTCGCGTCGCAGCTTCACGCGCTGCATCGGAAATCGCCGTCCGCCGCTGGTGCAGCATCGTGCGTAATTCTTTTTTATCTGGCTGGTGAACGGACACGAAAAGGCTCCGTAAAAAAGAAAGTGGAAGACGCCACCTGTGCCGTGGACGGGAATATCCGCTAGGCCCTGTTAAACAGGTGGGTGCCATGTAACCGAACCACGGTCCGGCCAGGGACAGCTCCCTAGCGATAGATCATCGGCCTCAGGGACAGTGCTGTCTCACGCGTCACTGCAGCAATCTTCCATGTATGAATCTATCTCTGCCGCGCAAAAACGGCAAGCAAAAAACATAATCACGCAGCGGATTGGACGCGGGCGGCGATGCCTTCAATCCTTTTGGCAAGGCTTTCCAAGGCGTTAACAACCACCTGCTCTTCTTCCTTATCTGCCTCTGTTTCTGCCGGATGCGTAGCAATCTCTTGCCGACGGGCCGACGCCTCGCGCGCTTCGAACAATTCATCCGCAATCACAAGCGCACTTAAAACCAGCAAATGAGGATCATTGTAAGCGCCGCCGGAACGGGCAATGGTTTGCAGTTTGTGATCGATGTAAGCTGCCAGATCAATCACGCGTTCTTCCTGACCATGGTCGCAAGCAATGTCGTAAGCGCGGCCATTAATGCTAATTGTCACCTCAGCCATGGGCCTGCTCCTCGCTCAACAGCGTTTCAAGACGGTGGATCGTTTGATCCAGACGCGCTGCAATTTTCTTATTGACGGTTGGGTTTTCGCGTACAGCGTTCAAATCCAGTTGCGGTTCCACCGCCGCTTTTTTCATGCGGCTGACTTGCTTATCCAGAGCGGCCTCAAGACGGGACAAGGCTTTGTCCATATTCTCAATTGCCGGTTTCAAAGTTGCAGATCTCATGTAATGATCCCCGTCGCTTCAATGCGTGATGTGAATGTTTTCGATGATATGCACAGCATAAATTTACTTATCGTCTGCGTCAATACACGTATTGCGCAAACGAAGATCGTTTTAAATTTATGGCAACAACGAGGTGTGGATAACTTTTTAGTCAGGCTTCAGCTTGAAACGAGTCTTTTTGACCTGCTGGCGAACAGTCGCTTGCCGCACACGCACACCGATAGCCTCAACATCAATCTGTTCACGGTCACGCACGCGCAGCTTTTGGATAACACCTTGCATTTCCGCAACACGGCCCACCCACAGCTCAGGCATAAACACATCATCGAGTTGCCGACGGTCAGCCAAAACGTTCAGCAAAGTATCCCCCCTGGCGTCACGTTTGAGGAAATCATCCAGCTCCAGTTTCTCGCCAAATTTCAGCAAAAAGCGGGCAGCGCCAGCAAAATTCCCGGACTTCGCAGCTTGCATCAGGCAGGTTTCACCCATCACGCCACTTGGTTGCATGAAGTCAGCACGTGTCATCTTTTCACCCTTTGACAACAACTGCGTTGCAACGGTGTCGGCATAGCCCCAAAAATCACGCATCCCTAAAGGCCGCACCGGGTGCTGGGCGCCGGGATTCACGGGTGTCAGCAAGACAGATTTTGCCGCCATATCGTTTGCCGGCAAACGCGCCCCATAGGTCATGCTTTCCGCTGCGGCATAAGCATTATCAAACGCTGCCGGTGTCATAGGCGGCATCTTCCAGCCGTCCGCCACATGCGACCACAGCGTTACCATGTCTTCCAGCCTGTCTTTCCAATGATCGGGCTTGAAAACCTTGTCCAAGGTTTTGTGGTGCGCGGCACGGTGCAAAATGCTGGCCGTCGCGCCGTTACGCTTCAGGAAATCTGAAACCTCGAACCGTTCACCGTGCGCTTTCATGTCCTTCACGACATCATCGTAAGCACTCCAGGCTTTGGGGTGATAAAAAATCGTGTCCCCACCATTGTCCGGCATCAGGGCATATTCCTTGCGGAAATAATCACCATCATCGTGCAGTTTGTTAATAAAGGCAGAGGTGCTTTTTGACTGCATGCTAAACACGCCAAAAAAGTCTGCGCGGCTGTAACCGCGCTGGCTTAAACCATCTTCCGGCGGTACGCGCCCCTCTGACGCCATAACAGTGCGCTTCAGGCCAATATCAATATAGCCTTGCTCATTCCCAACACTTTCACGCGCAGGCATAGGAGTTTCGTACCACAGCTTTTCCATGCGATCATAGTCACCCTCCCAAACTTCGGGGCGGAAAATCTTGTGGAAGCCGTTAAACTCCTCCGCGCTATCCATCAGCGAGCGCATGGCAGATGAGCTGTAAGGGCTGGCGAAATCGTCGTACGTAAAATGGTCGCCGTTAGATTTTATCAGTGCGTGAATTTTTTCAAAATTCTTCCAAAATCCGGGGGTGTCGATCAAAATTTTCCCCTCGTCATCCGGCGCGAAAAGATCAGCCTTGGTGATTTTGCGGCTTTGCTGCGTAAAGGCGTCCATTAACGCGCTCATGTTATCCTTGTTAAACGCAAGCTCGCGGTATTTCTCCGCATCCGAACGTTCGCACAGGGACGCAACAATCGCCTGCTTAATATATCTATCGTCACTCATCCGTATCTCCCCCAACCTCTTCAAACAAAACCTTGGTCACGCCGTGACGGCGGCAGACACGCTCTATCCCCGCATGGGTCAGCATCGCCCCCTTGGGAATAAGCACTGACGTCACAGCGGTGTCAGCCATTGCCTTTTCCAGCGTCAACATGCTATCGCACACGGCCACGTCGCCGGAACGCCGTAAGGCATCAGATTGCCAGCCTGCATCAATCGTGTAAAGGCGGCAACCGTGGGACAGGAACCGACAGTCCTGCTCCATGGCATTGCGGGTGGCTGCTGCCGCCGCAATATCCTGCAATTCAGCTTTGGCGCTGTTCAGGCTCAAACTTGCGGCCCTCCCGGCTTACGCACAACGTATTTTGACGCTACAGATTCCATGTTCTTGCTGACAAGGAAGTCCGGCAATTGCGCGCCAATATCTTCCTTTGTCGCATCCCCGATATCATAACGATAACCAAAGGCCGCCGCCAGCTTATCCATAGAGGCACCGGGTGCCTGCGTCACCATGTCACGCAACGCCAGTTCCGTTTTATGCCGCGCATCCGCTGCATTACGGTTGACGTGGGTAATGCCCGCCTCGCGGAAGGCCGGCAGCAAGGATGACGGCACCTCTTCGCTGACAATCAGCGTCTTGTTCCGCGCGCTATCCCGCACGACATGCAAAGACACAGGCTCTGGCCCTGCTTTGCCGTTGAACAGCACCTGCAAGCTGGTAATACCCAGTTTTGTCTCGGACCGGTTTTCCGCCATTTTCAAAGGCTCGTCATTCACATCGACATCCGTCTGCCCTGAGGACAGGAACTGACGCAGGTCATCGCCCCAAATGGAATCAAGGTTATTGCTGCTCACCGTTGGCATGGCCAAGGCCGCCAGAAAATCATCATGATGCACGATATCCCGCAAAGACAAACTGGGTACATCTTCCTCTGCCATGCTGTAGTTTGCGGCTTCGTCCCTGATCTCGGCAGGCTGCACGGGATCACGCGACAAACTTTCATGGGCGCGATTGACAACCATAAGTTCCGGCTGGCCTTCAGCATTACGCCGCGCCACATCTTCCAGCACCTCACGCATGCGTGCTGCTGAAATAATATGGTCATCGCTCGCTTCAATGTCAGGATCAGCTTGCCGCACAAATTCACAAAAGACTTTTCGCGCCGCTTCTGCGCGACGGGACAGGCTGGGGCTGTCAAAGTCGCTGAGGTTCAAGAGCTGCTCGACAGACCTTTGATGGGAATGCTCGCCCTCTTGCAAATGAATGTCGCGCAGACCAAATTCCTGCATCGCGCCTTGCAGCTTGTCGTAGAGCTTGGTTTTCCCGACAGCCGCTGATTTTTCGTAGACGATACGGTCTAGATATTCGACCAGACGCGTACCAAAATGCGCCGAGGGGTTTTCCGGCATGCGTGTACCCAAATCCGGTTTTTCATCCCAAGGGCGCATATCCAGCTTGACTGGCGCATCAAAGGGCTGCATGCGCGGGCGGATGGGAATGGCTTCTTCAAGGTGCTGCTTGATCTTGCGGAAATCGATGCCCTCTTTCTTGGTGTATTCGTCGTCCACTTCCTCGACAAGCGCCGTATTGCCACTCTCCATCAGCTTTTCCGAATCCGTCATCAAGGCCCATTTATCGTAGAACTTGGCCAGCTTTTCAGAAGCGGAGACAACATCTTTCCAATTGTTCAAAAGGTTTTTTTGCAGATCAGGCACCACCGTGCCTTCGCTTTCGGCCTTGGTTTCGCGCAACCACAGCAGCCATTTGCCAAAGTCTTCCGGCTTCTTGTCCGCATCGTCGCGGAACACGTGGTACAGCGTTGATACGGGCATGCCTGTCATCATCTGGCAGATGCGGTGCTGCCAGTCCATGACATCAGGGTCCGGCAAGGTTTGCGGCGACAGGCGCGAGTAAACAGATTTGTTCAGGCTGCGCGTGGTCAGGCCGTCTTCCTTCTTATTCCCCGTCAGGGTAATAAAGAATCCTGCCTTCATGTCTTCTCGCTTAAACGTAAACTCGGACGGGCCGGAGGCTGCATCCTTGTTCTTTAAGGGGTTTTCAACGGTACAGGTATCAATCTCGCCAATCATGAACTGCCAGACGGTCTGCAGGTTATCGTCCGTGCCCTCGCGGGATTTGTTGTATTCATCCAGCACCATCTCTTCGCCATTGATGAATTTTTGAACCAGCGGGCCAAACTGCGAGTTCATGCCCAGAGCATTCCCGCCCTGATTATCAAGCCCTTCGATCTTGCTGACTTGCGACAAGATAGAGAACGCATGATCGACACGCGCGTGGCCCACCGTTTTTAATTGCGCCCAATCGATTGAAAGGACATCGCCATTCTCGGCCACCTCAACAATGCGCTTGTCTTTAGACCCTTCACCTGAATCAGATAAAGGCTTATCCAACTCTTTCAACAGGCCGACAGATATGGGCTGCAACGCCCCTGCTTGCAGGCGCTTGTCAATCGCCGTTGGCAGGGCATCGCCCGTGCCGAAATCCAGCACCATTTCAAACAGCAATTCGCGCATGTTCTTGCCGCCGCAATCCAGAACCTCGGCGCGCTCTTTCGAACGCAGACGGGACTGCAAGGCACCCAAAAAGGATTTTCCATGGCCGGGATCGCCAATCATGAACTGCGTGCGGTTTGTCGATTCAGGCTTTCTGCGCTCCAGCCCGTCAAAGAACAAAGGCAGCATCGACGGCACAGGCATATCGCAATAAGCCAGCGCCATAACCTCTTTATAGGGCCGGGTCGAATAGACCATCATCGGTTCGCTCTCGCCCGTCACGCCATCGCTCTGCGCTGCAATCGTCGTCAACACCTGGTCAAGGTCTGTGCGGCCGTTTTTGTGGCGAATGCGCTGCGTGCCCCACATCGGGAACGGGCGGGTCAGCGTGCCCAAAGGCGTTTCCAGCTTCGACTTATCCTCGGCTGTCAGGTCCTTGATTTTGGTTTTCAAAAGATCACGTTCAGTATGTTTCATTTTTTAGGGTCCATTTTGTTATGGGCTTTTTTCATGTCGCGGCGCTTCTTGCTTTTCGGCACAGCCGTAAAACTGCCGCATTTTCTGACTTTGTCGAGCACCAGCCCGACAATAGCAAAGGGGATTTCTTCCGGGTTATCGCCAACAGCAACACCCATTTCCTGCCAAGGCTTTCGACCCTTGACGCTTTTCGCAAGCTTTTCCATGTTTGAATTTTTAGAGCCTGTGATAATAGCCGCATCAAAAGTCACCATGCTGGAATGGTCAAACATGGTCTGTATGGCGTCTTTCGATTTATCGGCATCAAAAATATCGCCATCCGACACGATCAGCACGTGCGTAAAACCGCTCATCGTGCCGCTCTTTCCGCGTGCGTCACCAATGGTTTCCGCCACTTTCTTGACGGCAGGGGCCATATCGGTGCCGGAATGAAGGCCCTTGCGCGCAGCCTCCATCGCCTGTCCAATTTTTGCGCGATCATCACCGGGCTTAATCAAGATAGGCGGCCTGTTATTCCCCCACATGCCGACATAAACGTTCATCGACATATCTTTGCCTGCCGCCGCTTCATATAAAATGGCTGAGGCTTGCAACGCGCTGTCAAGCGGCGACGTACCACTGCCATAAGAGCTACCCATACTGCCCGACCCGTCAATCATGATGACGACATCCAGTTCCACAGGCGTCATCTTGACTTCATCCTTGTGGAAACGCTTCAAGTCGTTTTCCTCGACCTGCCCTGTTTTGCGCTTGATCGTCAGGTTCAGGTGCGCTTCATCATTGAAACGGTCTTTGATTTCGCCGTTTTCGGGCAAAATATCCAAGGAGCGGGATACGGCACGCTTGCGCTGCAATTGGCGTTCCTGCACATCCTTGAACAACTTGCGTACCCGCGTAATGGGGCCAGCCAGCTCTGCAATACGTTCGTTATACTTCGTCCAGTCCTTTTTCGCGAGATCGCCAAGGGATTCACCCTTGTCATGCCCGGCCTGCTTGGATGCTTTTTTGCTTTTGGCTTTAGCTTGCGCATCGGCATCGTCGCCCTCGCTATCCGCATCTTGTCCATCCGCGTCTTCGCCGTCCTGCTCATCCATATCCGCCAATTGCTGGTCAAGCTCGTCCGCTGTCTGGCCATCGGCATCTTCACCATCCTGATCGGCTTCAGCGCCGTCGGGCAGCATTTCATCGGCGGGCTTTTCAAATCCTTCGTCCGGCGCAGGCATGTCACCTGCATTTTCTACGGGCACCGTATCATCGCCCTCGGCCCCCAGATCGCCCTCAGGTTTGCCCTGATTGTTGTCGTTGTCAGCATCTTCGCCGTCCAGATCATCGCCGTCGCCCTGACCATCCTGATCGTTTTGCTCGTCAGACGGCTCGCCCTGCTGGTCACCGTCATCGCTGTCAAAGTCATCGGGGTCGGAAATATCGCCCTGTGGACGGCCACGTCCCTTTTGCTTTTTGCCTTTTTGCGGCTTACCCTTGCCCGGCTGGCCGGGCTGGCCTTCGCCGTCTTGATCCTGCCCCTCGCCGTCTTGATCCTGGCCTTCGCCATCCTGATCTTGTCCGTCTTGCTGCTGTTCCTGCGCTTGCTGCTTTTGTTCTTCCAGCTGCTGGTCAACCTGATCGTTCACCTGCTCCAAAATATTCTGGATCAGGTCCTCGGCGTAAAGACGCCAGATTTTCTCGATCACGGCATTCCGCTCCTGATCGGCGTTCGTCAGGCGGTTGCCAAAAAAGCGGTACAGCATTTCATGCGGCTTGGGCTGGAGGTTTTCCAGACCGTTCGGGCCGCCGCAGAGTTCGCGCAGCTCTTTAAAATCAGGGTGATTGACGCCACCCTTATCCGGCGTGGCGGCGGCACGCGTTGCGCTCTTGCGCACCATGTCCGTTTTAACGCCCACCATGCGCCAGCCCTGCTCGGTATCATCGAACAAATTATTATTGGCAAAAAAACTGAGCTGCACAGCATTCACAAGGTTCAAATAGCGCCGCAAATCTTCGGATGCGCCCTCCGGCGTTGGCAAACGGGCCAGCCCCATGCCACGAAACGTGACGGCCGTATTGTTAATGGACACGCTGTAATCCTGCATCAGCTTTTGCCCCATATTGGACGCAAAGCGATTGGCTGCGTTTTCTTCCGCCGCCGAGAACAGCATATGGCGCAATTGCCATTCCGCGCTAAGCATGCGCAGCTTTTTGTAATCTTCCGGTTTCAAGGGCTGGCCCTTTTTCGCCTGCGCCTGCTGCGATTTCTTCAACAGCGGCTGCATCTGGCGATACACATCCTGCATTTTTTTCGGATATGTCAGAGATAACAGGGAATGGCCAATCTCGCGGTACACATCCGCCCGCGCATGCTCGAAACCAACGGTCAGCCCCTGCATCAAATCAATGTTGATTTTGTTTTTCTTGCGGTCAAACGTCAGCCCCGATCCGGGCGCGCCCCAGCCGTATTTCGTGCTGCGCGACCTTAACGCCTCTTCAATATGGTGGCCGTTTGTGCGCAATTCTTCTACAACGCGGCGCGTGCCCGTAATCTGTTTCCACAACGGCGTTTCGTGCAGAGGGGCATCTTCCGCAGGCGGCGTTTGCCACAACTGTTTCGCATCAGGGTTCAGCATCAGATACGCCAGCCCCGCGCCCCACAGCAATTGGGTTTCCGGCGTATCCACATTGGGCGGCTGCGGCGCGCGGCCTGTTTGCACAGCCTCCATCATGTTCAACGTTTCGCGGCGCAGGGTATCGTTCTGGTTAGGGATCGCCAGCGCAAATTGCTGCAGGTCCTGAATGGTAAAAGGATCGGGGTTTTCAGCGTCTTCCGCCGCGCGCAAACGGCTGTTCAACGCAAAACGCGCCCGCGTCAACGGCTCGCGCAGAATATTCTCTATTTTTCTTCTGTCCGGAACAGGACGGTTGTTGCGTATCGGGTCCATTAAGCGCTTTTCCTGAAAAGACGGCCACGCATACCGGGCGGTGAACACCGCCGACACGACGCGACAGACCTTAATTTTTATCTGGGGAAGGCTATCATTTTTGCGGATGGCATAACAAGGGTAAACCTGCAACAGAATGCCAATCTGAACACAAGAAATTATCTTTTAATTTCACAAACTTCGCATGTTGGTGTAATAAAATTACGCTGCGCAAATATTATGCAAATATATGCCGCGCCGCCACCGCCCCGGAAAACAGCGCTGCAAAAAATATGTAAACAATAAACTGTAACAGCGCCGCTGCCTTTAGGTTTTCAACGATGACCTTGGCGCTTGACCCCTTGGGGCCAACCCACGCACAGGGCGGTCCACCCAGCGTTACATTCAACGCGCCGGCCAACGCGGCAAGGGGCCAGCCCGTCACGCCATATTCTGTCCGCCACCCCTTATTGGCCGACACCTTAAAGACCCGCAACATATTGGCCCCCGCAACAAAAAGAGAGGCCGCTGCCACCAGCAACACGGCACAAACGGCAGGGATAAAGTTCAAAACCTGATGCAACCCCACCGCCACAAAGCCAAAAGCGCCGCGCAGGAACAACACGCGGTAAAACGCTGCCAGCAACACATACAAAAGCGCGACATCCAGTCCCAATACCAGCGCCAGAACAGGACCTGTAAAATAAAGACTGAGGCACAAGGCTGCATCGCCAAGCATCTGCCGCGCCTGCGTGTGACCGTCTGCTTTTTTAAAATCATCCTGCGTTAACGTCCGGGATAATTTTTGCGCCGCTTTAACACCCGCCATCACATCAACAGCAAGAAGCAGGAAAACTAGATACAAGGTAAAAGACAACGTAGATTGCGCGGAGACAAGGGACTCCAGCCACCGCCCGGCCCAAAGTACGGCAGCGCTTAAAACCAGCGCCACAACAGCGCCACGCACGAATAAAACGCCGCGTGAGCGTCCCAGACGGTCAAGGCGCTGCGCAATAGCGTCAACAATACCTTCAAAAAAACGCGCTAATAGCGGGCGTGTATCGCCCCTCGCGGGCAAAACCGCCCCGATCACAAGATGCAGGATAAAAAAGACAAGAAACGGGGCTTCTACGCTCACTCGCGCAGGTCGCGCTGCGTGCGCTCTTTACGCTCGTGACGCTCTTGTGCCTCAAGGCTCAAGGTCGCAACGGGGCGTGCCTCTAAACGCGCAACGCCAATCGGCTCGCCGGTTTCCTCGCAATAGCCATAGGAACCTTCTTCGATCTTTTCCAGCGCAGCGTTGATTTTTGAAATCAGCTTACGCTCACGATCGCGGGTGCGCAGTTCCAGCGCGTGATCCGTTTCGGCGGAGGCGCGGTCGGCAATGTCGGGCTTTTGCAGGTTATCTTCCTGCATTTCATGAATCGTTTCTTTTGATTCAGCCAAAAGCTCTACCCGCCAGCGCAACAGCTTTTGCCGGAAATATTCCAGCATCACCGGGTTCATGAATTCTTCTTTAGCCTTGGGTTTATAATCAGGCGGCAGGATGGTCGATGATGTTTCGGGCATGGCGGTCATGAAACTTCCCTTGTTAAAACAATTATTCAGCCATTATAGCGCGTGGGAATATAAAGCGTAAAATAAAATGCGCAAGCACCGGGGCACCCTTTCCCGCCACTTTTTAGGTGTTATGTACAATAGCGATCGCAAACCCTTCATTGCAAACACCCCCGCCCCCAAAAGGGCGGGCGGTGCCCGGCTAAACCCCGGGCCCGAAATCCCTCCTGCGCACGCGCAGCCCCGAAGGCGTAAAGCGCGCAATACACAAAAGGGACACGCCCCCAAGGATATCCGCAGCACCGTCCAAAGCCGGCCTTGTATCATCCTGCAAATGCACGGCGCCCGCCAACGCAAGCGCGATACCGCCTATGGCCAGTGCGCCGCGCAGGCGCCTGTGGTCAGGGTTTCGACCCGCGCCCGCCAGCGCAAACGGGCCTTTAACAGCTTTGTCAAAAACATTCCTCTTTAAACATGTCATCGTCCTTCTCCTTTGTTGTGGGATGCCATGGGGATAAATTAGGCATTTTTTTGCATTATGTCTATTAAAATCATAAAAAATATAATTATTGTTGTATTTTTTACCTTTTTATGCGAAAATGGTGGTATGATTTCACCGGAACAAATACGCGGCGCACGCGGGCTCTTGGGCTGGACGCAGCTGGAACTGGCAAAGCAAAGCGGCCTGTCCAAAACCGTCGTTAACAATATCGAGCGCATGCTGGTTAAACCCCACAGCCGGACACTGGAAACCATCACCCGTACGCTGGAAGAACAGGGAGTGGAGTTTTTCGGCCAGTATGGCGTGGACCTGAAAAAAGACCTGTTCAAAGTCAGTGTTTATGAAGGACCCGACAGTTTTCCGCGCTACCTGCGCGATGTTGTCGATACGGTCCGGGGCACCGGACTGGAGCCCCTGCACTTTAACGTGGACGACGCTCTTGTCATCAGGCAAGGCTACCAAAGCGATTACCATCGGTATTTCGAGGACCTGCGCCGCTATGATATCCGTGAAAAAGTCATGGTGCGTGAAGGCGACACGACACGCTACGCGCCCCACGACACGTCAAGCTATCGCTGGATCCCCAAGGCGCTTTTCAGCCAGAACGGTTATTCCGTTTACGGTAACACCTACAGCATCTTCATGTTTGGCATCGTGAACCGCGTCATCAACATCCGCAACAGTCTGGTTGCCGACATCTTCCGCAAACAGTTCAACGCCACCTGGGCACAGGCCAGGCCGCAGCCCAAAACACCCAGCCTCTTTGAAAAATATGCGGAAACTTCCCTTTAGGGAGCATCACGACAAATTCAAGAACTCCATGGCCCGCGCATCGAGGCCGAAACAGGCCGCCAGCCCGGCGCAGTAATCGGGGTACATCAATGCAACGCCCAGTTCGTCCTTGATTACGCCTGTTCTTCACGCATTTACATGCTATATAAACACCATGCGCGACAATGAAGACCTTCCCTACTGGAACGAAAAATGGGCCGCACGGCAAGACGCCGTGCCCAATGATTTTGCCCGCCGCTGCGCGGAACATGCGCATGCACATCAGTTAAAAGATATTCTGGACCTTGGGTGCGGTAACGGGCGGGACAGCGCCTTTTTCACAAGTGAAGGCCTGAACGTCACCGCCGTTGATTTTTCCGGGGAGGGGTTAAAGGCTCTTGCGGAAACAATGCCCGATATAAAGTGCGTGCAGTCCGATATCCGCGATATCACCTTTCCCCCACAGAGTTTCGACATTGTTTATGCCCACCTGACGCTGCATTACTTTTTTGATGATGAGCTGACCGTCATTCTCCAAAACATCAACAACATCCTGAAACCCGGCGGCTGGCTGTTTATGAAGTGCAAATCCACAGACGACCCACACTACGGGCAGGGCGAAAAACTGGCGGAAAATGTTTACCGCAGCACCCATATACGCCATTTCTTTTCCGTACACTATGCGCGGGAAAAGCTGGCTTCGTTCAAAAATGTCTCTGTTCAGGCCACAAAAGGCGCTTATCACAACGACCACAGCGCCTTTATCGAAGCCGTTGCGCAGCGCAGCATGGATTAAACATAGCATCTGACGGGGTTTTACCCTATACTGCACAACATGAACGACAAACGCAAAGAACCGCTGCATAAAAAATTCATGCGCAAAAGCCGCAATGCATGGCAGAACATCAAAAACGCCTTTAACCGCGTGGCGGGTAAACTGCGCCCCAAACGGCCACAATTCCGGTTTTCATCCAAAACAGCGCGGGCGGTTTTCGTGGAAACGCTACGCGATTTGCACAAACCCTCTGAAGTTGCAAAGCTGATCGTGGCCGTTATCGTCCCCATCCCCGGATTTTCGCTGACCTATGTCGCCTATCGTATGCACAAGCATCACCAGTACCAGCAACAAAAGGGAATGGTGGCGAATGATAATGCGGTAAACCCATCTGCAGAAAAGCTGGCGCATCAACCAAAGCAGGCGAAGAAAAACGCAGGCCCCAAACCTGCATAAAATCAAAATCGTTCCAAATATAATAGAGCGCCATCACGCCAACGGCAAATCCTGCTCCGCCTTCGTCGCGCGGTCGTGGTCTTTCACAATACGGTCCAGTGACGGGTGAACGCGCTGCTCACCCAATGTCTGCACATACCGGCACACGGCATAGCCCGCGCTTTTTTCATCATATTCACGCAGCCAGTCTTTAAATGCCCGCTCCTCTGTCGCATCTTCGCGCGGAAAGCCGCAGGGCATGCGCTTCATATCCACCCGCCACGGCTTGGGGCTTAAGCGGGCGCGGTAGCAATCCTGCACACGGCAGAGCTTGACGTATAGATCATCCGACCCCAGTTCTTTAAGCCAGCTGAGCGTATTGTCATCCACCTTGTGCGGCGTATGGGTGATAAGATAGCGCATACCCGCCGCCGTGCGGTACACACGCGCCGCTGCGCCGGGGTGGCGCTGCAGCCATGCCTCCAGTTTTTTCAGGTAAGCTTTCTCGCCCTTGCCAAACAGGTTTGCAAAAAAACCGTTCCCCATGGGCAGGTCAACATCCACAAACACAGCTTCTGCCGCGTTCAGGACCAAAGCGCCATAGCGGTTACGCGTGATACCGGCTTTTTCATCAGCCTCACCAATCATTTCTTCGGGCAAGCCGCGCAGGCTATAGGCGTAGTCCGCGCCGCGATGCTTGATGCCCTTGACGTCAAGCGATGCAATCCTGCGCACCAGTTCCTTTACATCCTGTTTTGCAGCATCCTGCGCGGCCTGTTCGTTATCATTCGAACCACCCCACCGGCTGACTTTCAATTTCATGCCAGTCGCATCCTGCGCCGTATCCTCGGCGCGTGCCCAATAACGGTATAATCTCATGGCTCCCCCTCCCCCGTTTATCGCTTCACGATCTATCGTATTTCGCCAGCTCCACCTGCGCCCTTAAGTCAATTTCATCAAGGATTTCGCCCAATGCCGGATCCATCACCGTGGCCCGGTGGCCGCTGACCATCTGCGAGAGCTGCTGCAGCGTTGATTTCGGGATACCACCCGTTAAAAGCCCCATGCGGATTTGTTCAAGCTTTTTCAGTATTTCAGCCGCCCGCTGGCGGGACTGGCCGCTGCCGCCCTCGTCTTCTTGCAACGACAGCAGTGCATCGACCTGATTAATGCCGGTCACGCCCGTCACCGGCTTGCCACCCGCTGTTTCCGGGGTATCTTTAGTCACCATGCCGCCGAAGTCGCTACCGGACTTCTTTTTGTCCGTCTTTTTCGGACCTTGCGTCGATGATGTTTTGCCGGGGCCTTCTATTCTCATGCCCACATTATAATAGGCATTCTTGCATAAAACCAATCGGCAAATTTTGCCGGGTGACGGCAGGCGGCCATTTCTAACGCCTTGGTTTCCAATATAAAAGTTTGGCACGGTTCTGGCATCGTTATCACCGGGACACTACGGGATCAAGGGATTGAATATGAGAAACGCCATGAAAAAGACATTGAAAACATTGATGATAGCGGCACTGGCCCTCGGCTTTACCGCCGCAGCGGAAGCCGCGCCACAGAAAAAAGTGCAGCCCAGCATATCGCAAACCTTAAGCGCGCTGGGCGGACCTGTCAGAATTAAAGATATTGTCGATATCGAGGGCGTGCGCGACAACATGCTGATCGGCTATGGCCTTGTCGTCGGCCTGAACGGCACGGGCGATACACTGAACAACTCGCCTTTTACCGAACAAAGTATCATCGGTATGCTCGACCGCCTTGGCGTCAACGTGCGCGAAAGCGGCCTCAACACCAAAAACATTGCCGCCGTCATGGTCACAGGCACGCTGCCCCCCTTTACCAACCAGGGCGCACGTATTGACGTTTCCATTTCCGCGATGGGCGATTCCAAAAGTTTGCAGGGCGGCACGCTGCTGGTCACGCCGCTTTTGGGCGCAGATGGACAGGTTTATGCGGTGGCGCAAGGTCCTGTGTCCGTGTCCGGCTTTACAGCGTCCGGCGATGCGGGGTCCGTCACGCAAAATATACCGACAGCTGGCCGTATTGCTTCGGGCGCGATTGTCGAGCGTGAAATTGCCTTTAGCCTTGAAGACATGAACTCCACACGCCTTGCATTGCGCAACCCTGATTTTACAACGGCGCGGCGTATTGCAGGCGCGATCAATGCCTACATGGAATACCCTGCCGCGCATGCGCAAAATTCATCCTCTGTCGCCATCAAGGTGCCGCCAACCTATCGCGGCGGTATCGTCAATATGCTGACGGATATCGAACAACTGCGCATTTTGCCTGACCACCCGGCAAAAGTCGTGATTGATGAACGCTCCGGCGTGATCGTCATGGGTAGCGAGGTGCGTATTTCCACCGTAGCGCTGGCACAGGGCAACCTGACCATCCGCATCACCGAAACACCGCAGGTATCACAGCCGCAGGCCTTTGCACAACAAGGCCAGACGGTCGTCGTGCCTCGCACGGATATTCAGGTGGATGACGCCAGCGGCAAGAAAATCGCCGTCCTCAATTCGGGCGTCACATTGCAAGAACTGGTCGAAAGCCTGAACGCACTGGGCGTCGGACCACGCGATATCATCACCATATTGCAATCCATCAAAGCTGCCGGCGCACTGCAGGCCGAGATCGAGGTGATGTAATGGACGCACTTTCAAACATCACCGCCGCAAGCCAGCCGCAGATACAGAACAATGTGCAAAACAGGGCACAGATTGAAAAAGCCGCCAAGGACTTTGAAGCCATGTTCCTATCGGAAATGGTTTCGCATATGTTCAGCGGCCTTGAAACAGACCCGATGTTCGGCGGCGGTAAAGGCGAGGAAATTTTCCGCAGCATGATGGTGCAAGAATACGGCAAGATGATCGCCGACGGCCCTGGCATCGGCGTTTCGGACCAGATCATGAAAGCCATGATTGACATGCAATCCGTACAGGGAGGGCAAAAATGACGGAAACAACACGCAAAAACACGCTTTCGGAAGATGTTGCGCATTATCTTTCCATCTGCACGGCTTTTGATGCGCTTTTGGAAAAGGAAACAGCCGCGCTACACGCTGTCGATTTCGAGGCCGTTGACGCGCTGCAGAACGAAAAGCGACATCTGGCCAAGGATTACAACCATATCGTTACCACGCTGGCGCAGCGCAAGGATGAATTCGCGCGCCTGCCCGAACAACAGCGTACAAAGATTATTACGACACGCACAGCCTTTACCCGTGCGCTTGATGCCAATATGCGCGCGCTCACCGCAGCACAAGACGGCGCAAAGCGCGTGGTTGATCGTATTTTAGATGCGGCGCGTTCTGCAGTAACGCAGGAAACGCACACGCATTATTCAAGCACCGGAAAAACACAAGCTTATAAAACAGCATCCATGTCATTAAGCGTGGACCAAAGTTTATAAGCACCGGTGCTAACAAGAAAGAAAGGCGGCTGCACCGCGCAGCCCGCTTTTGCATGCGCGTGCACAACACCGCAAAAAACTTTTCTCACCAAAACAAACTGGCACGCCACATGCATAGATACCTGTGGATAATTACGCGAGGTTCATTGTGAACATGCTGATAAACATACCACTGATAAACACCGCCGGGGCTGGCGGGCTTGCGCCGCAAGCCGCTAACGGCGCGGGTTTTGGTGATGTTTTCGGCCTGCTGAACCAGATATTCGGACAGATCGCGCCGCCCGACGGGGCCACGCCAGATATCACGCAGTTAGAGGAAAAAATTTCCGCGCTGCTGCAAAAGCTGCCGGAGGAGAAAAAACAACAGCTCCCCGCGCTCTTGAATTTGCTGCAACCGGATACGGCACAAACCGAAAACCTGACTCCGGAAACAGCGCTCAAGAAAATTGTCGCGCTGTTCGAAGCCGCGCCCGCCAAAGACGGCACGCCGCAAATCATCCGCCCCAGCCTGATCCGTGATCTGGTCACGACAGCGGCTCCCGTCATTCAAAGCACACAGGAAACTACACCACATACCACACAGGCTGTAAAACTACTGAACGCACTGGAACAATTCGCAAAAGAGACACTGCATAGCACCTCTGGAGATACAGAAAACACAGTGCCAAAGGCGGAGGAAACCCCCGCCCCATCCGCAACAGAAAACAGCCTCACACCTGAAACGCAAGCTTCCGCGCCGGGGCCAGACGTTCAGTTGGCAGAAATTATCATTGACGTTCTGGCTGCACACGCTGAAAGCGATGTCGCACCCGGCATTATCCTTAACGACATCCGCGATCACGTTGCCGCCCTTGGAATCACACCCGCAACGCTGCAAAAACAAAATGTAAACATTGACAGCACAGCAGAGACTGTAAATACAACAAGCACGCCGGAAAAGTCCGCGCACAAAAACCTTATATCATTGCTTAACCGCCTGCAGAACACAGCACAACCGCAACAAGCTCAGGCGCAAGCAGATATTCCTGAGACCACGCAGCAACATATACCGCAGGTCGTAAACCCCGCCGCCGCGCCGGACATTGCGACAGACGAAAACGTCATGACCTTTGCCTCACGCACCGCGCCAACGCCGCAAGTATCTCAAAAAACAGAGCAAAAACCATCCACCTCACCAAAAACGACACTGGAATTAGCAGCGCCACCCCCGCAAAACACGGCAGAGGCCAAAGCACAACCCGCACAAAGCACTGCGCCAAAACTGCCTGCGCATCTGTCATTCATTAACATGATGGGCGAAAACATATTGCCTGACGCCACGCTGGAACATGCAGAAGGCCGCCCCTTCCAACTGCAAGCAGACCTCCCCGATGTTCAGACCTTTGAAGCCTCGGCAAAAAGCTTGCAGTTCGTACAAACAACAGGCAGCCGCGCTGCACACAGCCCCACGCTACACATGATTAGCCTGCAATTGCAAAAGAACGCGCAGAATAAAGTCGACCACATGACGCTGCAACTTGAACCGGCTGATCTGGGCCGTCTGGAAATTGAAATGACATTTGGCAAGGACGGCAGTTTGAAAGCGCATTTGACAGCAGACAAGGCCGATACCTTTGCCATGCTGCAACGCGACGCCGGTCACCTGCACCGCATATTGGAAGAAGCGGGTTTTGATCTGGACGACAGCGCGCTCAGCTTTGACTTGCGCCAAGATAACCCGCAACAGCAACAAAGCGCGCATAACGACAGCCAAAACACATATGGCGACGCGCAAGGTTTTGACAACGTACTAAACGGTGACAGCGACATGGCCGCACAAGCCGCTGCCGCCACCACGCATATGACAGGATACATCACGCCCACAGGCGTCAACATCATGGTTTAACAAAAAGAAAGACAAGGGTTGAAGGAGAAAGATAATGGAAATTAACAGCGCAACAGCAGTACAGTCCGCCGCAGACGTATCCAGCCAAAAGCTAAATCAGGATTTTGATCAGTTTCTGCGGCTTTTGACAACGCAGCTTCAAAACCAGGACCCGCTGAACCCTATGGATTCGCACGAATTCACAAACCAGCTTGTCCAGTTCTCCGGCGTGGAGCAGGCAATCAAAACGAACAAAAACCTTGAAAACCTTTTATCGCTGCAAACGCTGAACATGACGGCGCTGGGCGTGTCCTTCATCGGCAAAAATGTCGAGGTGCAAGGCAACAATTTCCTGGCGGACGGACAAGGCAACTATAACCTTGGCTACCAACTGCCACAAACCGCGAACGCAGGCACCATTACTATTCTGGATTCTAGCGGGCAACTTGTGTACTCGCGTGACGCGGAATTGTCTGCAGGCAAGCACGACTTTACATGGAACGGCCTTGACAACAGCGGCGTTCCCGTACCGCCCGGTAGCTATGAACTGCGCGTCAGCGCGCTGACAGAGGAAAACGTATCACTGAACCCCACAACATATGTACCGGGCTACGTGAACGGACTTGAGTCAGATCAGAACGGTAACCTCTTGCTCAGCGTCGACGGGCAAAGCATACCCATCACAGGCGTCAGCAAAATTTCGGAGGCGCCTTCAAGTTAATCTGGCACGGTAATTGCAAAGTTACCTGCAGAAAGTTTTGGACCGCACACAACACAAAAAAGGGAGTTTACTATGAGTGTTTTCGGATCGCTATTTACAGCAGTGTCTGCCATGACGGCGCAAAGCCAGTCGATGGGCATGATATCAAACAACATCGCCAACGTGAGCACGATCGGCTATAAAAGAACAGACGCGGCATT
The DNA here is from genome assembly GCA_028817795.1 of Alphaproteobacteria bacterium. Lineage (GTDB taxonomy): Bacteria > Pseudomonadota > Alphaproteobacteria > Micavibrionales > UBA2020 > JAPPOU01. The sequence continues at coordinate 32,603 of JAPPOU010000155.1, forward strand.
CTCAAGCCTCGTGACATCAGAAAGCCGTTCCGTTCTTTACAGCCCCGGCTCCGTCCGCGCCCTGCAAAGCGCACGTATCGACCAACAGGGCATTTTGCAGCAAAGCAACTCGTCAACAGACATTGCCATTTCCGGCAACGGGTTCTTTGTTGTCAAAAGCGACACATCCACAACATCGGAACCGCTTTACACTCGCGCAGGCAGCTTCTCTGAAGATGCGTCCGGCGTGTTGAAAAACGCATCTGGCTTCTTCCTGTACGGCTGGCCGCTGGATCAAAACGGCGGGCTTCCGGCTGCGGCGGCAGACATTTCATCGCTGGTGCCGGTCGACGTTGCCTTTTTGGGCGGCTTAACACAGCCGACAAGCACGGCCTCCATGTCAGTCAACCTGAACTCGGCCCAAACACCGGGCGCTTACCCCGTAACATTTGGATACGTGCCCGACTTCACGCGTGACCTGCGTGTCTATGACTCTTTAGGGTCCGGCCATAACCTGACCATCAACTTTAAAAAGCATGAATCACCAACGGCCATTGCGCTGGGCGGCACCGACCTGTCGTCTTTTACAGGCCCGCTTGTCGGTAACGTTCCCGGTCTTGTAGCCGGTGATGAATTCACGGTGGATATCCCCTCTGCCGCTGTAAGCCCCATTACCATCACCATGACAGCAACCACCACGATTGCCGATGTCGTCGGTGCCGTGAACGGCATGGTCGACCTTAACGGTGTTCCCGTCGGCTTCGCACGATTAAACCCAACATCCGGCGTGCTGGAAATCAAGGCGCGCAACCTTGCTGACACCTTAACAGTCACATCGACTGTTGGCGGCGCCGCGACAGATTTGGGCCTCGGTGCCGTAGATGGTGTTCCCATCGCGCCACCCGCAGCACCAACTCTGCTGGGCACACCAACATCCACCCCCAACACCGAAGGCTGGTGGAACGTTGAGTTCGTGACTGATACAGGTGCAGTTGTCACCTCCGGCTCTATTAACTTTGATGGATCGGGACAATTGAACGCCGCTGCCACAAACGTTGCAGGCCAGCGCATTGTAAACCTGAACAACATCAACTGGGCGAATGGTTCGGCACTGCAAGATATCGAGTTCGATATTGCGAACTTCACGCAGTTCTCCGGCGAGTTCAACGTTGTGACATCACAACAGAACGGTGCGGAACTGGGGCTGAGAACAGGTATCGCCATCGACTCCGACGGCTTCGTGACAGCGCAGTTCTCGAACGGGCAAAGTGCACGTATCTATAAACTTGCCGTCGCAACCTTTGCAAACACCAACGGCCTTGACCAGCTGACGGGTAACGTTTACCGCCAGTCCGACAGCTCTGGTGACTTTAACCTGCGTGAAGCCGGAACAGGCAGCGCGGGCGAGATACAGGGCGGCGCCCTTGAAGCCTCGAACGTTGATCTTGCAGACGAGTTTTCCAAGATGATCGTGACGCAAAGGGCATATTCGGCCAATACCAAGGTCATTTCCACGGCAGACCAGATGACGGAAGAACTTCTAAGACTCAGGTAAGCCGCGATCCCGTCCTATATAGAATGATATAGGCGATCCCGAAAGCCACCGCCCGTTTCAAAGGCAGAAGCCTTTGGCGGGCGGTGTGCCGTTTTAGGGGCAGGACCTAATTAATGGCTTTTTCTTGCATTTTTATTTTCCACATGCTCTCATCAAGTACAAACCATAACAACATAGAGATTCGCCATGGCCCAGCCCTCTCGCCTGAAAAAAGCTGTTACCAAAGCCTTTTCTCAAAAACCTTCCGAAGAGGAACTGGCGCTTTACAAAGATGTTGAAAGCTACATCTTGAAACACCCGGCTGCGCAATCTACGCCCCCTGCCGCAGCGCAAACCACAGAAAAAGCTATCTACAATACGCTGGAAGCCGCAACAGCCTGCATTCAACGCCTTATGAAGCACAATAATGCTGAAACAGTGACACTGTGTCGGAATGGCGACTTGATCGCCAATAAATACCGTAACCGTGGCATACTAATAAACGATGTCACGCGAAAAACAAATGCGCGGCATTGGTTTAACCCGAAAAAAGATGCCGATGCATGGCAGACCACAAAAAAAGCGGCACCCGGCCTGTGGGCGTGGATATATGACCTCACCGCCACAGGCAAGGCCCCTCATCTTTTGCGTGGCCTGAAAATCGATATCACGGAAGAAGGCCCCAAAGTACGCAAGAATCCCGGCGACCAAAGCACAGAGACCATGCGCCGCCTGTGGCAGAGCGATTGTGAAAAAGCCGCTATTCCCACACCCAAAACACCCTCAAAAGATGCGCCGCAAAACAAATAAAATTATTCTATTTCAAGCGATTATCAAAATTTACATAAATTTTTAAATACCGTAAACCGGTTATTAACCCAAAAGTGAGATGATGAAAGCATAACCAACGAGAGTATCTCGGCGGTGCCAACATATATTGCATTAACCCAGGAAAGGAAAATGCCATGCCTTCATCTGTTACACTTACAGCAGCACTACGCTCAAACCTGCTTAGCCTGCAGGGCACGCAGCGTCTTTTGGATTCAACACAGCTTCGTTTGGCGACCGGTCGCAAGGTCAACAGCGCGCTGGATGATCCAAACGCCTTCTTCGCAGCTCAATCTTTGAACAACCGCGCATCTGATTTGTCCCGTCTTCTGGATGGCATTGGTCAGGGTATTCAAACGCTGAAAGCTGCGGATCAAGGTATTACATCCTTGACATCACTTCTGGAACAGGCTCAGGCCGTTGCGCAGGAAGCGCGCGACCAGGCAACCGGTGGTGCCGTTGTTACGGGTGCGGATTTGGTTGCAGCCGATGCAGCCGATCTGACCAACAACGCCGGTATCGCGAACAACGACAGCTTCACGCTGCAGTTGGGTTCCGGCCCTGTCACGGAATTCACCATCACGACCGGTGAATCCCTGCAGGATCTTGCCAACCAGATCAATACGATCGAAGGCATTACCGCCACAGTCGAGCCTGGTGGTGCAGCCGGTACATCACGTATCCGCCTGCAGTCGCTGAACGGTCAGGATATCACACTGGCAAACAGCACGAACACGCCGGGTACCGTGATTTTCGGTGGTGTCGGTACAACAGCCGCAACATCAGGTGCGCCACAGGATCAAACGCAGTTGCAAGCCAGCTTCGATGAAATCCTGAGCCAGATCAACGATTTGACGGATGACTCCGGCTATCGTGGTATCAACCTGCTTGACAGCGGTAACCTGACGGTGAACTTCAACGAGGACTCTACGTCTTCCATCACCATCTCAGGTGTTGACTTCAGCGCAACGGGCCTGAACATCAACAACGCAGACTTCTCGTCCATCGCGACCATTGATACAGCGCTGAACGAGATCGAATCCGGACTGGCAAACGCGCGTGCGCAAGCACGTAGTTTCGGTACAAACCTCAGCATTATTCAGACACGCTCTGACTTCACAGAGAACCTGATTAACACGCTGAAGGAAGGTGCCGACAAGCTGACGCTGGCTGACAAGAACGAAGAAGGCGCAAACCTTCTTGCTCTGCAGACATCGCAGCAGTTGGGTATTTCAGCCTTGTCGCTGGCATCCCAGTCCAACCAGTCGGTACTGCGTCTGTTCGGTTAATCCGAATAGAAACAAGACGAAAAAGAAAGGCCGGCGGGCACACCTCGCCGGTTTTTCTTTTGTTTTCATAGGCATGAAAAGCACCCCATACACTTTATTAACCTTTTTGCGGCATACTGGAGGTATATGTGGCGGAAGGAGTCCGCCTTTGGCAAAAGGAGAGAATCTCATGGCCCTTGTTATTGACCTTAAACCAGAAGAAAAAATCATCATCGGCAACGCGCTCATCACCAATGACGACAACCGTACGCGCCTGCATATCGAGGGCGATGCTCCGATCCTGCGTGAAAAAGATATCATGCGCGAAGATGAAGCAGATACACCTTGTAAAAAGATTTATCTTACAGTGCAGCTTATGTACCTGTCACCCTCGCCGGACAAACTACACGACGTCTATTTTGACCAGATCCGCGAGATACAAGAGGCCGCGCCATCCACCGGCACGTTTTTCTTGAAGATCAACGACTACATCCTGAAAAACCAGTACTACAAAGCCATGAAAGAATCGCGCGAGTTGATCGCGCATGAAAGCGAGCTTTTGGGGAATGTCTGAACACACGGAAAGAAACAGCCATTACAAAGCCGCCGATGCCTATGGCCAAACCGCTGCGGCGACAGATCCGCGCGCGCTTGAAGCACGCGTACTGCTGAAAGCCGCGCAAAAGCTGGAAATCCTCTCTAAAAAGTTGGAAACGGACGGCGACGCGCATTTCCGTGAAGTGGGCGAAGCACTGGAATACAACCAAAAACTCTGGACAGTATTTGCCAGCGACGCTGCGGATGACACGCACCATCTGCCGCAAGACATCAAAAACAACATCGCCTCTCTGGCCGTCTTTATCTTCAAGCGCACGCAAGACGTTCTTATAGAGCCAAAAGCGGAAAAGCTAAAAGTTCTGATTAACATCAACCGCAACATCGCATCTGGCTTGATGAAAAGCGTGACCGCCAGCCCGAAAAAAGAAGACAATGGCGCACAAGACAGCGCACAGTCCACTTCCAGCAAGACAACAGACAGCATGGCTTAAAGCTTTTTTTCAGGCAAAAATGGCCTCTTATATCGCTCCATACTAATATGCTATCAGTAAAAACTGTATGTTAAAAGGACCTCAAAATACCATGCCCCCCCTCAATTCACAAAAGATGGACCACAAAAGTAAAGGCAACGCCTTATTTTTGATCTTGATTGCCGTGGCCCTCTTCGCCGCGCTGTCCTATGCCGTAACCCAAAGCGGGCGAGGGAGCGGTAACCTGAACAAAGAAACAATGGCGCTAGACGTCGCACACATGGAACAATATGCCGCAGCGATTACACAAGCACTCAGTCGTTTAATACTGGCCAATGGCTGTACGATAGGCGCAGGATATTCAGGCGGTAGCGGATATACAGGCACAATCAACTTTTATTCAGACCAATTTTCAACACCCGCCGTATGGGATAACACCAATGCTCCGGCAGACAGCAGCTGTGACGTGTTGCAGCCAACGGCGGCAGCGTTGCATATCAAAACCCTCCCACCAATGTACAAAGCGCTGGCGGTACAGAATATCTGATCGACGGAAGGTCACACGTCATTGGCCTCGGTCTAGATGGTAGAGGACCCGCAAATGCCGACCCAGACGGTCTGGATCTTATGATATTTACACGGGTATCCGAGGATATGTGTATTTATATCAATAACAAATACGGCATCACCAACCCTTCCAATGCCCCGCCCATTGAATATACC
>JAPPOU010000155.1:37972-67354 GCA_028817795.1 Alphaproteobacteria bacterium
TGCGGAAAATTATTCCCGCCTCCAATGCAAACATAACGATTGTTGGCAGTTTTGCAAATACCCCCAACCAATCCATTAATGAGGGCGATTTACCGGGAAAACATAGCGCCTGTTATTATTGTGATACCGACAGCTACTATTATTACTATACCGTTCTTTATGCACGATGAGGGCTTGTGGCTTTAAGCCGCTTTCGGTTTTAAAGAATCCGATATATCACGCACGGTCTGCGCCGGATCATCCGCCTTAAAAACACTCAAGGCAAATAAATCGTACCCGACATATAGGCCGCCGCATAATCACTCAAAAACACACCCCAATCTTGCAGCACGCACCGCAATACCCCTTTTTGAAAGCAGCCTTGCAAAAACGCTTTTTTACCAAGACGCTATAAAAAAATCGCCCTTTGTAAGGGCGGTCACCTCATAACGTTTTGCTACTTAGACAACAATCGATTGTGGCGCCGCACCGCTATCACCCGCACTATCCTCAGACGGTGCCGATGGTGCTGATGCCGTTTCAGTGGGTGCTGCCACGGGAACGCCTTCCGGTGCCACAGCAGCGGCTTCGCTGCGCGGCGCACTGCGCGCCGCTTCTGCTGCAACACGCGCTTCACGACCACGTTCTGCCAGCCGCTGAGCCTGTTTAAAGGCATCAATCTGTTTTTGGGTCGGATATTGCCGCAATATTTCGCCCTCGCTTGAACGATATTCCAGAATGGCGACGTTTTGAAGATTGTCCATGCGAATGCGCGATGCAACCAAGTCCCGCGCAACATTCAACGCCGACGGAGAGGACGCAACACTGGCGCTTGCCTGAGGTGGAACCCTCTGGCCAGAGCCTTTAACCGATAATGTGCTTACAGCTTCAACCATCTTCTATGATCCTGTTGCACCAAATGATGATGCACCTGATTCCCAGATACACCTATCCCTACACTTTTATTGTACTATGGCACATATCCAAAATCAAGATATTTATTCAATAAAAACAAATAGTTAATAAAGTGTTAACAACCCTCTGCCAAGCTTGATGAGTGCCCTGACGCCCCCTTATATTTTACATATTTATAAAAATCAATGCGTTATTATGCGTTTCTCAAGACTCTTCATGTAACATAAAAATTGCAGGCATTGAAAAATAGCCCCCTGAACAGGCAAAATTTGCCCATTTGAATAAAATTGGTTAATCTGTATGTGGGGTTTGGGATGCCTTGAAAAGGGCACCCTTATATATATGTGCCGGTATATAGCCAGTACTGGATGATGCGGGGGAAAACGTGGATTCTCTTTTTGAAACCTTGAAAAATCTGGGGCCCGGACGGCTGGCGGCAATGATCGTCACGTTTTTCGGCCTGATTCTCTTTTTTATCTTCATCACAATACGTTCATCGGCACCGTCGCTGACTTTGCTATACGGTGATATGTCGGTTTCCGATTCAACCGAGATTGCCGCAAAACTCGACGCTGCAAATATTCCTTATGCTTTAAGCGAAAACGGCACGCGTGTATCCGTCCCGCAAAAAGATGTGGGCAAGGCGCGCATTTTGCTGGCACAGGAAGGTCTGCCGCGCAGCGGTTCCGTCGGCTATGAAATTTTTGACGAAAAGCAAAGCTTTGGCACGACAAGTTTCCAACAGAACATCAATCAATTGCGCGCACTGGAAGGTGAACTGTCACGCACCATCGGCACAATTGACCAAGTGCGCAATGCGCGTGTTCATCTGGTACTGCCGCAGCGCGAGCTGTTCAGCCGCGAACAACGCCCGGCCAGCGCCAGCGTTTTTCTGAACGTGCGCAATGCCGCCGCCATAGGTCGCGAACAGATACAGGCGATACAGCACCTTGTTGCCGCCTCCGTCCCGCAGCTCAAGCCCACTCATGTGGCCATTATTGACCAGAACGGCAACCTGCTGGCCCGTGGAGAAGAAGAAGATGCAAGCGGCGTTTCCGCCCGCAGCGGCATTGACCTGCGTCAAAAATACGAAATTCGTCTTGCCCGCGCCATTGAGGACATGGTGGGGCGCGTTGTCGGCTATGGCAAGGTCCGCACCAGTATCTCGGCAGACCTGAATTTTGATATTTTAAGCCGCAACTCAGAATCTTATAACCCCGATGGCCAAGTCGTGCGCTCCACGCAAAGCGTGACTGAAGAAAACATCGACAACAGCAGCACAGGCAACACGGGCGTGACGGTTGAAAACAACCTGCCGGGCCTGCCTGGCAGCGCCGGTGCGAATGGCAGCAGCATTGGCATCCAAAACAACCGGACCGAGGAAACGACAAATTTCGAAATCAGCAAAACAGTGGAAAGCCTGGTGCGCGAAAGCGGCGAAGTCCAGCGCTTGTCTATCGCCGTACTGGTAGATGGCCGCTATGAAATCGACACCGCCGCTGAAAAACCTGAAGATGCCGGTGATGACTGGACCGCCCCCAAGAAATATATTCCACGCGCGCAAGACGAGCTGGATAAAATAACAGCGCTTGTCAAATCCGCCGCAGGTTTTGATGACAGCCGTGGCGATACGATTGAAGTTATCAACATGCGGTTCGCCGACGGCGATGTTGTTGACATTCCCGTCAACGAAGATCACCTTTTGTTCGGCTTTCCCAAGGCTGATATCCTGAACATGGCCGAAACCATCGCGCTCAGCCTTGTCGCCGTATTGGTCATTTTGCTTGTTCTGCGCCCGCTGGCGTCACACCTTGCCGCCGCCAGCCGCACAACAGACAGCAACCTGCAAGATGAAGCCTCTCTGCTGACAGCCACGCAGGCAGCACCGCAGCTCGCAGGCCCCGGTGGGCCTGCCCCACCGGTTGGCGTTGGCGGCACGGCAGAAGAACTGGAAAGCATGATCGACATGTCCTCGGTCGAGGGCAAGGTGAAGGCCTCCAGCCTGCAAAAAATCAGTGAACTTGTTACCAACCACCCCGGCGAGACCGTATCCGTCATTCGCCAATGGATGTCACAGGAGAACTAACACATGCGCGTACGCGAGGATTACCGCACACTCACCGGCGCCGAAAAGGCCTCCATCCTTTTGCTCTCACTGGGCGAAGAACATACCGCCCGCATTTTCGAGCAACTAGATGAAGATGAAATCATGCTGCTCTCGCAAACCATGTCAAACCTTGGCAAGGTCAGCGCTGACGTGATCGAACGCCTCTTTGTCGAGTTTGCCGAAAGCATGTCCTCCACATCATCGCTGGTCGGCACGCTGGATTCCACGGAGCGCTTGCTGTCCAAAGTCCTTGGCAAGGAAAAGGTCGACACGATCATGGAGGAAATCCGTGGTCCTGCAGGCCGCACAATGTGGGAAAAGCTCTCCAACGTCAATGAAGAGATACTTGCCAACTACCTGCAAAAAGAATACCCGCAGACCGTTGCCGTTGTACTGTCAAAAATCACATCGGAACATGCCGCCCGCGTACTGGCGCTTTTGCCCGAAGGGTATGCCATGGAAGTTGTCATGCGCATGCTGCGCATGGATGCCGTGCAAAAAGAAGTTTTGGATGATGTTGAAAAAACGCTGCGAACCGAGTTCATGAGCAACCTTGCCCGCACCAACCGCCGCGATTCGCACGAGATCATGGCAGAAATCTTTAACAGCTTTGAACGTAACGTCGAAAGCAAATTCATGGGCAACCTTGAAGAGCGCAGCCCGGAGAGCGCGGAGAAAATCCGCAGCCTGATGTTTACCTTTGAAGACCTTGGCAAGCTGGACCCCTCTGCCATTCAAACCATCTTGCGCAGCGCCGACAAAGAAAAACTGCCGCTGGCGCTCAAAGGGGCTTCGGATGCGATGAAAGACCTTTTCTTTTCGAACATGTCAGAACGCGCCGGAAAAATCCTCAAGGAAGACATTGCCGCCATGGGGCCTGTACGCCTGAAAGACGTGGAAGAAGCCCAGCAAGCACTGGTCAATACCGCCAAGGACCTTGCAGACCGTGGCGAGATTACGATCATCACCTCCAAAGACCAGGATGAAATGATCTTCTAATGAAAAAGTTTTTGTTCGACACGCATAACTTCGACAAGAAAGACGAAGCCCCACCTGCGCCAACCTTTTCGGAAGAGCAGATGGAAGACGCGCGCAAAGACGCGCACGCGCAAGGAAAAAGCGCTGCGCTGGAAGAGGCAAAGAACGCGGTAGAACAGGATATTGCCCGCATTTTGGAAAAAATAGGGGCCGACACCGCCACTCTTGCCGCAACGGAAGATCAGCGCAATCTAGCGCTACAAAAGCAAGCCGTGCAGCTGGCTTTGCAAATTGTACACAAGATATTGCCACGCTTTGCCGCCGATAACGCGCTGAACGAAATAGAAGGCGTTATTCTGAGCGCCCTTGACACGCGCCGTGACGAACCGCGCATCGCCGTAACAGTACCCACGCAATTTTTGGAACACCTGCGGCCCCGTATCGACGCTATTGCAATCGAACGCGGATTTGCCGGCAAGGTGATCTTGCTGGCCGATGACGCCATGTCGGCATCTGATTGCCGCATTGAGTGGGCCGATGGCGGCGTAGAACGACTGTACGAAAGACTTTATTCACAAATCGAAGCCGCCTGCGCCGAGACCATCGCAGGCATCGACAAAACGCTGGAAAAGAAAGACCCAGCACAACCACAGGAAGGGGAGCCTGAACAATGAGTGAAGAAGATATGAACACCTCTGTTGACCTTGAGGAAATGGCCGCTGCTGTCGGCGAGACCGCGAAAAAGGATATTGACGCCATCTATGACATTCCGGTGCAAATATCCGCCGTGCTGGGGAAATCCAGCATGCAGGTCAGCCAGCTTTTGAAACTGGGCCGGGGCGCTGTCGTCGAACTGGACAGAAAAGTGGGCGAAGCGATCGATATCTACGTCAACAACCGCCTTGTCGCGCGCGGCGAAGTGATCGTAGTGGAAGACCGCTTGGGCGTGACCATGACGGAAATCATTAAATCCGACCGTTCATAACGCATTGGCAGTTTAAAGAAGGGTTGGCACAAACATGCGTTTAATGATTATCGGCAGCTTAAACGGGCAAATCGCAGAAGCTGGAAAGATCGCGCTGGGGCGCGGCGCTTCCGTGGCGCATTGCGAAGATGTAGAGCAAGCTCTTGGTGCCTTGCGTTCCGGGCGGGGCGCTGATCTTGTCATGATTGATATCAAGCAAGATGTGGCGCAATTTATTGCACAATTGGAAGAAGAGCGCTTTTCCATTCCCGTCGTTGCTTGCGGCATTGGCACAGATGCCCCCTCTGCCGTCAAAGCCATTAAGGCCGGGGCCAAGGAATATATTCCCCTGCCTCCCAATGCTGAAATGATCGCCGCCGTTTTGCAAGCTGTGACCGAGGAAACAACCGACATGATTGCGGGCGATCCCGCCATGAAGGGCCTTGTCTCTATGGCTGATAAAATCGCGCCTTCTGACGCAACCGTTCTGATTACCGGGGAATCCGGCACGGGCAAGGAAGTCATGTCGCGCTATATCCACAATAAAAGCAAGCGCGCACAAGGCCCGTTTATCTCCATCAACTGCGCCGCCATACCTGAAAACCTGTTGGAGTCAGAACTCTTCGGTCATGAAAAAGGCGCATTCACAGGTGCGGTAGCACGCCGTATTGGTAAATTCGAGGAAGCAAATGGCGGCACATTATTGCTGGATGAAGTCAGCGAAATGCACCCGCTTTTGCAAGCCAAGCTTTTACGTGCCATACAAGAACGCGTCATTGACCGCATTGGCGGCAAGGCGCCCGTCAAGGTCGATATCCGCTTGGTCGCAACATCAAACCGCGATATGGAAGCCGCCGTGCGCGAGGGCAAGTTTCGCGAAGATCTTTATTTCCGCCTGAACGTCGTTAATTTGCATCTGCCGCCTTTGCGCGAACGCATTTCGGACATTGCGCCGCTGGCACAGATGTTTGCCGACAAATACAGCGAACATAACGGCGTTGCCAAGAAAAAGATGTCAGAAGCCGCCAGCGAAAAACTGAAAGCACATGCATGGCCCGGCAACGTACGGGAGCTGGAAAACACCATGCACCGTGCCATCCTCATGTCTTCAGAAGCCGAAATAGAAGCAGGCGCAATCATGCTTTCTGGTCAAAAGTCAGCCGGATTGGCGCAAACAGCGCAGGCCGTCACGCAAAAAACGGCGGCAGGTCATACGACACAGGCCACTGACAGCGAGGCTTTCGTGGCCCGCACCGTCGCAGAAGCCGAAAAAGACCTGATCCTGAATACGTTGGAACATTGCCTTGGCAATCGCACGCATGCGGCCAATATTCTTGGCATCTCTATCCGCACGCTGCGCAACAAATTAAAAGAATACGGGGAAACGGGAACCTGATAGATGGCCGAAGCAGGCACGCAAACAGCCGGAGGAAACACGGCTGCCGGAAACACCCCCAGGCAGCAACCTGCGCATTCGCGGTGACATCGCGCTGGCTGCAGGTGTTGTCTTTATCCTTGTCGTTCTTATCTTGCCCATGCCGTCGTGGATGCTGGATGCGGCGCTAGCGCTTTCGTTCTCTTTTGCCGTTCTTATCCTGATGACCGCGCTTTTCATCGAAAAGCCTTTAGACCTCAGTTCATTCCCAATGATTCTTTTGATCGCCACCATGATTAGGCTATCACTCAACCTTGCCTCAACGCGCCTTATCCTTGCCGGCGGACACGATGGCACAGATGCGGCAGGCCATGTTATCGAAGCCTTTGGCGGCTTTGTGATGCAGGGAAACTTCGTTATCGGCATTATCGTCTTTTCAATTTTAACAATCGTGAACTTTGTCGTCGTCACAAAGGGTGCGGGCCGCATTGCCGAGGTTGCAGCGCGTTTCAGCCTGGATGCCATGCCCGGAAAACAAATGGCGATTGATGCCGATCTGTCCGCCGGGCTGATCGATGAACAGGAAGCCAAATCCCGCCGCGCAGAACTGGAGCAGGAAAGCACGTTCTTTGGATCCATGGACGGTGCGGCGAAATTCGTGCGCGGTGATGCCATCGCGGGGCTTTTGATTGTATTCATCAATGCCATCGCCGGCATTATTATTGGTGTCGCACAAAAAGATATGGGCTTTGGCGAGGCAGCTGATACTTATATGCACCTCACGATTGGCGATGGCCTTGTCAGCCAAATTCCCGCGCTCACGGTTTCCATTGCAGCAGGCATGCTGGTATCAAAAGCCGGCGTGCGCGGCTCGGCCGACAAAGCCTTGTTCACGCAGCTCAGCAAACACCCGCAAGCACTGGGCCTGAGCAGCGTTTTGATGGCGGTTATGGCCTTTATGCCCGGCATTCCGCCCGCGCCGTTTCTTGTCATGGGCGGTATCACGGGTTATGCCGCCTGGCGCACACGCGCAAACAAGGAAAAGGCCGTACAACTGCAAATCGCGCAGGCCGAAGAAGAAGAGCAGAAAAAACCCGTTGCGGAAGAGCCGATTTCCGCAGCCCTTGCCATGGATACCATTCGTGTCGAACTGGGCTATGGCCTGCTGCCGCTGGTGAACAACGAAGGCGAGCACGGCAGACTGACTGACCAAATCAAGGGCCTGCGCCGCCAGCTTGCCGAAGACATGGGCTTTATCCTGCCATCTGTCCGCTTGCAGGATAATTTGCAGTTGCCCGCCAGCAGCTATATCGTTCGCATCAAAGAAATTGAAGCTGGCAAAGGTGATATCCGGCCTGAAATGCTTTTGTGCATGAACCCCACGGGCGACACCATCGATCTGCCCGGCGAGCAAACGCGTGAACCCACGTTTGGCCTGCCCGCCATGTGGATCAGCCCCGAATACCGCGAGGAAGCGAATTTTAAGGGCTATACCGTTGTCGACCCCGCCACAGTCGTCACAACGCATATCACGGAAATCATTAAAGACAACATGCAAGACCTGTTGTCTTACGCCGAAACGCAAAAGCTTTTGGATGAAATGCCCCCCACACACCAAAAACTGGTGGGCGATGTGGTGCCAACAAAGATCACCGTTACGGGGTTACAACGCATCTTGCAAAACCTTGTTGCAGAGCGCGTATCTATCCGCGACCTGCCCGGCATATTGGAAGGGGTTGCAGAGGCAACCGGCTATACCAGCAACATCACCAATATCACAGAACATGTGCGTGGCCGTCTGGCGCGCCAATTGTGCAACCAGCACAGCAACCATGATAACGTTTTGCCATTGGTCACGCTGTCAGGCGAATGGGAACAAGCCTTTGCCGAATCCCTTGTCGGACAAGGCGAGGACAAGCAACTGGCTATGGCACCGACGCAGCTGCAGCAATTCATCCAATCTGTTCGCGGAACATACGAAGAGCTTGCCATGAAGGGCGAAGCGCCCGTGCTGCTGACCAGCCCCGGCATCCGGCCCTATGTGCGCTCAATCATAGAGCGCTTCAGGCCGCAAACAATTATCATGTCACAAAACGAAATTCACCCGCGCGCAAGAATTCGCACGCTGGCGCAGATCAGTTAAAGGTTAAGGGCTTATGCGTCTAAAATCTTTTCAGGCCAAATCGATGCCCGATGCCATGCAGCAGATCAAGGATGCGTTGGGTGAGGATGCGATTATCGTTTCCTCCCGCGAGGAAAGCGGTGGCTGGATACGCGTCACCGCCGCCATAGAAGCCCTGCCGCAACCAGATCTGCCCAAACCTGCCACACAGGGGCCGCCCCCACCACAGGATTTCGCGGAAGAGATTACAGAGGCCCTGTTACAGCACCGCCTGCCCGCCAAGGTCAGCGATAAAATTATCTCCGCCGCCGCAGATATCGAAGCCGCAAGTGCGGAAGATGCGCTGGCATCTGCGCTCCGGTCTGTTTACAGCTTTGGGGATTTGATGCCGGAAGATGGTAAAGCCATTGTCCTTGTCGGCCCGCCGGGCGCGGGCAAAACGCTCATGACGGCCAAGCTGGCGGCTGAATCCGTCCTGAACGGCCAGCGGCCCGCCGTTATCACCACCGATATCGCGCGCGCAGGCGGCGTGGAACAACTGGAAGCGTTTCTGGATATTCTGGCCCTCCCCCTGCAGCCCGCGCAAGATGCACAGGCATTAAAAACAGCGCTTGCAAAATCAGCCAGCGCGCCGCTAACCATTATCGACACAGGCGGGCTGAACCCCTTTGACCCTGCCGAGATGAAAGAGCTTGCAAAACTTTTGGCTACAGGGCCGATGGAACCTGCGCTTGTTCTCCCTGCGGGGCTGGATGCAGAGGAAGCGGCAGAAATCGCCCAAACATTTCAGGTGCTGGGCGTACGCAACATCGTGCCTACGCGGCTTGATTTTGCGCGGCGGCTTGGCGGTATTTTAAGCGCTGCCGACACAGGAAGCCTGCGCTTTACCGAGGCCAGCCATACCCCACAGGTTGCCAACGGTATCATCCGCCTGTCGCCTGACCGGCTGGCCGCGCTGTTACTCCCCCACAACAACACAGGAGCAACGCCATGACGCAGAATGCCACCGGAAAATTGATTGCCGTTGCCTCCGGAAAGGGCGGCGTTGGCAAGACATGGTTTTCCATTACGCTCGCGCAGTCCCTAGCACAACAAGGCAAAAAAGTTTTACTGTTTGACGGCGATTTGGGCCTTGCAAACATTGACGTGCAACTGGGCCTGATGGTCAAGCGCGACCTGAATGACGTGATCGAGGGCAATGCCAGCATCGAAAACATTATTTTAAAATGCGAAGACGGCGGGTTTGACGTGATCGCGGGGCGCTCCGGGCAAGGATCGCTCACCACCCTGCCCGTCCAACGGCTTACAGCGATACTTGCGCAATTAAAATCCCTCCTCCCCCGTTACGATGCCGTAATTATCGACCTTGGCGCGGGCATTGACCGCACGGTGCGTTTTATGGCGGCAGCGGCGGATTGCTCCTATGTCGTGACAACAGATGAACCGACATCGCTGACTGATGCCTATGCCTTTATCAAGCTGAGCCACAATGCGGGGCATGGCGATAACCTGAACATTGTCGTCAACATGACAGGCAGTCACAAAGAAGGCGAGATGACGTACCAAACACTCATCAAGGCCTGCAAAAACTTCCTAAAAATAGAGCCTCCCCTTGCAGGCATTATCCGGCAAGATAAAAAGGTGCGCGATGCCATTCGCGCACAAACGCCATATCTCACCCGCCACCCCGGCACGGAAACGGCAGAGGATATCGCCAAAATCGCAGAAAAACTCTCCACCACGCTACGGCAATCGGCATGAGTGATGTATCGCCATCACTCACCCCCACAACTGCGCCACCTGCAGAGAAGGGGGAGCGCGGCGTACAGCAGGCCGAGATTATAAATGCCCCCCCGGAAATAAAAGCCACGGAAATACGCGAAACCCTGCGCGGAAAAATCATCGCTACAAACGATGATGGCGAAACAAAAATTACGACGGACAAGGGGGAAATCACCGTTAAAACAAACCGCCCTCCACCGGACGGCACAGAGGTAGATATCCGCCTGATCCGCGACAAAACCGTTCTGCGCACGACAATCGCTGTTGTGCGCCAGCAAGATGCACTGGCAAAAGCGGCTTTGGACACAGTGGCGCAAGCGCCAAAACAATTACCGCCACTTAAAGAGGGCGATACCGTCACAGCTATTTTTATTCCGCGCACAGCACCGGAAACACTGGATGATGCGCCCGTACAGGCACGACGCCCCACCGCCTTACCACATGACACATACAGCAAGCCTACGCCCGCATCACAGCCCCTGCCTGTTGAGGTGGTCGCGCACATCCTGTCTGCTGCAAAAGATGCCTCGGCAGAGAAATTGGCTGTATTCGCAAAAGATATATTACCACACAGTCCCGGCCTGCCGCCCCTGCCCGCCGCCGTGCCGGAACTCATACAACTGCCCGCACAAGACATTCCTGCCGCGATAGAAAAGCTTCCCGCACCGGTTAAAGCAGAAGTTATCGCGTTTTTTTCTAATCCGGTCATTGTTGATGAAATCCTTCAACAATTGCCCGAAACGGTGCCAGCGCGAATAAATATAACAAAAATTCTGCAATCCATACCGGCTCAAACAGCAGAAGGTACGCAGACAGTACCGGCACAAACCGTACCTGAAAACGATTCCATTTTGCAAAAACTGCTCCGGTTCCTGCCGCTACCACAAAAACATGCATCACAGCCAGAAGGTGTGCCGCCGTCTACATCTACGCCAACAACACAAAGCCACGCGACTCCACAACCTCCCCAGCGCCCACCCGAAAACATATTGCCCGTGCTGGAAGCCCTGCAAACAGGGATTGCGGACAAAAGCCTTTTCCCCACACTCACGGCATCCGCAAAACAGGCTTTGCCAACGCCGCAAAATATTGTGACGCTGCATATCATTAGCTCCGATACCGCACAGACTGCAAAAGAAAGCCCTGCAACAGTTACCACCAAAGACACCTTTCCACAAAAATCAACACCACAGCCGCAATCCGTGCAAACACCTCTAAAAACAGAACAGTCACGAATAACCGGTGTTATTGAAGCAAAAACATCATCCGGCGCGCCGCTGATACGCACCGATACAGGGCATTTCGTGCTCACAACGCCTGTACAGGCACAGGTGGGGGATACCGTGCATTTTCAGGCACAACCGGCATCGCAGGCGGATATACTGGGCATGCCTCCCATTCCCGCTGCTGAAACAGATGTAAAAAGCTTTCACCCGCTTTTATCACCAAGCTGGCCTGCGCTGGAGGAAACGCTGATTACGCTTGCCACCGCCGCGCCGGACGCAGCGCAACATTTGCGGCAGACACTGCCCACCCTCACCCCACGCTTTACGCCCATGGCGCTTTTATTCCTGTCTGTTATGCACATGGGAGATATTGAAAACTGGTTGGGCGCGCAAACGCTGGAAGCAACTGGCAAAAAATCACTCATCGAACGCCTCGCCGGTGATTTCACCAAAATCACAGAACAAGCGCGGGAAACCTTGCCCGGCGGGTGGCGCAGTATTTCCATGCCGCTTTTGCACGATGAACAAATCAGCCAGATTCATTTTTTTATCCGCCAGCAAGGCAACGAAGAGGGCGGCGGTGAAAAGAAAGACGCAGACGGCACGCGCTTTATCCTGAACTTCAGCCTCAGCCGCATGGGCGATATGCAGCTTGACGGCTATCTGCGCAAAAATGCCTTTGATCTTGTCTTGCGCACCGAACACAGCCTGCCCCCCTCGGCACAGCGCGACATGGCCGAGCGCTTTCAACAGGGCGTGGAGCAAGCTGGGAAAACAGGGTCGCTGCGTTTCGCCGCAAAAAAGGATGGCTGGGTAAAAATTGAACAGGATACAAAAGCAAAACACACACTGGCATAAAGGAACAAAAAATGACATATCAGGAACTGGGGGCGATCATCTCAAAAACTTTTTCCCTCTATACCTTTGTCCTGCTTCTCCCTTATTTCTCCAGCGGGATTTTCCTTCATATTCTTGGGCAGGATTCACACGCCCCCTCACAAACATCTTCATACTTTATAGCGAGATCACTCAGCTTGGCTGTCATGGCCATCCTATTCTGGCACTACGCCAACCCCATCGGTAAAGTCATTGCGGGAAAAAACACAAAAGAAACAGAAATCCCCTTAAACGCAGAAACGCTTATGACTGCCCTCCTTGCTTTTGCGGGATGCATAACGATACTCAAAGGCCTTTCTTATTTCGCCTCTATATTTTCCAATATTATTGCATCACACAATGCAAGAACACCTACGCGAGATATAATTTCTGCTATGTTTTACCTTGTCCCCGGCCTTTTTCTCATTTTCGGGGCGCGTGGTATTGGGCAAATCATTCTATCCATGCGCGGCATGAGAGGAGAAGACTAACCCTCTTCTTCCTTCCGCCTATAGTTTTCCAACCCAATCTCATCCAGCGCCTGCGCTTCTTTCATGGCGCGTTTTTCCTGCTCGGCGCGCTCCCGCGCCTCCTGTGCTTTTTCAAATTTCTTCAGCTCGGCAAAGGTTTCCATCATGTCGTCGCGGGCAGCTTCTATACGCTCTTCCAGCGCTTCTTCCTCTTTTGCAATCTCCTCCTTGCGGGCGCGGACTTTTTCGACATATCCTGCAAAAGTGAAATACACGCCGCCCTCTGCCGCCATGCTGTCTTTTTCACGTTCAAAAGCCGTTTCAAGGTCGCGCAGTTCACGCTCCAGAACCGCCATCTCGCCATACAGCTCGCCCAAGGCGCGGCGTTTTTCATCCAATTCATGTTTATGAAGGCGGATCAAGGCGGATAGATCAGCCATGCGTCATGCCCAAAATGTCGGCCAGCATTTTATAACCATCCGTCAACGTCGTATGCTCACGTGGTTTTTGCGACAAGAACTGTTCGATCTGCGGATAGAGCAAAATCGCCTCGTCCACCTTGGGGTCCGCACCTTTCTTATAGGCACCAAGACGGATCAGCTCTGCCATATCTTCATACGTCGAAATCACCTCGCGCCCGCGCATGACAAGCTTGGCTTGATCTTCCGTCAAGCAGCGCGGCATGGAACGGGAAATACTGCGCAGAATATTAATGGCAGGATAGCGTCCGCGATCGGCAATGCCGCGCTCCAACACCACGTGACCATCGATAATACCGCGCACGGCATCGGCAATGGGTTCGTTGTGGTCATCCCCCTCGACAAGGACAGAGAAAAAGGCCGTGATATCGCCCGTGCCCTTCATGCCCGGCCCGGCGCGTTCCAACAATTTTGCAAGTTCCGAAAACGTCGTGGGTGGATAACCTTTTGACGTCGGCGGCTCCCCGGCGGACAGGCCGATTTCACGTTGCGCCATCGCAAAGCGCGTGACGCTGTCGATCATGCACAAAACTTGCTTGCCCTGATTGCGAAAATATTCGGCAACAGCCAGCGTCACATAGGCCCCCTGCCGTCGCATCAATGGCGATTCATCTGATGTTGAAACAATGACAACGCTTTTTTTAAGGCCTTCCGGGCCAAGGTCATCTTCCAAAAACTCTTGTACCTCGCGCCCGCGTTCGCCGATCAGGCCGATCACGTTCACGTCAGCCTCGGTATATCTTGCCAACATTGACATTAAAACAGACTTACCCACACCGGAACCGGAAAAGATTCCCATCCTCTGCCCGCGACATGTCGCCAAAAAACTGTTGATCGCCCGCACCCCCAAATCCAGCTTATCGCCTAAACGGCTTCTGTCGTGCGCGGCGGGCGGCTTGTTTTTCAGCAGCATATGCTCGCTGCCCGCCAATAATGGTCCCTTGCCGTCAATCGGTTCCGCCATTGCATTAATCACGCGGCCCAGCCATGCATCTGATGGATAAACAGCAGGCTGCGCCGGCGCAACTTCCGCCCGGCACCCAAGCCCGATACGGTCCAGCGGTTTAAACGGCATTACCAACGCATGGCTTTCACGAAAGCCCACAACCTCGCACGGCACAGGCTCTGCGCCACGCGGTACCAGATTGCAGCGATCACCAATCGACAATTCACGCTCAACCCCGCCAACCTCGACCAGCATGCCCAGAATTTTCGTGACACGGCCAAACAGCCGGACATCGCTGATATCCGACAGGTTGCCGCTAAGGTTTTCGATAAAATTATGCACAGTCTTCCCCAATCCCTTCTTTCATTATCGCATAAGTACAAACAAGGCCGCAGCAGTTTTTGGCCGGGGTTTTTATTGACATAATACAAAAGGTGTCGTATTGTAGATGCTGTAAAAAGGTATAACAATGAAATTTCAACACCTTAGACCTGCACTCTCCTACGCAGCGGCCCGGCAAAAGCCCCGTCTGCCACACGTCATACAGGATAAAAAAGATGCAGGCCTTGCTCTTTATATACTGGAGAAAAAGCCGGAAACGCTTGATGCAACATCGCTGGGCCTGTCCCTGATATGGGCCACAGGCCAATCCCATACAGAGAAAAACAAGTGGATGCAGGTTTTACAGGCGCTCCGCAACCACCCGAAAGCGCCAGACATCCTGCCCTATACACTGCGCGGCTGTCTTGTTGACGCAGCAACAGAGCACAATGTTGAAGCTGTAAAAACGCTGGTTTCCTTCCCGCAAGTCTCTGCCATCCCCGCAAGAGACTGGGATGATGTCCTGTTCTATGTTCTGCCCAAGGGCGATCCTGAAAAAAAACGTATCGAAAAACGAGCCTTTGAAGATAGGGAGGGGCATCCTGAAATCTTGAATATCGTGCGGCAAGCCATGACAAAAACCGCCATCAGCGACTCGCCTGCCGCCCCCACATATCCTTCCTGCGGATAGACCGTTCAAAATCTTACGTTAAGTAAGAATATATCGCCACACTCTCTAAATACTTCATTTCATTGAAATTATGTTTCAAAAACACGATTCATGTTAACGAAGGTTAACGCAATCTGCTATACTGAAGGTGGCGGTTCAGAGGCGATTCATCATCGCTAACAAAAAATGAAAAGGGGAGAGACATGCGCGTTTTGCTAATCGAGGACGATCAATCCACAGCCAAGAGCATTGAATTGATGCTAAAGGCAGACGGCTATGTCGTCGATACAACCGACATGGGCGAGGATGGCCTCGAAATCGGCAAAATCTATGAATACGATATCATCATTCTCGACCTGATGTTGCCCGACCTTGATGGCTATGAAGTTTTAAAGCGTCTACGCGCCGCAAAAATTGAAACCCCCATTCTTATTTTGTCTGGCTTATCCGAACTGGACAGCAAGCTCAAAGGCTTGGGCTTTGGCGCGGATGATTACCTGACGAAACCTTTTGACAAGCGCGAGCTGATGGCGCGCCTGCACGCCATTGTGCGCCGCTCCAAAGGCCATTCACAAAGCGTTATCAAGACAGGCCCCATCATGGTCAACCTCGATACACGCACGGTGGATGTAAGGGAAAGCCCGCTGCACCTGACATCAAAAGAATATGCTGTTCTTGAGCTGTTATCGCTGCGCAAAGGCTCTACCATTACCAAGGAAATGTTCCTGAACCACCTGTACGGCGGCATGGACGAGCCGGAGCTGAAAATTATCGACGTTTTCATTTGCAAACTACGCAAAAAAATCGAAAAAGTGTCTCCGGATGCAGGGCGCTGCATCGAAACCGTCTGGGGGCGCGGCTATGTGCTGCGCGAACCCGCATCGACGGAGGGCGATGAAACAGCCAAGGAAAAGGCTTCGGCAGGCGCTTAACGGAAAAAAAACATGCCGCGTTTCTTCCTCCCTCGGTTTGTAAAAGCATACGGGAACAAAGGAAACGCCCTGTTTCTTATTCTGATAGCCGTGGCGCTATTTGCAGCTTTGTCCTATGCCGTCACGCAAAGTGGGCGTGGTAGCGGCAGCATAACGCGAGAACAAGAAACGTTAGCGCTATCGCACATCCTTCAATATGCCGCATCCCTTGAACGGGCCATTCAGCGCCTGACTCTTATGGGGGGGTGCGTTGTCGGGGCAGGATCAGGCGGAGGCTTCACCGGAACAATCGGCTTCGATTCCGCACAATGGAACGACCCGACAATGTACGATAACGCCAACGCACCGGCAGACAATTCTTGTGACATATTTGACCCTGCCGGAGGCGGCATAACATGGCAAGCACCGCCTTCTGTTGTCAGCAGCTTGGCGCCAGAATACCTGATCGGCGGTTTCACCGAAGTCATTGGACTGGGGGAATCTTTAACAGGATCAGATTCTAAAGAGTTGATATTCTGGAGCTATGTCACACGCAACATGTGTATATCAATCAACAATCAGGTAGGCCTTCAAAACCCTGGAGGAGATCCTCCAACATTAACAGGCGCTCTTTTCCCCATACCACCCACACCAGATCCTTGGATGGCCATAGGTGAAGGATTCATGAACTCCGGTGAAATCGGCGGCAGTGGAGAAGCCAATGAAGCTGCCGGATTTATGACGGGTTGTGTCGCCAACAACACCGTCACAGGATATATACTGTTTCATGTCCTTGTCGTGCGCTAAATATCTATTAGCCCACCGCAGCATAGGTCGTATCATCACGCAAATATATACCTTTCAATGCAGGCACGGCTTTAAAATCTGAAGAAACGCCAATAACGGTTTCTGCGCCGCCTAAAAACAAAACACCGTCACGCTGCATAACATTTTTGATGGATTTCAGCACACGCGCCTTTGTCTGCACATCGAAATAAATCAGCACATTGCGGCAGAACACAATATCAAACGCGCCCATGGCCCCATAGCTGCCCAGCAAATTCAAGGGTTGAAACCTAATCATGTTCCGAATGTCAGGCTTAACACGCCATTTGTCGCCCTCTTGCGCAAAATACTTCACCAGCATCTGAATGGGAAGGCCACGCTGCACTTCAAACTGCGTATACACGCCCTGCTTGGCCTGCGCCAAAATATCTTCCGACAGGTCGGTTGCCACAATTTCAACCCGCCACCCGTCAAGCGCGGTGCCATATTCTTTAAACATCATGGCCAGCGAATACGGCTCCTGCCCGCTGGAACACGCCGCAGACCAAATACGCAAGCGTTTTTGCGCCGCGCGCGCCTTTAAAAATGCAGGGATAACCCCTTCTTTCATGCGCTGAAAGGGTGTATTGTCACGAAAGAAAGACGTTTCATTCGTTGTCATGGCCTCAACAACGGATTTTTGCAATAGAGAATCCCTTGCATATTTTAATTCCTTGATAATACCGTTCAGCCCTTCAAGCCCCAGCCGCGTTGCAAGCGGTAGAAGGCGCGATTCCAAAAGATACGTCTTTTCCCGCGTAATCGATAGGCCAGACTCGCGTTTTAACAAATCTTCAAAAAACACGAAATCAGCATCATTCATGACACGCCACCTGTTTTATCTGCATAACCACGCACTTCCTGCGCCATTAATCCCAACGGCATAACCTTGGTGCACAGCCCCGCCATCGCCACAGCGCCCGGCATGCCCCAGACAACACTGGTTGTTTCATCTTGCGCCAGTACCATGCCCCCTGCATCTATAACGGCTTCGCATCCTTTTTTGCCATCCGCGCCCATACCCGTCAGGATCACTGCCAATATTTTCTTGCCGTAGGCGGACACAAGGCTGCGCAACATCGGGTCTACAGCCGGGCGGCAAAAGTTTTCTGGCGGCTCTTGATTTAAGGATATCTTTTTCTGCAGCCCCTCTTGCACAACTGTCATGTGATAATTTCCCG
Source organism: Alphaproteobacteria bacterium (assembly GCA_028817795.1). GTDB lineage: Bacteria > Pseudomonadota > Alphaproteobacteria > Micavibrionales > UBA2020 > JAPPOU01. The sequence goes on from JAPPOU010000155.1 coordinate 56,100, forward strand.
GCGCGATATAAATCACGCCGCCGCGTATCATTTCGCCATCAACTGCCTCCCGGCATACAAGCCCGGATTGTTTGGCAATATGGTCGGCCAAGATCGCCGTAAACGTTGCCGGCATGTGCTGCGTGACAAGAACAGGTTGGCGTAACGGCTTTTTCAGATCGGAAAAAAATTGCATTAAAGCCTGCGGCCCCCCTGTCGAGCTGCCAACCGCAATGACATCAGGTGCCAATTTTACCGTTTCCGTACGCAGGGAAAACTTTTTTTCAGCACGTGGGACGATATTTCCAGCCGCTTCGCCTTTAAGCGCCATCATGTCACGGCCAGATGTTCTGCGGCGATGACGCGTCAAGCGCCCCAAAGTCCGCACTTTCTCGACAAGGTTACGCTTAAAGGCGTCTGAAGACGTCATGTCCTGCGATTGTGGTTTGGCAAGGCATTCTGCCGCGCCTGCCTGAAGACATTTCATGGTAATAACGGCATTTTCCTTGGTCAGCGTCGAAGCAATAATAACCTGCAAATCAGGGTCAACCTTCAAAATCAAAGGCAGCGCTGTCAGGCCATCCATGACGGGCATTTCGATATCAAGCACCAGAACGTCAACCTGCTGCCGCGCCAAAAGGGAAAGGGCAACTTCACCATTACCTGCCGTCACAGATACTTTCAGGTTTTTATCTTCTTCAATAAAGCGGGTAAGAAAGCTACGGATGACGGCTGAATCATCTACAACCATAACGCGAATTGGCGCGTCTTTTTCTGCCGATACCGGTTTCCCCCTTGCCATACCTTGTTACAAAGCTCCTATTTGCTGAAACTTGCTTTGTATGATCTCACCGTCAAAGGGCTTCATGATATATTCGTTGGCTCCCGCGCCCAGCGCTTCCTGAATATAAGAAAACTCGTTTTCTGTGGTGCAAAAAACAACTTTCGGCGCATCACCGCCCGGCAAGGCGCGTAAAGCCCGCAAAAAATCAATGCCGTTCATCACGGGCATGTTCCAATCCAGCAGAATTGTTTCCGGCATTTTATCCTTGCAGGTTTCAAGCGCTTTTTGGCCATCTTCCGCCTCTATGCACTCAAACCCCATCTCTTCCAGAATGTTGCGGGCCACTTTGCGCACAACGCGGCTATCATCCACAATCAGGCACTGACCCATGTCATACCCCCAGATACTAGCGGCTTATGCTGCATGATGATCCCGGCTGTACAATGCTTCCAGCATGTCGGAAACATCAAGAATAACAAGCAAGTCATTTTTCAGCCGGTAAACGCCTGTCGCCACTTCGCGCCAAACACGGTCCAGCGTGGGCGGTGTTTTCTCAAAATCTGAATCCGACAGGGATAAAACCTCTCCCACGCCATCGACGATCAGGCTGTAAAGCTCGCCTTGATAATCAACAACGACGCTCATCGTCTTGGCCCCTTCCGCCACAGGCTCTAGGCCTAAACGGCGACGCAGATTGATGGCCGTGACAATACGCCCGCGCAAATTCAACGAACCCGCCACCTCTGGTGGGGCCAATGGCACCGCTGTTACGCGCTGTTCACCCAACACGTCCTGCACCTGCAGCACCGGAATGCCGAAAACCTGCCCGTCAACGGTCATGGTCAGAAAATCTTTTGAATCACCCGTTTGCGGTTTTGTACTTTGTCCTGTCATGCAGCTTCCCCTAACTGAGCAATAGTGCGCAAAAGAGCGTCACGGTCAAACTTGGCAATATAATCATCAAACCCTGCGGCCTTGCCTCTGTCGAAATCCCCGGATGTTGCGTGTGACGACAAGGCCACCAACGGCGTTTCTTTCCATTTATGATCTTGGGAACGGAGCGTTTTCGCAAACTCATAACCGCTCATGCCCGGCATTTCTATATCGCTAATAATAACGTCAAAGGCTTCCCCTTTCTTGGAAAGGTTCAGCGCTTCCTGCGCGCTCTCTACCGTTACCACCCGATACCCCGCAACGCCCAGCATAGGGGCCAACATGTTGCGGAAAAATGGACTGTCATCCACCAAAAGAACGCGGCGCCCACCATGCGACATTATCTGCGCAGAGGATGACGTGCCAAACCAATCACTATGTGCAACAGACAAGAAATGCCCGACATCAACCACGTCAACGGCCTTGCCTTGTATAATAGCGCTGCCCAAAAGGCCAAACCCGCCCTCGCCCGCAAGCTGTACGTCTATGCGCTCTTCCACGATATCGACAATTTCATCGACCATCAGGCCCATGGACCTGTCACGATCAGAAAAAACCAAAACAGACTGGCTCCCCTCTTTCTGGGCCGACATATCAGGGCTAAAAGGCACCAACGGCATCAACTTGCCGCGATACTGCACGACTCTTTTATTGCCGGACACCTCGATCTGGTCTTGTGAAAATTCTTCCAGCCGTGATACCAGCGCCAATGGCACGGCACGTGGCGCGCCCGGCCCGGCGCGGAAAATTAAAAGCGACGTTTTGCGGTCTGTTTCAAATTTCTTTTGTTCTTCCGCAGCGCTTTCCGCTTCTGCCCGCGCTGTCGATACGTCACCCACCATACTGGCAACGCCATTGGGGTCGAGAATCATGATAACGCTGCCATCGCCCAAAATAGTATTGCCGGAAAATATGCGTATTCCCTTTAAAATGCGGGACACCGGCTTGACCACAATTTCTTCCGTATCGAAAACACGATCCACGATAATACCAAAGCTTTGCGCCCCAACCTGCACAACAATCACTTGGCTGCTTTTATCGCCTTGTTCGACCTCTTCCATTTTCAAAATCTTGCGCAGGGAAATAAGCGGCAACAAACGATCACGCAAGCGCATAACCGGCGTGCCGTGAATGTCTTCCAGTTTGTTTTCCCCTGTTGCAGACAGCCGCACCAGCTCGCGCACGCTAATTTGCGGTATCGCATAGCGCTCCGTTCCTGCCTCAACGATCAGGGCGGAAACAATAGCCAGCGTCAACGGGATTTTAATGGTAAAGGTCGTGCCCTTGCCGAAAACAGATGTCATTTCTATCGTGCCGCCAATTTTCTCGATATTCGTGCGCACAACATCCATGCCAACGCCGCGCCCCGACACCGCCGTCACAGCCTCTGCCGTTGAGAACCCGGCGGAAAAAATAAATTGCTGTATCTGCTTTTCCGACATATCACGTAACTGTTCTTCCGTCACAATGCCCGTTTCCAGTGCCTTTTTGCGAATTGAATCTGTATTCAGGCCCTTACCGTCATCGGAAATCTCGATAATAATATGCCCGCCTTCGTGATAGGCGTTGAGCACAATGCGCCCTTCTTCGGGCTTGCCTGCCGCTTTGCGGGCCTCTGGCGTTTCTATGCCGTGATCTCCCGAATTGCGCACCATATGCGTCAGCGGGTCCTTGATAAGGTCAAGAACCTGCCTGTCCAGCTCGGTTTCCTGCCCGCGCATCTCAAGGTTAATTTTCTTATCCAGTTCAACAGAAATATCGCGGATAATGCGCGGCAGCTTGCTCCATGCATTGCCGATGGGCTGCATGCGCGTTTGCATCACGCCTTCTTGCAATTCCGACACGACATGGTTCAGGCGCTGCAAAGGCGCGGAAAACAGGTTTTCCTGTTGCTGGCGAGAAATTTGCAGCAATTGGTTGCGGGTCAACACCAGCTCGCTCACCATCGTCATCAAGTTTTCAAGCACCTGCACGCTGACACGCAATGATTTCGCAGCAGGATCTTCCGCTGGCGCGGCAACTGGCGCTTCATCTTTTTCTCGTGACGGTGGCACAGACGGCTCTGCGACCTCTACAGCTTCACTTTCCAGCGACGCGACCGATTCCTGTACGGCAGCATCTTCCACCACAGGCATGTCCTTGTCTTCATATACAGCATCCAGCCGCGCAATCAGGGCGCCATCATCTCCCTCCGGCTCGCTTCCCGTTTCGGCGATACCTGCAACGATGTTTTTAATACGGTCAAACGCTTCCAAAATAAGCGTGACGGAATCTTGCGTAACATTCAAAGAACCTTCGCGATAACGGCCCAGCACGTTTTCAGAGTGATGTACCACCCTTTCAAGGCGCGGCAGGCCCAAAAAACCGCACGTGCCTTTTATCGTATGCACCAAACGGAAAATCCGGCTCATCAAATCTCTGTCTCCCGGATTTTGCTCCAGTTTCACGATATCAATATCGAGCGCGTTCAAGCTCTCTGTCGTTTCGGCCAGAAACTCTTGAATCAAATCATCCATTGCACTTTTCCCTTTAGAAAAAACTGACAGCACCGTTCCAACAAAACCTCGGTACGTATTGTATAAGGATGCGGCGAAATGATTAAGTTTTTATTATTCGCAACCTAAAAAAGAGCGCAAAAATCCCATTAGGAAAACAACGCACATACGTACGTATATCAAACGGAAAAAACGCGTGTCTAATTACGTGCCTTTAGAACGTCAGGCGGAAAGACATATGCCCGGTTTCAGGTTCTGAATCCCAATCGAGCTTGAAACCAAACCACTCCGCAAAACGCCCGGTGACATAGGCATGGACAAGCCGGGGGTCAAGATCATCCGGGTCTGTTTTTCCAACCAGCGCATCCGCAGCACCCTCGCGGAAACCGGGGTTTTTACCGGACACTTGAATTGCGATGCCCTTGTTCCCGTCAATCGCAGTAACATTCAGACTGCCTTCGCCGTGGTTGCATTCTTCCGCCAGAATCAAAAGGTTCAAAAGGCATTTGAAAAACCCACGCGGTGGCATGGAAAACTTGGCGGACAAGCCATCTTCGAACGTCACCTTAACGCGGCTTGCGCTGATTAAATCCGTAAAGGCTTCGCTGATATCTTTAAAGCCAATATTCTTATCCGTACCCGCCGCGCCATAGCTGAGACGAAAGGCCTTTAAACGGAACGAAGCCTGATGCGCGCTTGTCGCAATCAACTTAACAGCTTCCGCGCCCGCATCCTCGCCCAGTTCCTGCATTAACTCCACACCATTGCTGATCGCGCCGACAGGGCTGACCAAATCGTGGCAGATGCGCGATGCGATAAATTCCAATACGCGCGGATGCAGTGTGATCGTCATGGTATTCCCCCTGTTTAAAACGGCGATGCAACGCCGCTTTTCTCTAATTGGCTGACAAGCTGCGCTTTCAACCGCTCCAGCCCCTCTGCTGAGAAGCCCTCGGCCCTAACGGTCAGCACGTCTTCGGTATGTGAAGCACGCATCAGCCACCAGCCATCCGGCGTTGTGACGCGCACGCCATCAATATCGTTTATTGTTATATCCTGTTCACCGGCCTCCCGTAAACGGTCTTTGATTTCGGGGGCAATCTGGAACTTGCGGGCTGCAGGCACATGAAAGCGCACTTCAGGCGTGTTATGCATTATCGGCAAATGCGCTACCATTTCCGAAAACGGCTTATCCGCCCGCGCAAGGATATCGAGCAGACGCACAGCGCAATAGGGCGCATCGTCAAAGCCATAGTATTTATCCGCAAAACAAATATGCCCGGCCAACTCGCCCGCCAGTGGCGATTTCAATTTTTGCATCTGCGCCTTAATCAGGGAATGCCCCGTATTCCACATCACTGGCTTGCCGCCAAGGCGTGTGATTTCATCAAACAGGACCCGGCTGCATTTGACATCGGCAATAATATCCGCGCCGGGATGGGTTTTTAAAACCTCTGCCGCGTATACCGCCATCAACACATCCGCCCAGTGGATATCGCCTTTTTCATCGACAATACCGATACGGTCGGCATCACCATCAAAACCAATGCCGATATCGCAGTTATTCTCACGCACGGCTTTTTGCAGATCGACAAGGTTCTTGGCAACTGTCGGGTCCGGGTGGTGGTTCGGATAGGTGCCATCCACATCATCATATAAAAGGATGTGTTCACCCGGCAGTTTTTTCACAAGACGGCGCAAAATTTCACCCCCTGCACCATTGCCGTTATCCCACGCGACTTTCAAGGGGCGCGTGCCATGATAATCTTCCAGCATCCGCGCCACATATTTATCCTGCACATCTGCCTGATGCATCGGGCCGCTGCCACTTTCAAAATCCGCTGCCGCCGCAATACGGCCCAGGTCCTGCACCATGTCGCCATAAACAGGGCCTGTATACCGCGCAATCTTGATGCCGTTATATTCCTTTGGCGTGTGCGATCCTGTAATCACCAGTCCCGCATCATAGGGCACAGACTTCATCGCGAAATAAACCATAGGCGTTGGCGCAAGGCCAATGTCGGTCACGTCAATACCGCAATCGGCAAGGCCTTGCCGTACGTTTTGCGCAAAAACAGGGGATGTTTCACGCCCGTCAAAACCGACAACCGCCGTTTTGCCGCCAGCGCGTTTTAACACCGTGCCAAAGGCGCGGCCCACGTAATAGCAATCTGTTTCCGTCAATGTTTTGCCGATCAGGCCGCGAATATCGTATTGACGCAATATGCTGCTATCAAATACATGGGGAGACAGCTCTTTCTTGCTCGCTTGCATCAAAAACCTCTTTCAGGGTGTTTAAGGAGTCAGTACGTTTTCAGCAATGAAAGCGTCGAAACGTCCTTTTGCGGCAAGATACGGCGCACAAGGCTGCGTACTTCCTGCCGCGCATTAATGTTGGACATGTTCAAAGCATGCCCCTCGCCCTCGCGTAAATCCAAAAGCGTCAAGCCATTTAAAAACAGCTCGCGATAAATCACGCGGTCTGTAAAACCGGGCGCAATACGAAAGCCCAATTCATACTGCAAATCCTGCATGATGTTATGAATGTCTTGCTTGTTACGGCTGTCCAGTACGGCAAGGCGGTTACGCATCACGTACCATTGCATCATCGTGCCGTTTTGTTCCTTGCGCTGGCGGCGCAGGTCCCAGACCATTTGCGTATAAACGCTGGGCTTCACCATTTTATGCGTGGTTGCATCCATCTTGGCCAAAAGGTCAAGATCAATGAAACTGTCATTCATCGGCGTAATCAGCGTATCCGCATAGGAATGACCGACCATGCTCATGAAACGGTCGCTGCCGGGCGTATCGACAACGATGAAATCGTTCATCACGTTCAATTCTTTGATAACGCTCTCCACGCGCCAGCGCTCTTCGTCACGGTTTTTCATGACGTCTACGCCACGCGCATGATCGATGTGGATATGCTCCGGGCTGGGCAGGCTTTCGTGCGTACGCGCCACATAATCCCAGCGGTTTTTAAGATAATTGGTAAAGGTGGCCTGATGGCTGTCAAGGTCAACAGTGCCCACTTGGTACCCCAAGCGCAACAGCCCCACGGCCAGATGCATCGCCACGGTCGATTTCCCCGATCCGCCTTTTTCGTTCCCGACAACGATGACATGCGCTTTATGAGCCATAAATCATTTATAGCGGGCGGGCACGCCCCAAACAAGCATTTGAAATAATGAAATAATTTTTCATATTGACTGTGCCCTTTGATTTATGCAATATTCCGGCACAAAGCCAATGAAAGCTCTGACTGCATAAATGAAAAAACTCGACACAGATGAGATTGCGACAGCCTTTAAAGATGCTGTTCAAAAATCAGGCCGCGCCCAGCACACGCGTGAAATGCTGGATCTGCTGCAAAACACTGTATCCACACTTCAGAAATCCGGTGCCGAGATCAGTGTCGATATATATTGGGGCGGATCGCAACAGGCTTTCAATATGTTTCCCAAAGACGCCTCCCTCACGTTCAGCGGCACGATCAGCTTTGGCGCGAAAAAGCACCTGATCGCATATGGGTGCCCTACGGAGCAAAAGGATAACTATATGTTTGCCGTGTCACGATTCTGCATTGACCGCCATGTCGCGGGGGAGCAGTTCCGGCTTTTCTATTCGATCCCGCCGAAGACCCGGATGCTTTTATAAAGCTTCAACAGCTCATTATAGAACGCGCCGCATCCGAGGAAGCCCTGTTCAGAAACCCGGCCCATCATTCCCTTTCCAGCGCCCGAAAACGTGCCCGCATCCACCAGATCAAGCCCGCGCCAAGGCAGATAAAGTCTTAAGGCCAATCGACATTTAAAACCTCTCAACACCCTGAAAAATATAACCATTTTCTTTTTGTTGATTATGTTAATGTATTATGGTATATTTTGCCCCGCATAAGTAACAGGCAGGACCACACATGGCCAAAATAACACCGCCGACACCGGCAGATATCAGGGACGCCTTTGAACAAGCAAAGGAAAAAGTGCGGGAAGAAGATCATGCCTCCGGCTTTGATACGGCGCTCCAGAACTTCAGCGACATGATCGGGGCGCTGCAGGCAGGCGGGCTGGATGTCGAGGTGATTGTTTCTCAGGAGTCCATTGAAAAAACAAGCGGGCCGTATCGTGAGCGCAGCCTGTTTGAAGCCCTGCTTCGCATACAGCACTTAAAATTGCCAGTCTGGATACACAGTGAAATGTATAGCGCTGAAAAAGAATACATACTTAAGATGGACTATGGTTACTTCAATCTTAATCACAAAGAAGACATTCAAAGACTACAGGGTGATATCATAGTAACTTGTGCCCAAAACGACGTGCGCATCGCCAAAAATGGATTTTCTCTGGTCACCGAACCCGCGCCATCACAAGCGCGCAAAACGCCTGTCATGCAACTGCCTAAACCCAAAGTACTAAAGGCGCCACAATGACAGACGTACAAAACACCCTGCGGGAAAAATTCGAAAGACACCGCGCCAAAAAAGAAAGGGAACTAACGGAAAGCGGGGCCGGTAGCGTGCTGTCGCACCTCAGCCGTATTGTCAAAAACTTGCAGAATCTCGACATCCCCGTTTCTGTTCAGATCTTCCCGGATGGGAACGACATGGCAAGAAATATCGAATGGTATGGAGCAACGCATGCCGCCGGGATAATCGCCATCCACAATGAGGAGCGGATATTTATTATTACCGGAACATCAGATGACCAAACACTAACTTTGATGAACGGGGATTACCGCATGGCCACCAGCAACACCACCATCAGGCTCAACCCCGATGGCGGTTTGGGCAAGTTTTGCAGTTACACAGGTCGCGCCACAAGCCAGTTTGGCCGCACATCCTTCAGTTTTAAAAACAGCGACGCCGACGGTGCCACACAACTGGAGGACATGCTCCTTTCCATCGCCGCGTCCCACGATGCCTTGCGTGCACTTGATACGGAAAACGTATTCGGCGAAAAGCGCAAAATACGTAAAACACACCTTGTCACGCCAAAAACCCCTTAAAATAAAACCTCTGGAAAACGGATACCCGGCCACTATAATGGCGGCAAAGGAGATCCATGATGACCAAAGACCGGCTGGACGGCGTGCGCGCCGAAATGCAATTGCGCGGAATTGACGGATTTTTCGTACCACGCGCAGATGAATTCCAAGGCGAATACGTGCCCGCATCCAATGAACGTCTGACGCAAGCAACGGGCTTTACTGGCTCCGCAGGCTCGGCCATCATTCTAAAAGACAAGGCCGCGTTTTTTACCGATGGCCGCTATACGCTGCAAGCACGTAAAGAAGTGGATGCAAAGCAATTTGATATCTGCAGTGTCTCTGAAGGGCAGGCCCCCATCCCCACCATTCGCCCAACGGAGTGGATTGAAAAAAACCTGCCTGCAGGTTCTGTGTTTGGGATCGATCCTTCCCTGCACACACCTGCTGGTGCCAAAGCCCTGAAAGATGCCGTTGAAAAAGCAGGATCACAGCTTGTATTCGTTCAATCAAACCCACAGGACGCGGCGTGGAAAAACCGCCCGGCCGCACCGCAAACGCCTGCTGTCGCACATCCGCTGGAATTTTCCGGCAAAGAGTCCGCTGAAAAGCGCGCAGAACTGGCGAACACACTGAAAGCCGAAGGCGTAAAGGCCATGACCATCACGCTGCCGGAAGAAATCTGCTGGCTGTTAAACGTGCGTGGTAATGATGTGCCCTGCACGCCTTTCACGCTGTCATACGCCATCGCACATGATGACGGCACGGTGGATTGGTACATCGATCAAAAGAAAGTGCCGGACGACACCCGCACATGGGTGGGCGATGACGTGCGTATCCACGATTTCGAAGATTTTGCAAAAGACGTAGCCGCACTCGCCAAAAACGGCGGCAACATATGGGTTGACCCCAATACGGCCCCTGTAAAGGTTGCCAATATCATTGCAGAGGAAGGCGGCAACATGCACAACGCCGCAAGCCCCCTGCAAATGATGAAATCCTTGAAAAACGATGTAGAGATACAAGGCGCCACCAACGCCCATATCCGCGATGGCGCTGCCGTAACGCGCTTCCTTGCCGCCGTTTTGGAGCCGGGCATGGCCGAACAGCACGATGAAATTACGGCATCGGACATGCTGGAAGGCTTCCGCGCCGAACAAGATCATTTCAAAGGCCTTAGCTTTAATACCATCTCTGGTGCCGGACCGAACAGCGCGATCGTGCATTATCGATCGTCAGATGAAACCAAACTGCCACTAAACGCCGGGCCTATTTATCTGGTCGATAGCGGCGGGCAATACCTTGATGGCACGACGGATATCACCCGCACCATCGCCGTTGCCCCCGTTACGGATGAAATGAAAGAGCATTTTACCCGCGTATTGAAGGGCCATATACAAGTCGCCATGGCGACTTTCCCCGAAGGTACAGCAGGTGATGCACTGGACACGCTGGCCCGCGCATCGCTCAAGGAAAAAGGGCTTGATTACGCGCATGGCACCGGGCATGGCGTTGGCAGCTATCTTTCCGTTCACGAAGGGCCACAAAGCATTTCACCGATGGCGAAACGGGTAGCATTCCAGCCCGGCATGGTGGTCTCGAACGAACCGGGATATTACAAAGAGGGCGCCTACGGTATTCGTATTGAAAGCCTTGTCACTGTGATCGATACAGGTGAAAAAGACGAAAACGGCAAAAAAATGCTGGGCTTTAAAACGCTGACCATGGCCCCCATTGACCAAAATTTGATCGCGCCGCACATGCTGACAGACAAGGAAGTTCAATGGCTGAACGACTATCATGCAGACGTGCGTAAAAACCTAACGCCGCTCTTGGAAAACAAAGACCCCAAAGCCAATGCCTTTTTGCAATCTGCAACCGCGCCTATCAACAAACCGCCGGGCGTACTGCCGAAGTCACGCAAAAAGCACGGATTCTTCATGTAAATTTTTTAGGGGATCATCCCGGCAATACTGGCGCTGGTGCTTGCTGCGGCATTAATGTTAATCGCCGGCGCGGCGCGCCAGACTGTCAGGCCGGTTGCGCCTGTCGCGGCACCGCTCAACAAATTGTTCATATCG
>JAPPOU010000155.1:67364-112282 GCA_028817795.1 Alphaproteobacteria bacterium
ATATCGTTCCGCGCTGTCGTAAGAATGCCGATATTCACCGCACTGGGGTTTGCCGCGCCCGCCAGCAACTGGCCTGCAAAGCTGCCCCGGAATGACGGCAAACCGTTCAACGCGCCCGCCGCCGGGTCCAGCAAATCACGATACGTGATCGAAGGCATATTCAGCTCAAGGCCGCCACCTTCAATCCCCTGAACAATGCGGCCACCAATTGCACTACTGGAGACCAACTGCCCGCCCGCATTCCGTATGCCACCCCAGAAAGATTGCATGAAGTTGCAGCTATCCTGCGGCGGGAACACACCCGCGCCAATGCCTGTAAAACTGCCAATCAAATTCCCCCAGGCCGCGCTGGCCTGCGCAATCGCGGCCTGCGCCGTTGCCAGCACGCCCGTGATCGCGCCGTTTACGGCACCTAGTTGCGCCTGCAAGCCTGTCGTGTAACCCTGTACCTCTGTTGTCAGAGCTGTAACCTCTCCCATATACGAACTCACCTCTGCCACGAAAGCAATATTCATAGAAAACTTGACGGAGACAACGGGCGTATCAATGCTTGCCATGCCCTGCAGGTTCGATAAAGCGCCTTGCAAGTTGGTCAAAGCGCCTGAAATACTATTAATCTGCCCATTCACGCTGTTAATCGCATTGTTAATGCCGCCCATAACGTTATTCAGCGTGTTTAAAACGCCATTAATCAAATCATCGAGTGCGCCCAGAACCGTCGCACCCATGGCATAGGTCACGGACAAATCAAAACCACCGCCCGACATATGCCCGGTCATCATCCCGCCCGCAGGGTTATCAAGCACGCCCTTGAACCTGTTGGCCATTGTTGATGGCTGGCCGGTCGAATCCAGCCCCAGCGTACCCATCAGGTTATAAATGTCACCCGTGCCGCCTGAAAACACACCCGCAATGGCGGCGCCAAGATTAACGTTCGTCACATCAGAAAAAATCGCGCCCAAACGCGCCGACAGGGCCAAGGCCCGGTCAAAACAAGTCATGCCCATGGCCGTATCGTTCTGCTTGACGACTTGCGTATAGGCCAGATCGCGCACGCGCTTGGCATCCGCCGCCCGTTCCATGACATCATAAACATCTTGATTGCAACCGGGCTGCACTTGCGCCTGCGCCGCTGTTGTGGAAACAGTCAGCATAACAGCCAAAAAACCTGCAACCATTGCAGCTTTGCCTGTTGAGTATGCGCTGTATATAGCCTGCTTCATATTTTCCCCTACGGCATCTGCGTAATTAAAACGTTCATGGGCGATCCCGGCGCGATCACAGGCGCGCCGCGCCAGCTTTCAAGACCGTTCACAGGGTTTGCCGGCCCTGTCGGGGCCAGTAACAACGTATTCTTGTCCCGTATCGCCTCATCCAGTATCAATGCGTTACCATGGCTATGGATTTCACGCGTCATCAGGTCAGACCCCTCACCACCACTCAGCAACGTATTGTACGACATATACGGCATATACGATTCCATACCTTCAGCAATCACGCCCGGAATACCGTTGTAGCCACCCCATATCCACTGGGCGTAATCGCAATCATCTGCAGGCGCGCCGCCAGCACCACCGCCCCATGCTTGATAAGTCATGGCAGCGCGATCCGTCCAGACAACACCCGTTCCGGTGGCCGTCACGTTTTCGACAAACAACTCCACAGGGCCACCCGCATCATTCAACGCATCATACAAACGCGCCTTTTCATCCCACAGCGCTTGTAGTGATTGGAAATACGTCACAATGCCGCCGTTAATGGCGCTATAAGGTCCGTTTTGCTCGGATGCTCTTTGGTCGTTCAACATCTGCACCCATGCCTGTCGCACCGTTTCCGCATTTGATGCCGTGGGGGGCGGTCCTAAAACAGCCAGCAATTGCGGCTGCAGGTTGGCTACGATTGTCGTATCCACCAAATCAATATACGCCATGATAGACCCCGGTATCGGCGTACCTAAAGCATCGTATCCCGTATTGTGAAAGAACCTGACGCCCATCCGGCCCAAAAGAGAATCTGCAAAGCTATCCAGCGTTGCAACGGAAACATCCCACCCGTCATCAACATCCCAAAAAGGATCGGCCGGCTCGGCAGGATAGGTCGGAAACGGTGCGGGAGGAACGACAGGCGTTTGCGGTGGCAAAATGGACGAAACCTGTATGCCAGCCTCGCCACCGAAATAAACGTCAAGCACGTTCACAAGACTGCCCGCCATGGAATGCGCCATGGTATAGGGCGCGGGCGGCGTGCCCGCTGCCGCGCCCGGCATAACGCGCATACCTAAACCGGCAAGCGGGTTGTAAATTGGCCCACGGAACAAATCTTCGCCCAATGAGGGCATGATGCTATAGCTATATGTCGTCTGGTCAGAGCTTAAGGGCGGCGGGAGATCAGAAAAAATCGCGCCCAAACGCGATGACACAGATAAGCCTCTCTCAAAACAGCTTACCAGCAATGTTGAATCCGGGTGCAAAATCATTTTGGCATAGGCTGCATTGCGTACACGTTTGGCATCAGCATGGCGCTCCATAAGGCCCAGAATACCGCCCCTGTTGCCTGTTTCGCTGGCACCGGGCACCCGCTGCGCAAAGGCCTCATGCGCAGGCAGGCTCAGCACGGCAGCAACACCCGCCACCGCGCATATTCTCAGACCTGTTTTCCACGCATCAAACACGTTTTATATTCCCTTCACCTCACGGGCACGTTGCCACTGCGCCCATTTGCAGCATCACATCACACGGCGTTTGCGCGCCTGCAAAACTTTGTACAGCAGGGGCCGGCAGGTTGTTCACCGCCGTCTGCATGTTTTGAAAGACGCCTTGATCTGCCGCCGTGTTCCAGTTGGTATTATAATCCGGGTCCGCTGGCGCCCCGCCGACCGTTGGGGGCGCACCCGCGCCGGGCGCACCGCCGTTCACCAAATCCTGAAATGTTGAAAACGGCACGCCGGGGTTCACCCCCATGCTTTCCACCTGGCTCCACAAATTCGCGGCTTCGTCACAGGTAAACGGCCCGTTCCCCGCAGGCAACGGGATCGCGCCATAGTTGACTATATTTGTCTTGTTCCCAACGGAATCGGGGAAGTCATCATACATCGCTGTCAGGGCATCCTCGATTACAGGCTGCAGTGATGGTACAAAGTCACCCGAAAATATCTGACCGCCTTGATACCCTGAAATTGCCGCCGCCTGGTTAAAGCAGGTGAGGGCCAAAACACTGTCATCTTGGTCAAAAATCGCATCATCCACCGAGTTACTGGCTGCCGTTCGCGCATCAGACGTTGTTTGCATGGCATCCAGTACGGCGGGGTTGCATCCTTCCACAGCCTGCGCGAAAGCTGCAGGCGCAGACAGCAACAACCCCATGACAAGAAAGCCCGGTAAAGCCAGTTGGTAAATACGAGATGATAAATACGTCTTCATAACAAACCTCTTCATGGACATGCTGCAACGGCCCCCAGTTGGAGAAGGACCAAACAGGGCGTTTGTACGTTAGGGTTCGGCGGTGATGAGGGCTGGCCCACCGATACAGGCGTCACCGCTGGTTGCGGCAAGGCGCTATAAGATGTCTGTAAGCTGGAGAAAACGCCCTGATCTGCAGCGGCGTTCCAGTTGGCCGCATAATCTGGGTCCGCCGCCGCACCACCAACTGTCGGCACGTTACCCGCCCCCGGCGCGCCACCGGCGACCAACTCTGAAAACGATGGATGGGGCACGCCCATATCATTGCCCCGCACCTCCGCCGCCTGCCAAAGGTTCAATATCTCATCGCACGCAAAAGCAGCAGAGCCTGCGGGCAACGTCGTTGCGCCGTAATTCACACGGTTGCCCAGCACTGTGCCGGTGGAGTAGGGGAAATCATCGTAATGCGACACCAGTGCATCCTCGATCACGCTGCGCAGGGTCGGCATAAAATCGCCAGACCATATCTGCGCGCCGTGATAGGCTGAAATCGCCGCCGCCTGGTTAAAGCAGGTCAGGGCCAAAACGCTGTCATCTTGCTCAAACACCACATCGTCAGCAGACACGCTGGCCGCGACATGCGCGTTCCCTGTGCTTTGCATCGCGGCAAAAACCGCAGGGTTGCATCCTTCAATCGCTTGCGCAAAAGCGGGCGCGGCCTGAAACATCAGACCCGCGACCAATAAACAAGAAAACCCTTTCCCCTCCGGGAGCCGGAAAAAATACCCGAACATGCTACAACCCCAGACAAATCCACCTTATATATTCAATTTTAACAAAAAACGTGTCAAATGTCTTTAACAAAGTGGTATAAAATGGGCTAACTCTTTTAATTAACAGGGAAAAACAGTTTTTATGCGTATTGTCGCAGGACGCCATCGCGGCCGCCCTTTGGCCAGCCCAAAGGGCCTTCAGACCCGCCCCACAAGCGACCGGGCGCGTGAGTCGGTCTTCAATATCTTGCAACACGCCCCTTGGGCAGAAAATGTGTTGGAAGATGCTGCGGTGATGGACGTTTTTTGCGGCACGGGGGCATTGGGATTAGAGGCTCTGTCCCGTGGCGCGGCACATGCCGTATTTATTGATAAAGACAAAGCCGCCCTTAATGCCTGCCGCCAGAACATCGCCACATTCAAAGAAGAAAAAAACAGCCTTGTATTACAACAAGATGCCCTATCCTGCCCGCAACGGCCCCCACATATTGCACCACGCAACCTTGTTTTTTTAGACCCTCCCTATGGCTATGATCTGGGCATAAAAGCCCTTAGACACCTTGAGGCGCAAAACTGGCTCGCCCCACACGTTATAACAATTATGGAAATGAAAAAGTCGGCGCCCGAACCGTTGCCGGACAGCTTTACACTGGTCAATGAGCGCCACTATGGCATCGCGTTGCTCCGCTTCCTGAAAAAGCACACAAAATAACCATAACCAATTGACATATCAAAGCGCTTTTCCTATGCTCATGGCACTTACGCATATTTAAGTCAGGAGCATACCGGCCATGGGCTTGTTCACAACAAAAAAGCGGACACCAAAACCGGAAGAGATTCGCACGCAACAATATGCGCAGCTACGGCAGTATATCCGGAACCCGCAAGATCACGACAAGCTGGCCACGCTCCTCTCCCAGAACCCCGCGCTTGTCCATGAACGCATCGAAGGCAAAAAAACGCCGCTGGACGTTATTTTAGGCAACGTTCATCAAGTAGGGTATCTAGAGAGATACAAAAAAACACTGGATGTGTTACTAGCCTATGACCCGGAAAGAAAATCTTTTTCAAAATCAAAATTAAGCGCGATTTATCTTGAGAGCACGATCTCCGCATTAGAATATTTTCATGATAAAGGCATCATTGACGTGAATACCCCCATGAAAGGAAACAGCCCTTTACACCTTGCCAGCGCCTATGGCCGGTCAGGACTTATCCGCTGGCTGCTATCAAAAGGCGCGGACCCCGCAGCAACAAATGACAAAGGCCAGCTTCCACTGGACATGACATCTAACGTCGTATGTCGCCATATCCTGACTCCGCTCACACCGCCGCCATCCGTTCCTGCTGCAAATACAACCGTAGAAAACAACACCTGGGCCATAGACGGCGATGCCGTTGTCACGCATACCCTGCGCCTGCCGTCTTCACAACGCGTTCTTACCGATATTTTCAACTTCGAAACGCGAGAGAGAGTACATATATACGAAGACGAAACAGGACCCGCACGCAGCTTTCCACCGCAATCTTTTAACGCTATCAGCGTTGAAACGCTACGCGTTGCAGAACAAAACTTCACACGCTTAACAGGTCATGCGCCCCCGCGCCCGGCTATGCCCGTAAAACCGTTTCCGCCACGCGCCGCCGCAAAGAAAGCTGGCAATAATGTTTAAGAAAGACCCCTTCAAAAAAACCATGAAAGCCATTTCAAGGCGCCAAGTGCAGCAGTCGCTGGAACTTATCAAAGCGCACCCGGAGGACATGCTAAAAAAAAGCAGCAGCGACCATTGGATATGGGAGGACAGGCCCTTCAAGCTTGCACTTGTACGCTATGCAAATGGCCGCCCCACGTGGCGTCCCGTTCTTGATGCCTTAAGAGAGCTGGACCCCGAAGGCAAAACACTGTGCAAGCATACCCTGACCTATCTTTGCAGAAGCAGCAATATCCCCGCGCTTGAGTACTTGAAAGAACACAACCTCTTTGACGTCAACATGCAACTGAACGACGGCAACACGCCACTGCACATTGCAGCAGAAAACGAGCAAACCGGCCTGATCCGCTGGCTGTTTGAACACGGCGCAGATGCGCAAATGAAAAACGCCCAAGGCGTTTACCCCGCAGACATGACAACAACACCCGCACAATATGACCTGTTCAAAAAGAATGATGCCGTGCCTGCACCCGGCGACGATGTGGATATATGGGAGGTTTTATCCCCCACCACAATCGCGCATACAGCCGGTTATGCCGGCATCGCCCTGCAGCTCACGGATATTTTCAATTTCGAGACACGAGAGCGCGTTGCCCTGCACGTTATTGACGGCAAACAGAAAATAACGCACCCGCCACAGCCCTTCAGCACGATTGACCCTGAAACGCTAAACACAGCCGCACAGCATTTTGAAAAAATAGCCGGCCAAAAACCACCCAACACCGAGGCGGGTTTTTCAACATATCGAAAGCCTGCACTAAACCTGATACCGCAAAATAGAAGAGGCCAGACATGAGCTTTTTCACGAAATCAAATTTCGAAAAGGCCTTCTCTGCATTACAAAGTGTGCAGAAAGACGATCTTATCACACTGATAAACGAGAACCCTGAATTACTGGACGAAAAAGATAAGCACGGCACAAGCATCTTTGATTACACGATACAGCGCATTACTTCGCTAAAATTAAAGGAGTTCTTTTTCAAGCCCGTACTTGATGTCATGCTGGAAAGAAGACCCAAAACAATAAATCCGGTATATATTCAAAAGGCCTGCTACAACGGTCATGTCAGTTTCATGCAATACCTGTTTGACAAAGACATGTTCGATGTAAATGCCAAAATCCCGGTATACGGCACACCTCTTCACGCAGCCTGTCATGGCACCGAAATTGGCGCTGTACGCTGGCTCCTGTCAAAAGGCGCGAACCCAAAAACGCTCGATGAAAGGGGCTTGTTGCCACAGGAAAAAACCAGCAGCGAACAAATTCAACGCCTGCTTATACAGGCAACACCCTCCCCTGCCCCCAAAGCACCGCCGCCCAAAAAACAAAACGCGCAAGAAACCACTGATACATGGAAAGTCTCTAACCTGTCCGTCATTCACATTTCCCGTTTTCCCGTGGTCGGCCATGTTTTAACGGATATCTTTAATTTCGAAACACAAGAGCGCGTTCACATACACCAAAAGAAAAACGGACATGAAACCGTATTTCCACCCCAGCCTTTTGAAGCTGCCAATATCAACGCCATCAACGCGGCAGCACGACACTTTAAACACATCACCGGAAAAGCGCCCCCTGAATATAACACGGTGCGCAAAATGCCTCTGAAACAAATACCGCAAAACAAAGTGGGTTCATCATGAGGTACCAAAGAAGAGATGCCACCGGAGGTCCGTTCTGGGAAAAAATAAGAGCGGAAATGCGGAACGGAGAAGCTCTCTGCGAAAATGTCGCCAAAGGGGACAGTGACCACATCTCCACCCTTCTGGAGCTGGACATCTATGAAACGGACAAACGCAAGGCCCTTGGCATTGCCGTCCAGAAAAAGAGGGGCCGCATTTTAGAAAAGCTGCTTCAGCACGGCATTAAACCTGACATATACATTGGCGACACAACACCTCTTCACATGGCTGTCGAGGGTGGCAGCAGGAAAATCACAGGCATCCTTTTGGAAGGTGGCGCAGACCGGGCGGCAAAAGACAGTCATGGACAAACAGCAGAAGAAAAAGCCCGTGCAAACGGCAAAAACAGGCTGGCAAAATTTATCGCAGATTTCATGCCAGCAGAAGAAACACGGAAATACAAACTGGGAAATAAACTAAACAGCGCGATATACTGGAACAGAAAAATAAAGGCTTTCGAACTAATACAACAAGGCGCAAATGTGAACATCAAGAACGCCTTTAACCTTGCCCCCTTGCATCGTGTCGCCGCAGATACATCTGGATGGGAACACATTGCAGAGCTTTTGCTTGAAAAAGGCGCAGATATTGATGCTCACACCAACGATGGAAGTACAGCTCTGCACTTTGCAGCTCAATCCAAGAACATAGACATTGCCATGGTCCTTTTAAAAGCAGGCGCTGACAAAACCATTCGGGACAACGGGGGACGATTGGCACTTGATTATACCTCACCCAACTCAGACCTTGCCCGCCTGCTCCAGCCTGATCCGGCACCTGAGGACACCACAACAACAAAGATAAAAGAACAAAACGAATGGTTGCGCATTGATGAACACACAATTGCCCATATCGAAACAATGCCTGCGCTACAACGCCAGATTACATCTTTATTTAACTTTGAATCTGCGGAGCGCAGAGAAATCAGCTTAAATCTTGCCACCAAAGCTGAAGCGATTGCCACGACATCCTTTGAATACATCAGCCCCGCTGCACTTGAAACCGCCGCACAGCATTTTGAAAAAATAGCCGGCCAAAAACCGCCAGCATACAGTACGAAGCTGGGCACGATGCGCACATACACCTTAAAACCACGCCCCCAAGCCAAAGGCGCACACAATGAAACATAAAAACTTCAACGCCACCGCATCCAACGCCCGGCAAAAAGGTCAGAAATTGCTGGAAGAATTAAGCCGTAACGAAGAATGCAATATTAATACCTGCCTGCAACTTATACGTGATGGAGCCGCACTGGACATACAGGATGGTGACGGAAACACAGCACTTTCCCACGCTGCGTGGTGCGGCCACACAAGCATAGTCACAGCTCTTCTTGAAAATAACGCACCTGTTCATACAGCAAACGAACATGCATGCACAATACTGATGCTCGCGGCGTGGCGGGGGGAAACAGATATCGTCACAAGGCTCATCGAAAAAGGCGCTATGCTGGATGCGCAGGATAAAGATGGCTGGACAGCGCTTATACACGCAGCTTCCCAAGGCCATGGCGATACCGTCTTAACCCTCCTCCAGAACGGCGCCAGCACAGCACTAACAAGAAATGATAGTAAAACCGCATGGGAGGTTGCCGAATACTGGGAATACAAAGATATTGCCAAAACCATCCACGACCACCATGTCAAAACAACCTTTGCCAGTGCCGCAGAAAAAGGCACACCCCGCCGCCATAAAATCCTGCGCCCCAAATAAAAAACCCCCGGCCTAACGCGCGGGGGTCTTTTGGGTGATCGCTTTCGCTCTAATCGCCTTCGCGTTCCTTGCGTTTGCGTTCAAGCTTGCGGTAGCGGCGCACGGCCTCTGCCTTTTCACGCGCCTTCTTGACGGAAGGCTTTTCAAAGTGGCGGCGCTGCTTCATTTCGCGGAATACGCCTTCGCGCTGCATTTTCTTCTTCAGAACACGCAGAGCTTGCTCGACGTTATTATCGCGGACTGTTACCTGTACGATGGGAATCACCCCTTTCTTCATTTCTCATAAGTTAATCGGCTCAATCTCAGGGGCTTGTGTAGCATGGGGCATGGAAAATCGCAAAGCATTTCTTTATTTAATATGTAAATTAAATAGCGCCATCGCTGGACTCGGCACATCTGGCCCTTTATCCTATAGCCAATGCAAATCAACGATTTGGAAGGCGTGGTTCAATCATGATCCGCAGCGATGTAACGCTGGAAGACAAATACACCACAGCATCAGGCCGTATTTATTTGAACGGCCTGCAGGCACTGGTGCGCATTCCGATCATGCAGCGCCTGTTGGACCAGCGGGCAGGATTAAACACCGCCACGTTTATTTCCGGCTATCGCGGCTCGCCGCTGGGCGCACTGGATATGGCGCTGACCTCGGCCAAAAGCCATCTTGAAGCGCACGATATAAAATTCACGCCCGGCATTAACGAAGACCTTGGCGCGACCGCCGTTTGGGGCAGCCAGCAATTAAACCTTGGCCCCAAAGCAAAGTATGACGGCATTGTCGGCATCTGGTACGGCAAGGGGCCAGGCGTTGACAGGTCACTGGATGCGCTGAAGCACGCCAATGCCGCAGGATCATCAAAACACGGCGGCGTTCTGGCGCTTGCGGGCGATGACCACGCATGCAAATCATCCACCTTTCCCCACCAGTCCGAACAAGCCTTCCTGCACGCGATGATTCCTGTACTGCACCCCGCCGGGATTGACGATGCGCTGATGCTGGGCCTGCACGGTATTGCGATGTCGCGCTATTCAGGTTGTTGGTCAGGTTTTAAAATCACCAGCGATTTTGCTGACAGTTCCGCTTCGGTCTTCTCCGATCCCTTCGCGCTTGATTTTAAAATGCCCGAAGATTTCGAAATGCCGCAGGATGGCCTGAACATCCGCTGGTACGACCCGCCCGTCGAGCAGGAAAAACGGCTGATTAATCTAAAACTGCCCGCCGCGCAGGCCTATGCCCGCGCCAACGGGCTGGACCGTTACACGCTGAACCCCGCAAAAAAACGCCTGACCATCGTCACCACCGGCAAGGCGTGGATGGATACGATGCAAACGCTGACAGACCTTGGCATCACCAACAAACGGGCCGAGGAACTGGGCCTTGCCGTTTATAAAATTGCCCTCACCTGGCCGCTGGAACGCGAAGGCATCATCAAAATCGCCGATGAAACGAACGAGCTTTTGGTGATCGAGGAAAAACGCGGCTTTATCGAAGACCAGATCAAGCAAATTCTTTTTAACATTCCCACCAACCACCGCCCACACGTTGTTGGCAAGACAGATGAAAACGGCGCGCCGTTGTTGCCGGAAAATTACGAACTGTGGCCCGCGCTGATCGGTGGCGTTTTGATGAAACGGCTGAAAGGCCTTTCCGATGTCAGCGACATTGAAATGAAGCTGGCGACGCTGGGCCACAACCTTGCCCTGAAAGGCCAGCCCGCGCCTGTGGTACGGATGCCGTGGTATTGTTCGGGCTGCCCGCACAATTCATCCACTGTTGTGCCCGAAGGCAGCCGCGCCCTTGCCGGTATTGGTTGCCATTACATGGCCATGTGGATGGACCGCAAAACAGAAATGTTCACCCAGATGGGCGGCGAAGGCGTGCCGTGGATAGGCCAGGCCCCGTTCACGGACGAAGAACATATTTTCGTCAACCTTGGTGATGGCACCTATTTCCACTCCGGCATTCTTGCTATTCGCGCAGCAGTGGCGGCAAAGGTCAACATCACCTATAAAATCCTTTATAACGATGCCGTTGCCATGACAGGCGGGCAGCATGTGGATGGCGAACTGACTGTCGAGGCCCTTGCAAAACAGGTCGCGGCAGAGGGCGTAAGAGGCATCATTGTGATGTCAGACGCACCCGAAAAATACTCGAACCAGTCAGATTTCCCGACAGGCACCCGCGTTGAACACCGCGATGATATTGACCTTGTCCAAAAAGAACTGCGTCAAAGAAAGGGCGTTTCTGTCCTGATTTACGACCAGACCTGCGCCGCAGAAAAACGCCGCCGCAGAAAACGCGGACTGATGGAAGACCCCGCCATCCGCGTGATGATTAACGAGCGCGTTTGCGAGGGTTGCGGGGATTGCGGTGCACAATCAAACTGCCTATCCATTGCCCCCGTTGAAACGGAATTCGGCAAAAAACGCCAGATCGACCAATCATCCTGTAACAAGGATTTTTCCTGCGTCAAAGGCTTTTGCCCCAGCTTTATCACCGTGCGCGGTGGCGATTTGAAAAAACCCGAAGCGGCTGCAATATCACCTGAAACAGATACGCATTTCAGCGCCATGCCCGACCCCGTCCTGCCCACGCTGGACCACGCAAAGGCCATATTGGTCACGGGCGTTGGCGGCACGGGCATTGTCACCATCGGCGCAATCATGGCGATGGCGGCACATCTGGAGGACAAGGGCTGTTCCACCATGGACCAGACAGGCCTTGCGCAAAAAGGCGGAGCCGTCACATCGCATGTGCGCATTGCCGCCAGCCCTAAGGAGATTCACACCGTCCGCCTTGAAACATCCAGTGCAGATTTGATTCTTGGCTGCGACATGCTGGTGACGGCAGATGGCGAATCCCTTTCAAAAATAAGGAAGGGCGATA
Source organism: Alphaproteobacteria bacterium (assembly GCA_028817795.1). Classification (GTDB taxonomy): domain Bacteria; phylum Pseudomonadota; class Alphaproteobacteria; order Micavibrionales; family UBA2020; genus JAPPOU01. The sequence goes on from JAPPOU010000155.1 coordinate 79,531, forward strand.
CAAAAATTGTATTGAACATGCATGAAACGCAGACAGGCGAATTCACGCATAACCCCGAATGGAAAATCCCTGCCAAAAACATCGCGCTGGTGATTGGCAACCAGTGCGGCAGTGATAACCTTTTTACGCTGGACGCAACAGACATTGCCACCGCGCTTTTGGGAAATTCGATTGCCACCAATATGTTTATGCTGGGCTATGCCTGGCAAAAAGGGCTGATCCCCTTATCACAAGAATCTATTTTCAAGGCGCTGGAGCTGAACGCCGTTGCCGTGAAAATGAACCAAAAAGCCTTTATCTGGGGCCGCCGCGCCGCGTGGGACATGAAGAAAGTCGCAAAACTGGCCGCACCCAAGGATACCGGCGATGGCGAAGCACGACACCGCGAGGTGTCCACCACAATTGGCGAGATGGTACAGCGCCGTGTCTTATCCCTCACCAATTACCAAAGCCCCACCTATGCCCGCGTTTACGAAGACCTTGTAAAAAAAGCGCGCAAGGCAGACACCGCTCTGCATGGCAAGGAAGGCGACTTAACCGCCGCCGTGTCCAAATACTATTACAAGCTGATGGCATATAAAGATGAATACGAGGTTGCGCGGCTGTACACCGACGGCCAGTTTATGAACCAGGTCAAAAAAACATTCGATGGAAATTACAAGGTCAGCTTCAACCTCGCCCCGCCCCTGTTGGCGCGGCGCGATCATGAAGGCCACTTGCGCAAAATGGAATTTGGGCCGTGGATATTCACGGCGTTCAAAGTGCTGGCGCGGCTGAAATTTCTGCGCGGCACGCCGCTGGATATTTTTGGCTATACGAAAGAGCGGCGGACGGAACGCGGCCTGATTGCATCATACCGCACAACAATCGAAGACCTTTTGCCGCACTTGACAAAAGACAACTATAAAACCGCCCTCGCCCTCGCCACCCTGCCCGAAGACATTCGCGGCTATGGCCACGTGAAGGAAGCGCATCTTGAAAAAGCGCTGGCGAAAGAGAAAGAGCTGCTGCAGGCATTTTATGCGGCGGATGAGGAAAAGAAGGCGGCGTAAATAATGCCCCCTCCTCTTACCCATTGTTTTTTCTTATAAAAATACAGCTCCCTTGACAGCCTGCCGCCACCCATAATAATATGTAAAAAATAACAGGCAGAGACTAAATTGCAGTTTTTAAAAGATACATTCACACGCGCAAAAAATGCGCTAGCACGAAAGCCCACCAAGCCGGAGGACCAGCTATATGGCCTGCTGAGGGATTTTAGCGCACAACTCCGCCAAAAAAGGAAAAAGTACCGGAATATAAACACACTACTTCGTCACTCTTCAGACACATGGGCCCGCATGGTTCATGAAGACCTGCTCTCTAAAAACCCGGAATACAAACGCCTTTCCGATATCAGCGACATGCAGGATACAGTCATTATCCTGCTCAACTTTTCAAAACGGGATTACGATGCGTGGATCAGCGAAAATGCCGATGCCAAGACCCCAAACGCAAACAATGCCAGATACCTCATGGCACATATAAACGAATTCAAGGAAAGCATGGCCAGCGCCACACAACGCCTGGATCAAAGCTATAGCAAAGCGCCCCAACCTTAACCGTTACTTTTTCTCCGCTACCATCGCCAAAACATCCCCACGCGGCAATTCACACGGCACGGCCAGCATTTCATCAACATTGGCAACATTGTATTCATCGGGCTGCGGTTCAAGACAGCGGTTGAAGACATCGCGACATATCCATTTGTCTTCAACCGTGCATTCAATATAGTCCGGGATTTGTATGCTGGCTTGAAAGGTGGGGTAGGTATTCGCAGAGACCCGCAAGGGCGTCATCAGCACCAACAGAACCAACAGGCCAAAAACCACCTGCCCCCTCTCCCTTCGGGAGAGGGCTGGGGAGAGGGAGGAAGTAAGGCAAAATATAAAAGCAGCGACAGCCTTATATACCGCACCGTCCCCTCTCCCTAACCCTCTCCCGTAGGGAGAGGGAATAAAAAATCTATGCTGCATCCACAACCTCTATATTCATCGCGGCAGCCAAAAGGGCCTTGGTATAAGGCTCTTGCGGGTTATCAAAGATATCTGCGGCAGGCCCTGTCTCCACAACCTTTCCACCCTTCATCACGATCACGTGGTGCGACATGGCGCGAACAACTTTCAGGTCGTGACTGATAAACATATAAGCAAGCTTGTGCTTCACCTGCAAGTCCTTTAACAGCGCCACAATCTGCGCCTGCACCGACATATCAAGGGCTGATGTCGGCTCATCCAGCACGACAAAGCGCGGCTTGAGTACCATCGCACGCGCAATGGCAATGCGCTGGCGCTGCCCACCTGAAAATTCATGAGGGTAGCGATGACGCATGTCTGCATCCAGCCCTGTTTCCACAAGCGCGTCTATCACTCTCACTTCCCGCTCCTTTGCAGAAAGTGCTGGGAAATGCACCTCCAGCCCCTCGCCGATAATCTGCCCCACCGACATGCGGGGCGATAACGCGCCATAGGGGTCTTGAAACACAATCTGTATGTCCTTGCGCAAGGAGCGCATGTCTTTTTCGTTAAAATCGTTCAGGTTTTTATCATCAAACCGCACATCGCCCATGCTGCGGATAAGGCGTAAAAGCGCAAGACCCAGTGTCGTCTTGCCCGAACCCGATTCACCCACAACGCCCACAGTTTCACCGGGCCGGATGTTCAGGGATATGCCGTCCACCGCTTTCACATGGTCGACCGTGCGGCGGAAAACGCCCTGTTTAATAGGGAACCACACCTTCACATCCGTACCCGTAATAACGGGGGCTGCGCTTTCATCGCACGGTTCCGGCGCGCCGCCCGGCTGGGCGGCCAGCAGCATCTGTGTATAGGGGTGCTGCGGTTCTGCAAACAATGTTTTCGTATCTGCTGTCTCTACGACTTCGCCGCTTTTCATCACGACAACGCGGTCGGCAACTTTCCGCACCACGTTCAGGTCATGCGTAATCAGCAAAATCGCCATGCCCAGTTTTTGCTGCAGCTCTTTCAAAAGTTTTAAAATCTGTGCCTGTACGGTTACGTCAACAGCCGTTGTCGGCTCATCCGCGATTAAAATTTCTGGATCATTCGCCAGTGCCATGGCAATCATCACGCGCTGCCGCTGCCCGCCTGAGAGTTCATGCGGATAGGCGTTCAGGCGGTTCGTCAAGCGCTCCAGCCCCACAAGGCCCAAAAGCTCCACAACCCGCGCCCGCGTTTTTTCTGCGCTGAGGTTTTTATGAATGTGCAAAACCTCCGCAATCTGCTTTTCAATGGTATGCAGGGGGTTGAGTGACGTCATCGGCTCTTGGAAGATCATGGATATTTTATTGCCCCGGATCGCGCGCATCGGTCCTTCTTTTGCGCCCACCAGCTCTTCCCCGCCAAATGTGATGGAGCCTGACGGGTGCTTTGCCGCAGGATAGGGCAAAAGCTGCAAAACAGATAATGCCGTCACCGACTTTCCGGAGCCGGATTCCCCCACCACGGCCAGCATCTCCCCTTTTTCAAGGGTCATGGATACGTTTTTGACGGCATGCGTCACATGGCTGCCGTTCACGAAATCGACCGAAAGGTTTTTAATCTCTAAAACAGGCATAACATTACTCCCTGAATATCTTGCGCGGGTCAAAGGCATCGCGCACGGCTTCGCCGACAAAAGTGAGAAGGCTCAATAAAACCGCGAGCGAGAAAAAGGCCGTCATGCCGAGCCACGGGGCCTGCAAGTTGTTTTTTCCCTGTGACAGCATTTCCCCCAATGACGCCGAACCCGGCGGCATCCCAAAGCCCAGAAAATCAAGACTGGTCAGCGCCGTGATCGCACCCGTCAAGACAAACGGCATCATGCTGAGCGCCGCCACCATTGCATTGGGCAGGGCGTGGCGGAACATGATAACAGGTGTCGTGACCCCCAGCGCGCGCGCGGCGCGAATATAATCAAGGTTACGCGCCTTTAAAAACTCGGCCCGCACTACATCGACCAAAGCCATCCACGAAAACAACAGCATCAGCGCCAATAACGTGAAAAATCCCGGCTCAATCACGCTCGACATGATAATGAGCAAAAACAAAACAGGCATCCCCGACCATATCTCGATAAAGCGTTGCGTTAGCAGGTCGAACCAGCCACCGAAAAACCCCTCCATCGCGCCCACGGTAATGCCAATGGCGCTACCCGCCACCGTCAGCAACAGCCCAAAAAGAACAGAAAGCCTGAAACCGTAAATCAACCGCGCCAGCACATCGCGCCCCTGATCGTCCGTACCCAGCCAGTTTTCGGCAGAAGGGGGTGAAGGCGCGGGCACGGTCAGGTTATAGTTTATGGTGCGATAAGAAAACTTCACCGGCGGCCAAAGCATCCAACCCTTGTCATTAATCAGCTCCTGCACGACAGGATCGCGGTAATCCGCCTCTGTTTCAAATTCCCCACCAAAAAACGTTTCGGGGTAGGTTTTGAAAACAGGCAGGTAATACCCGCCGTCAAAGCCAACCAGTATGGGTTTATCATTTGCAATCAGTTCCGCCCCCAGCGACAACAGGAACAACACCATGAATATCCACAGCGATAAATGCCCCCGCCTGTTGCGGCGAAACTGGGAAAGGCGGCGCTGCGCAATGGGGGATAACGCCATCTACCTTGCCCCCACCGCTTCAAAATCAATGCGCGGATCGACCCATGTCATGGTGATATCGCTGATAAGCTTAATCACAAACCCCAGCAGCGTAAAAATATAAAGCGTACCAAACATGACGGGGTAATCGCGGTTGATTGCGGATTCAAACCCCAAAAGCCCCAGCCCGTCGAGCGAGAAAATCGTTTCGATCAGCAAAGAACCTGTAATAAAAACGCTCATCAATGCCGCCGGGAATCCTGCGATTACGACCAGCATGGCGTTACGAAAGATGTGGCCATATAAAACGCGCCGTTCCGGCAGGCCTTTGGCACGGGCGGTCAGAACATATTGCCGGTTAATTTCATCAAGGAAAGCGTTCTTGGTCAAAATCGTCAGCCCCGCAAAACCGCTGATAACCATGGCGGCGACGGGCAGCGTGATGTGCCAGAAGTAATCTTTGACCTGCTGCCACATGCTCATATCCGCAAAGCCGTCTGACGTCAGGCCGCGCAACGGGAAAATACTGAAGTACTGCCCGCCCGCAAAAACGACGATCAAAAAAATCGCAAACATAAAGCCCGGTATCGCATAGCCTGCGATAATTACGCCCGATGTCCAGACATCAAAGGCCGAACCATCCCGCACAGCCTTTCTGATACCCAAGGGAATAGACAAAAGATACACCAGCAGCGTTGTCCAAAGCCCCAGCGAGATAGAGACCGGCATTTTATCGAGCACCAGATCAATCACGCGGCGGTCTTGATAATAACTCTCCCCAAAATCGAACTTCAGGTAGTTTTTGAGCATTAAAGCAAAACGCGCGCCCATTGGCTTGTCAAAGCCAAACTGCTTTTCAAGGGATTTGATAAATTCAGGGTCCAGCCCCTGCGCACCGCGATATTTTGACGAACCGCTACCGGAGGCAGACTGGTTTTGCATGACCTGTCGTGCCGCCGTATCCCCGCCCCCGCCTGAAAAACGGGAGGTTGCAGAGGTTTCAATGCCCTGCAATTTGGCAATCATCTGTTCCACAGGGCCGCCGGGCGCCAATTGCACAATAAAAAAGTTAAGCGCGATAATCCCCAGCAGCGTCGGGATCATCAAAAGCAGGCGGCGGATGATATAGGCGGTCATGTCTCTTATTTCGCAGGTTCTTGTTGCCCTGCAAATTTAGCAGCCTTTTGCGCGTCATACCACCATGTATCGACATAGCCCAGATTGAACGGCGCAGGGCTTTCGGGCTTTCCAAACTTATCCCACCACGCCACACGATGAAAAGACGTATGCCAATTGGGGATAACGTACCAGTTCCATAGCAACACCCGGTCCAGCGCGGCAGTGGCACAGGCCAGATCTTCGCGGCTTTTCGCGCCAATAATCGCCTTGATAAGCGCATCTACAGCAGGGCTTTTGATGCCGATCACATTACGGCTACCTTTGGTATCCGCCTTGGCACTCCCCCAAAAGTCATATTGTTCATTCCCCGGTGACTGGGATTGTGGAAAGACTTCTATGGTCATGTCAAAATCGAAAGCATCCATGCGGTTTTGATATTGCGCGACATCGACAATGCGCAGCTTGGCTTCAATCCCCAGCTTTTTCAGGTTCGCGATCACAGGGTTGATCCAGCGGGCAAAAGAATCGTTATAGATCAGGAATTCAAACCGGAACACCTGCCCATCTTTTTCAAGAAGACCGCTTTGCCCGACACGCCAGCCCGCTTCATCCAAAAGTTTTTTGGCATAGGCAAGGTTTTTGCGCACACCCCTGCCGCTGCCATCTGTTTGGGGTGGCTGGTATGCTGTTGTAAATACCTCTTCCGGCACCTGATCGCGCCATGGCTCCAGCAATGCCAGCTCGCACGCTTTAGGCAGGCCTGTTGCTGCAAGGTCGGAATTTTCAAAGTAGCTATCATTCCGGGTATAGGACCCATGGGCGAACTGCCTGTTCGACCATTCAAAATCAAAGGCCTGATTAATCGCTTCGCGCACGCGGCGGTCTGCAAACATAGGACGGCGCGTATTAAAGGCAAAACCCTGCATCCCTGTCGGGATTTTATGGGGGATTTGGGCTTTTTGAATATCACCGCGCTTAACAGGCGGCGCGTCATATTGCGTGTGCCATGCCTTGGCGATATTTTCCTGCCGCACGTCATAGGCGCCTGCAAAAAACGCCTCCAGCAGCACGCTGTCATCGCGGTACATGTCGTAAATGATCGCATCGAAATTATACCGACCCCTGTTGATGGCAAGGTCTTTGCCCCAGTAATCTTTCACACGTTCATAGACAATACGCTTTCCGGCATCAACGTCTTTAATGCGATACGGGCCGCTGCCCAAAACAGGGGTAAGAGTTGTTGACGAAAAATCTTTTCCATCCAGCGCGTGTTTGGGTAAAACAGGAAGCTGGCCCATAATCAGCGGCAGCTCGCCATTATCTGCCATGTCGAAAACAAATTTCACACGGTGCGGGTTTTCGATGACGGCTTCCTTCACATGGCCGTAATATGCGCGGTAAAATGGATGGCCATCTTTCATTAAGGTATTAAAGCTCCACACCACGTCATCCGCCGTCAATGGCTTGCCATCATGCCAGCGCGCTTCTTTCCTGAGGTTAAAAATAACGAAACTTCTGTCTTCGGGCATTTCAACACTTTTTGCGATCAGGCCATATTCGGTGAAAGGCTCGTCATATGATTCCGTCATCAAGGTATCGAACGTCAAGGTTACACCGGGGGCAGTCAAACCCTTTAAGATAAACGGCTTAACATTGTCATACGTGCCGCGTGCCGACAATGTCACCGCGCCCCCTTTTGGTGCATCAGGATTGACGTAATCAAACGCCGTGAAATCCTGCACATATTTCGGCTGGCCGTGCATGGCAAGGGCATGCGCGGGTTCTGTTGCGCTTGCGGGTTGCGCGTATAACAAACAACATAGCAATATTAAAATAAAACGCATTTCTCTCCCCATTAGCAGATGGATAAAAACAGCATACCTCAAACAATCGCAAAAAAAAGGGGCCTGTAGGCCCCTTTTTGTGAAAAACATACACTCACACTACCCCAGCCCTTCACTGGTGTCCCTATTGCTCTTCAGGCGATCGTGTATTCTTGCACCAGCCTCACCAGCACCTTTCCTTGCACTACCCGCAAGGCCTGCCATGCGATCCGCGCCAAAGCGGGCCATGCCGGCAACAAGGCTATGGTCATCAAAGCTCTGGTCCGGCGATCCACCCAACCAACGCATCAACGCATTCGGAATAAGATCCAACATCTTAAAGCAGGAATTCGCAACGATATAAATCATAAACACGTACAAGCAGGCCCCAAACAAACCTGCGATGATCGTATCAATGCCGCTTTTACTAAGGTTTGTCGAGACCATCACGTCACCAATACTGGCATTCAGGTAAACAACAAAGCTGTTAAAGACCATAATGGCACCGATATACCCCATCACAACCAAGACGGGGCGCATCAGAATGTTCAGCCACAAAATCCAACACTGCTTCGCACTGCCTGCCAGGCCATCACCCTGCGTCGTCAAATGCGCCAGCGCCGCAATCGGCAACATAACAACCGCCTCAAAAACAGAAATCATCCACGTTAAGACCGCAAAAGCAACACGTATGTAAGGGAGAACCGGCAGATAAAATTTAAGCACACCGCCAGCCAAAATCATAACGGTAACCATTGTTTCAAGAACCGCACCTATAGGCGTACCCAGCATGGAGATAAGGGCTGTACCACCCAAACCTGTGGCACCGACAACCAGAGATATCGTCGCCATCCCGATCATAATCTTGATCCCTGTATAGAAGAGCTTGTCACCAATAGCCAACAGATGCACAAAGGGATACACATCGTTACTGGTCCATATCAAAATGTTAGATGCCCAGTCTGCGTCTATTGACATGAGACCCAGAATTTTTCCAATCATCATGTCTGCCTGCGTTGCAGGGTTCAGCATCGCCAGAACATCGCCAATCCTCGATGCCCACCCTTTATCCGGCTTAGCAGGGTCTCCATAAACCTGTGGGCGTGCCGTACCATTGCGAGGATCGAATCCTGGAACGAAAGTAGTACCCTGCGCCGCCGCCGCATCCGCCGCTGCTGCAGCAGAACTGAACTGTTGTTTCCACCACGCATTGGCACGCTGCATAACCTCGAGAACTTTTGCCTCCTCAGATCCTCCCTGATTGACGTAGTTGGTATTCCTCATTTGCTGTTCAAGCGCGCTCTTAACCATTTCGCCCGGCGTGACCGTCACATAATTGCCCGACGCCGTCACCAAAAGCGATTCATTCAGTTTGCCAAGGGTCAGGTAAAACTTACCCATATCGCCCCACCCACGCACCAGCACGGTGTTTTGCAAAAGGTCCCGCACACGGTTTTCCAAAGTCGTTCTGGGCGCACCCGCTCTGGGAACATTCATCGCCGTTTCATAGTCATCCAACAGCTCGCGGAATGCGCCGTCATTTGGCAAACGCGCCTGCCCGCCGCCACTGGGGTCTGTCCCACCATAAACACTTGGCACCATAGGCAAGCCATTTCCAGGGCTGCTAATCGCAGGACAAATGGGCTGATTTCGAATAACAGTCGGCGTTGCAGACCCACTATACTGGCCACGCGCTAACGGACTGCCATTGGTCGTGTCCCAAATAAAAACTGCAGCAAATTCACAGGCCCATTGCTTTGCAATTTGCGCTGCCGGATTCTCTGACCCCGTCCCCCCTCCGGAATCATAAAAGAAGTTAGCTTCCGCCTGCCCAATAGCCCGCACATATTCCGCTACGGCGCGGTTCAATGACGGGAAAGTCCCCCCTGGTGTCACAATATTCGGCTCACTCATCGCGGTATACCAGCTTTGTTCGGTTCTGCGCTGCATCACAGAGGGAGGAACCGTCGGTACAAGAGGCCCTGCCGACCAATCATAAAAGGGCAGCGTGACCCGGCCGCACAGGTTTTCTGTCGTGTTGTTAGTAAAACTGTAAGACCATTCACCACCTATAGCCTGCCCATTACCGGTGGCATCCACCTCCTGATTCGCCGGCATGGGCTGCCCATTTGTCTGTACAACTGTCGCCCAGTTCCAGCCGTTATAGGTGACACGGCACAGCCACATATCCATGTAAGCCCGGATTGTGGCACTCTGGTTCTTGCTCACGATCTGGTTTGTAATCGTACCGGTAACGGCAGCGCCTACATAGGTTGCCCAGACGTTGCTGGCAAAGTTTGACCCCCATTCCGCTATTTTTGTCACAATCACCTGCCCGGAGCTGAACCCAAACAGGCCAGCGCCGCCGGTAGTACCCAGCGGAATCATCAGCCCCAACGCAAAGACAATGCGGATCGGCGCCCAAACCATATTATGCCGCCCACCACCAATCGTACCGGTTTTTGCTGTATCGACAATCACAGAAACAATAATCCAGAACAGCATAATGCCAGCCACCACCAGCACGCCCGAATTATAAAGGCCAAAAGCGTTGCGCAGCGCGTCCTGCAACGGACCACCCTGACCATACATGCCCTGACGCAGCATTTTATCGAGCATCATAATGCCGTAATCAGCGTGACCATTCGCGCCTACAGGAGCCGGCGGAATTGTTGTATCGAACATGCCCGTCCCGCCATAAGCTGCCATCGTGCCAGAATCTGAAGGGCGGCCTGTCATGGTAAATATTTGCGCCTTGGCCGCCTGGCCCAGCCCCAGCGCCTGCGATAAAAGAAACATCAGCATTGAACCCAGCACAGTCGCCAGCATAAAAACAACAGACGCGAACATGCACCACTGGTACGTCGTGCCCCCCATGGTGCGCAGCGTAAACCATGCTTCACCCATCATACGGGAAAAGCCGTATTTAGGGACGCCAGACGCGCCATACAAAAGCGCAGGGTGGTTTTCAGGGAGCAAACCTGCTTGCACAAATACAGCGGCTAAGGTGCGCATAAAAACAGGCACAATATGGCCGAAACCTTGCAAAGACAGGCCAATTTGCGGCATGAACATAAAGGCCGCGATTGATGGCTTTTTTTCTTTTTTCATGCCCTTTGAAACCCCTGTGCCATACCGCATGAGGGCGCAACGCGCCCATCCTTTTATGATACGCCTGTTTTCACGTTGCGTCAAATTGATAGATATTTATCGAAAATTTTACCAGTTCAGTTTATCCATTAAAAACATTGGCTTAAATGGATACTTGGCGAAAAAATCAGGCGTCATGGGATCATCGCGGTGAATGCCGGTCGTCACCAACGCAGAATCAAGCCCCATGCCCGCCGCGCCCGCAATATCTGTTGGCATTCCATCGCCAATCGCCAGAATTTTCAGGTCTGCGCCCCCCATTTGCGCCAAAAGATGGCTGTACACCGCACGATAGGGCTTGCCGAACCAATGCACCGTACCGCCAAGGGATTCGTACAGCTCTGCATAGGAACCGGGGCAGTAATACAACGTATCCCCCACATGCACGACACGATCTGGATTAGGACAAACAAAAGGCAGGCCCCGTTTTTGCGCAGCTTCCAAAACCGGGCGGAAAGATTCGGGTGGCTGCGTCATATCAGGGGAATCTGACATATATATAAAGTCAGCCTCTTCCGGCCCCTTTGCCATCGTGACATCCAAATCAGCCATGATGCTGGGGTCGCTCTGGTCATCCATGCAAAAACAACGCCGCCCCCATGCGGGCAGAAATTCATTTTTCAGCGCCGCATGCGTGGCTTCACCTGATGTCATGATCCCATCGTATAAATCTGCGGTAACGCCCATACTGTCCAGATGCGTTATAACACTCTCTGCCCGGCGCGGCACGTTGGACAGCAACCAAACCTTCCTTTTCGCCCGCCGCAATTCCTGCAACGTTGGTATCACATCCGGAAAAGGCGTATGCCCGTCATGCACCACACCCCAAAGATCAAGGATAAATGCATCGTACAGGTGAACAATGTCTTCAATATTTTTCAGGTCACGCATGACTGGTCTTTCATATTGCCACAAGTTGACGCAAACACCGTGCAATGATAGCGTGCCTGCATGAAAATAGAAACCACAGCATTAGATGATTTTCCCCTAACCATTGCCTATGCATGCTGGCCCGCACAGGGTGAGGAAAAAGGCACCGTTGTTGCTGTGCCCGGCTTATCCAGACAAAAAAAGGATTTTGATTTTATCGCCGCATATCTTTCCAGTCACGGCTATACCGTTTTGGCCGTTGATCCGCCGGGGCGGGGAGAAAGCACATGGTGTAAAAACCCTGACGATTACTGCTATGATGCCTATGTTCCCATTTTCGTTTCTTTCCTGAAACAAACCTGCCCGCCCCACGTCCACTGGATCGGCACATCCATGGGCGGACTGCTTGCCATGGCCATGGTGGAAAAAGGGCATAAAAATATTTTCCGCTCACTAACGCTCGTTGATATCACACACCGCCCGAATTACCCCGTTTGCCGCGAGATATCGGAAAACCTTAGCTTTGACATTCCAGTACGACAATCCATTGAAGAGCAGGTAAAAATCATCAAGGAGGGCGGCCTTCCTCTCGGCAACGTTCCCGACCACGTCTGGCATCATTACGCCGAACACCAGCTCCGCAAAACAGACAAAGGATATGTACCGCACTTTGACCCCAAAATTCTTATCCGCGCCAAGGCCGATCTTGCCGTACGCATCGACTATACAAAAGGCCTCAAACACCTTTCCTGCCCCATCTCCCTTGTCGCGGGCGGGAAGTCAACGCTATGCACAGCAGAGGAAATCGCTGATTTTCAAACACTCAAACCAAATGCAGGTGTCTTGATTTGTCCGGACGCCGGCCATATCCCCGCGCTCAGCGATGAAACGTCGCAAAATTTTATCAAGGATTTTCTTGATTCAGCCTCCAGCGGATAACAAGCACCACTATATATTTTCCGCCTGATCGGGCTTGCCAAACAAAAAGCCTTGCCCGTAATCGATCTCGATATCCAGCAAATCCAGAAGCTGTTTTTCCGATTCAATTTTTTCAACGATCAGGTCGATGCCGTTGTTATCAAGGTCCATCTTCATGCGGCTCATGCGGTGGTATCCGCCATAAGATTTCATTTCTTTTAAAATCATGGCAGCATCTGTTTTGATAAAGCGCACATGCCGGGCCTCAAGGAACGAAAAATCAAATGACATGGAATCCACGCGGTCCATAGAAAAACGGCACCCCAGACGCACCAGCCCATCCAACACAGGCAACGTTTCCGCCGACATGGTGGCAAGGTCTTGCTGCCCCATTTCAAACACCAGACGCGGGGCCAAGGTTCTGTTTTGCGAAATAAATTCGACAAGATCACCCATGAACTTTGGGTCATTCAGCGTCAGGCTGGTGATATTGCAGAAAAAAGCGCGGTTAAAGTGCTCTTCCTCCGTATCGCGGATCATCTGCAGGCCACGCAACAGCAGCAGGTTGTCGATCACAGGCACAAGGTCTTGCTTCATCGCGACTTCAATATACCGCTCTGCCGGAAGATAAACATTCGGCTTGATGCGAATGCGCGAAAACATCTCATAAAACCGCACCTTACGCTGCGGCAGGTTCACGACCGGCTGCATGAACAGGTCGACCCTGTCATTTTCCACCGCTGCCCGCACAATTTCCAACACCTGTGCATCCGTTAAACGGCGGCCAACAGTCCGCATGCCCCGTGCATCCAGCGGCGCATCTTTTTCCGCTACACCAACGTTGAACGCCGAAAAACGGTCTTCTCCCTCGCCCTCTTCCTTCACAGGCATACCAATGCCCGCCAGCTGATCCGCCAGCGCCTTTAGCATGCGCTGCTCAACAGCTTCGCCCGGCAGATTGCCGTAGCTCCGCGCCAACGTGCCGGCGGCTGACAAATTCTTTTTCAGGCCGGCAAGATCATTGCGGTTGCGCGCCGTTTCGCGCACCAAACGCTCGTAATCGCCGCCCATTTTCTGCAATTGATCTATGATTTTCGATTCCCATACCCGGCGCGAGCGCATTTCAACAAAAACCAGCCCCGCCACGCAGGACAAAGCCAGTATCAAGAATGCCATGCGTGGAGAAACAGCGCTGGCCAGAAAAATCAGCACCGTTGCAAACCCCATGCTGATGACAATGTTTTTAAATGTCAGGACATGGCGAAAAACGTACGCCTGCACACTTTGGCGTTGCGGGGTTTTACGCTGAAAAGCACCGGGGCGCAGGATATTATCATCGCCCGTCTTTTTTTCTTGCGACGTCATGCGACAGCCCCCTTGCTTGCTCTGTCTTTTTTGTGCGCAAGACCGACAGCGTCTGAAATATGCGACAACCCTTCGGCCTCCAGCTTTTCAACAAGCCCTGCCAAAATGTCCCGCACCAAACGCGGGCCTTGATATACAAGACCTGTATAAACCTGCACTAATGACGCGCCCGCGCAAATTTTCTCCCAAGCATCATCAACGCTGGCAATGCCGCCGACACCCACGATTTTCAAGTCTCCGCCGGTCATGTCATAGTAATCCATGATTGCCTGCGTCGATAAATCTTTCAAAAGCTGTCCGCTTAGGCCGCCTCTTTGTTCCTTTAATTTTTCCGGCACGGCGTCCGGGCGTGTATGCGAGGTATTCGAGACAAGCACCCCCTCCACCCTCTGCTGGCGCACAACCTCCACAACGTCTTCGCGCTGTTCGTGCGTCAAGTCTGGGGAAACCTTTAGCAACAGCGGCGTTTTGCCATGCACTTCATCCATTTCGGTCAAAAGGCGGTTGAGATCATCGCGCATTTGCAAATCGGGCAGGCCTTGCGTATTGGGGCACGACACGTTGACGGTGATATAAGACGCCCATGGCGCAAGACGGGAAAAACAGGTTTTATAATCTGCAATAGGGTCTTCACTACCTTTGTTAACACCAATATTCGCTCCCACGCGCACGCTGGGCTTTTTCCGGCGAAACGCCGCCAACCGCGCCGCGAAAGCATCCAGCCCCCGTCCCGGAAAACCCATGCAGTTGATGACAGATTTATTTTTCTGGTCGCGAAACAGGCGCGGGCGCGGATTGCCCTCTTGCGGGTGTAATGTAACCGTGCCGGTTTCGACAAAACCAAACCCCATATCAAAAAGCCCTGACAGCGCCTCCGCATCCTTGTCAAACCCCGCCGCTAGCCCCAGCGGGTTTGGGAAGTGCAGGCCAAACATATCCGATTTCAGTGCATCATGCTTGAAATGGCAACGCGGCCCCAGCCGCAGCCGCAACATATTCAACGTTGCGCGGTGCGCCGTTTCCGGCGGCATCGACATCAACAACGGTTTTAACATGGTGTAAACAGCCATTATCCTGCTCCTTTGCGGATGTAATCTTTCACCGCTGCCAGATCATTCGACAGCGTTTCGTATTTCTCTTCACGTGTAAAAATATCAGACATATGCGCGGGCAAATCTGGCGTTTCCCCTGTCGCGTCGCGCACAGCATCCGGGAATTTTGCAGGATGCGCTGTCGCCAACGTCACATATACGCTGTCCGGGTGTTTTTTCCGGTCATCTTCGGCAACCGCAAGCCCCACCGCCGTATGCGGGTCAACCAAGTATTGATGATCCCGCCAATAACGGCCAATGATATCCTTGGTTGCATTATCACCGCACCGACCTGTGCCAAAAACAGCACGCACGCCCTCCATCACCTCGTCTTCCAGATGATACGCGCCACCACCTGCAAAATGGATCATGGTTTGCGCGACTGCTTCGGGCCTACGCCCGAAAACATCGAACAACAGGCGTTCAAAGTTGCTGGAGACCTGAATATCCATGCTGGGGCTGAGCGTAGGCACAACCCCTTCCTGCTTCATGCGGCCCGTTGTAAAAAAGCGATAGAGGATATCATTCGCATTGGTTGCCGTAATTAACCTGTCCACGGGCGCACCCATGGATTTTGCAACATACCCTGCATAAATATTGCCAAAGTTTCCTGTCGGCACACAGAAGGTCACAGGCTTATGCGTTTCCGCCCTGATCCGCGCCGATGCATAGACATAGTAAACGACCTGCGCCAATATCCGCGCCCAATTAATAGAGTTGACGGCAGACAGGTTTTTCTCTGCCCGAAACGTTTCATCTGCAAACAACGCTTTTACAAGGTTCTGGCAGTCATCAAAGCTGCCTTCTATCGCGATATTTCTGACGTTTGCATCATGCACCGTCGTCATCTGGCGGCGCTGCACGTCCGAAACGCGGCCTTTAGGGTGCAAAATAAAAATATCCGCTGTATCCTTGCCTGCAAAGGCATGAATGGCCGCCGACCCCGTATCGCCCGACGTGGCCCCGACAATCGTTATTTTTTTCTTTTCATGTTTCAGCAGATGATCGAATACATGCCCCAAAAACTGCATAGCGACATCCTTGAACGCCAGCGTCGGGCCATGAAATAACTCCATAAGGTAAAAACCGGACGAAAGCTCTTTTATCGGCGCAACGCCGCCTTCAAAAACACCATAGGAGTCCTTCAAAATACGAACAAGATCAGCCTGCGCCACGCCGTTCCCGATAAAGGGGGCCATGACGCGCCACGCGACCTCCACATAATTCTGGTGCGCCATGTTCGCAATGTCTTCACCGGAAAGCTGCGGGCAGGCTTCGGGCACATACAACCCGCCGTCCGCCGCAAGGCCGGTCAATGTTACGCCCGGAAACGCCAAAGACGGCGCGGCACCACGGGTGCTGATATATTTCATGCTCCATCCCCCGCATAACGTTTTTTCAAATGCGCTTTATACGGCGCGGCAGACAGGCGTGTGCCCGTGACGTTCAAAATCAGATCCTGCGGCGTATACAGACACGCCTTTGATTGCACATTGTCTTTCAACCAGCCTGTAAACGCGCCAAAATCACCCTGTTCCACGCTACTCCAGACAGTCGGCATATCTTTTTCCATTTTCTCGACCCATTGCGCTGCAATAATGGCCCCCAGCGCATAAGCGGGAAAATATCCGAACGATCCGCAATACCAGTGGATATCCTGCAAGCACCCTGCCGCATCGTTTGGCGGCACAGTGCCAATCAGCTTTTGCATTTCGGCATTCCAGGCTTCAGGCAGGTCCTTCACGGCCAGCTTTCCCGCCACCATGTCTTTTTCAAGGCGCATGCGCAAAATAATGTGCAGGGGGTACGTCACCTCGTCTGATTCAACGCGGATCAGGCTACGCGTGACACGGGTCGTATGACGCCACAGGTTCTCTGCCGTATGCGCGCCGCCGCCATCGCCCAAGAATTCCTGCACCATGGGCGCAAAAAACTCCCAATACGGGCGGGCGCGGCCCAGCTGCATATCAATGCTCAAGGATTGTGATTCATGTATTGCCATGCCCATGTTCTGGCTGGCCCCGACAGGCTGGTGGTGCCATTTTTTTGGTGTATAGCGATCATAGAACCCATGACCGACTTCATGCGCCACGCCCTGCATGGCATCGGTAAAATCAGCTTCCTTGTAACGCGTCGTCACGCGTACATCATCGCCTATACCCATGCTAAAGGGATGCGCCGACGTATCCAGCCGCCCTTTTTTAAAATCAAAACCCAATGCCTCCGCCACGCGACGGCACAATTGTTCCTGTAACACAGGATTGTAATTGCCCGGCAGCGGTATCGTGTCTTGTTGCGTTTGTAAAACTTTATCAAGAAAGCCGGGCAGGAAGGCCGCAAGATCATCAAAAACGCCCTCAACCTCGGCCACCGTCATACCGGGGGCGTAATGATCCATCAAAGATTCATAAGGCGTAACGCCCAGAGTCCCAGATAAAACCTCTGCCTCTTCGCGTACCAGCTCCACAAGCTCTTCCAGCGCAGGGCGAACCTTTTCAAAATCACTTTCCTTTTTCGCTGCCCGCCAAATCGTTTCCGTTTCCGATGCCTGCACCATTTTACGGCGGATTAGACCTTCCGGCACAGCCGTCGCCCGCTTGTGCAGACGGGCAATCATATCAAGGTTCGCCTTTTGCCAGTCATTCAGCTCACCCCGGTTTGCCTTTGCAAGCCAATCCCCCACTTCGGGCGCCGTGACCAGACCGTGAATCTTCACGGCCAGCACCGACATTTGCCGCGCGCGTTGATGCACGCCATCCTGCGGCATAAGAACCGACTGATCCCAGTTCAAAAATGACTGTATCTGGTTCAACGCCGTCACGTCAGAAAACCGTGCTTCCAGATTTTTATAGGCTTCCATGATAGCTCACCCTTTTTTCTTCTTTTCTACCGCTGTAACAAAACAGCGCAAACATCACCAGCATCACGCCCGCCATCGTAAACCAGAACGCCGCATACTGGCGGTGGTTATTCGGCATATCCGGCACAACCGCGCTGCCTGCGGGATAAACACCCTCTGGCTGCAAGGGGATATGCACCACCAGCGGCAGCGGCGTATCCAGTTGCGCTTCACGTGCCAGCGCGTTGACATCAGGCCAGTAATACATTGCCTTAATCGGCACATTTTCAGGCGCATGGCGCGGGCGCACAGGCACACGGGCCACGCCTTCTATCTGCGTAAGCCCTGCCGGCTCTGGAACCCACTGCACATCCGTCCATCCCCTGTCGATAATCACGATGCCGCCGGACACGCGACGAAAAGGCGTTAACAAATGATAGCCGGGCTTTCCGTTTTTAAAACGCGGGTAGAGCATAGCGGCATCGCCATGCAGATATTCCCCCGCCAAAGACACGCGGCGGAAATCCCATGAAGCCGGGTCATCCAGCGTTTCCGGCAAGGGCGCAGCAGGCAATGACATTTGCGCTTCAACCTTGGCGATCAACGCTTCTTTCCACGCAAGGCGCTGCAACTGCCAACCCCCCAACGCCACAAGCACAGCGAAGGCGAGCAAGACTATAGCCAAAGACCATATGGAAAGGCGCTTGTTATTCGTCATATATTGTAACCCTGTGTGCCATTTTAAGGCCCAAACCCAAGAAACAACAACCCTTTTTGGGAATATCACCCTCGTATTTAACAGATTGTTTTGCGGGGCGTGAAATGACATAGTAGACACCGTAAAAAACCCCCTCAGAGAGGAAGACATGAAACTGAAAGTCCTTCACACTAGCGGCACTCACCATGATGTCGGTCTGGCCATGGGCCAGCAGGGCAAAGACGCGCTGCACAACATTATTTTCAAGCTGCCCCGCTTTCAACACCTCAAACAACACTATGCGGACAGCGAAGACCTACGTGACATGATGAAACGCGCCGAAGAAACATTCCCTCAATATTGCGATGAGCTTCGCGGTATTGCAGACGGCGCAGGCACATCTTACGAAGACATCTTCCTATGGAACTGTCGCGGAGATTTTCCAAAAGAAATCGGCTGTACAGTTGAAACCGCAGGCTGCACAGATATTCTTATCGCTCCTCAGGGCGAGCAGAAAAACGGCATCATCGCACATAACGAAGATGGCAATACAAAACTGCACGGTCACTGTTTTGTTGTACACGGACATTTCAATGCAAAAGCAGAGCCGCATGAAATAGAAAGTTTTTCCTACCCCGGCATGCTCATGGGGCACACCTTTGCTGCAAACAGTCACGGACTGGCGCTCACCATCAACCATTTGCCATGGCATACAAAGACAAACGGCATTCCACGTCACTTCATCTGCCGCGCCATCCTTGACTGCAAAACAAAAGAAGAAGCCGTCAATATCATAAAAACACATATCAGCAGCGGCAGCTTTAACTACAATATCGGACAGGCCGGAGAAAACACGATTTTGGCAATCGAAGCCCCCTCCGGCACACACAAGACAGTTCAAGTTACAGACCGTTTTGCACACGCCAATCATTGCATACAACCGGAACAGGCCTCTCTTTACCCTCCCGTGAACGGCAGCACAGCGCACAGGCAGGCACGTGCTGATGCGCTGCTACCGCATATCACCCCAACAGAGCAAGATGCGCTCGGCATTCTTTTTGATAAGGGTGATAAAGATCTGCCAATTTTACGAGATGCTTCTGGCCCAGATACCGGCGTTGCCACACTGGCAACTGCCGTTTTTCAGCTCAAACAAAAAAGCGTAAGCTGGACATTTTACGACAGCCAGACACAACAGCCGGTCCACAAAGGACAATTCTCAATTCCCTAAAAGCTTTCACCCCAAAATAACCACTTTATAGGGAGGCGGCTCCTTCGCTTGCCGCCACCCCAAGGCGACAACTTCAGGTGGTCGCCCCGAAATTTTGTTAAAGTGACGCAAGAAAGGGCTCTCTACCGACTTGCCGTCTGCTGTGTTGCGTATCGTCACATACGACGCCTTACGCATAACGCCTTGCGCCACATAGTCCGCACGCATATGAACATCGTCCGGCACAAGATTCTTGCCATTACAATAAGGCGCATACAAGCTTGCAATCTGGGCCTGCGCCATCTGAAAACGCCCCAACTGCCGGGCAGAACCATGGAACGCATAACCGTTAAAAGCATGTGGCTTTCTCTGGGCGCGTTTATGATTGAAAGCCTCGACACAACCGGACACAAAAAGGGCCGGGCTTAATATTGCCGCTGCTGCAGTGCCCAAAGCCGTACCCACAACGCTGGTGCCCAAATGCCCGGCAGCAAAACCCGCAACGCCTGCCGCTGCGCCGCCCCAAAAACCGGCCATAACCGCAACACCATAAGCCGCCGCAACAGGCATCGCCCCGCTGGCAAGCGCAAATGCCGCTGCGCCAATTTTTGCAGCGCCACCCAACGCGGACCAGCCGCCCACTATAACACCTATCCCCGTGGGGAGTTTTTCCAAGGGCGATAACTCTTCTGAGACACCCAACAGTTTTTGCCCCAAATGATGATAGCCGCGCCCCGCAACAACAATAGGTGCCGCTATCCAACGCAGCGGTGTTGACAACGGCGCTGCATAGGGGTGCGATAAAATATCCTTCGTACGCTCTGCAATTTTTTTCATAAAAAAAAGACTCCTTATATTTGCGTAAATTGTCCTTCGTTTTAACCTATGTCAATAAAAAACAACTGCCACATCTGGCTTTTACCTTTCCATACTCAGAAAAAGGCCATATAAAAAAGACCATGCAAAAAAACAACCGCAGACCTCTGACCAAAAACGAGATCGCCTTGGCCCGCAGCGTCTTTGGCAACGCCATACAATATGACGCTATCACAATTACCCAGAACCCATGGATGCCTTTCCAGCCCAAGGGCACAGCCATGACGCCGGACGGGCATTTGTATATGCACGGCTGCTATCGCGATGATTACGCGACATCATCACCCGGCATGCAGGGGCTTTTCATTCACGAAATGGCGCATGTCTGGCAAAAGCAAAATAATATCTTAAACCCCATTGCCGAAGGGGTAAAACTGGGCATGAAATACGGTTTTAACTACAATGCCGCCTATCCCTATATGCTGGATGAAAAAAAAGACCTGCTGGATTACAACATGGAACAACAGGCCAGCATTATCGAAGAGCATTTCATGCAGAAAAACGGGCATATCCGCTGGAATGACCGCTGCCAGAACGGATGTAACGCTACAGAGAAATTACGGCTCTATGAAGGTGTGCTGGAAAAGTTTTTGAATAACCCTGCCTATGCACGACAGGCAAAGCCTTCCAAACCGCAAGGACCAAAAATATCATAGATATAGATAGTGTAACTATTGTGCCGGGGGATCTTTAAATAAGTAAACATCCTTTTTTTCCGGCACAGATTCTTTAACAAAAGATGGCACAGTATCTCCCGGCCGCAACCGAAAAGTGCCCAAATAGTACGCAGGAAGCTCTTTATTCCAGCTCCACTCCAATTGCACCAATGACTGTTCCTGAGAGTTCAACAGATACCATGCACCATTGGCGTCTATAAAAACAAAATCACCCTCTTGCTCATAGACATGCAAGGGCACACGTGTGCCCGTATCCATGTAGATATTCCGCTCTGCTACCGTATGCTGCCCCTTTCGAACAACAAGGGTTCTTTTATGATCCGGGAAAAAAGGGTGCTTATCACGCATAAGAACCTCAACATTAAATCCACCTATATCTGCAGCATGCGCGGGAAAGTCCCCAAAAACCATCACGCATAGCATAAGTAACAGCACTACATTTCTTATCACGCGCATCATTTCACCTCCGCCTGTGCCTGTATTCCAGCAAAATAATATAAGCCTTGGTTGCTGGCAGAACCAAAGCAATCACGCCGCCGCACACAACGCCCCATAAAACAACATGCCCCCAAAGCGGCGGGGCAAAGGCAACGTCAAACCACCATGCCAGCGGAACCACCGTAAACCCCAACAAAAAGATCAGGAACACCGCCGCACCATCACCGATGTCATGCGCGCCCAAATCCGCATTGCAGGCATCGCATGCATCGACAACCGTGAGCGTCCACGGACGAAACAAGCGGCCCGCCCGGCACACAGGGCAACGCGGCTTTAAACAAAAACGAAGGTCGGACAACAGGCCCAAGACAAACTAATCAATGTGCCGCGACAATGCCGCCTGCATTGCCCCACCAGTAAACGGCGGCAAACAAGAACAGCCAAACGACATCAACGAAGTGCCAGTACCACGCTGCCGCTTCAAAACCAAAATGGCTCTCGGCGGTAAAGTGGCCCTTTTTGGCACGGAACAGGCAAACCAGCAAAAAGATGCTGCCCACCAGCACATGGAAGCCATGGAAACCCGTCGCCATGTAAAAGGCGGAGGAATAAATGCCGTCTTTAAATCCGAAAGTCGCATGTACATATTCGTATACCTGAATACAGGTAAACAAAGCACCCAGCGCGACAGTGATGGTCAAGGCCTTCACCGTGTCTTCCTGATTGTTTTCAAGAATAGCGTGATGCGCCCATGTTACCGTGCAGCCTGACAGCAACAGCACCAGCGTCATCAAAAACGGCAGACCAAATGTTTCAACAACCTCCACGCTGGCAGGCGGCCAGATGCTGCCGACAGCTTCGGTCGGGAACAGGCTGGCATTGAAAAACGCCCAGAAAAACGCAACAAAGAACATCACTTCGGACGCGATAAACAGAACCATGCCATAGCGAAACCCTATTTTCGTGATGGGCGAATGCGCTTTTTCAACAACCGCTTCCTTGATGACATCGCGCCACCAAACCCACATCACAGCCAGAACGGCCAGAAAGCCAAAAAGAACCCCTTTCAGTCCCATGTTGGATACGCTGAATGTCAACGCTTCGCCATCCAGCGCCGGTGCACCGCCAAAGGCGCGGCCAAACAGCTCCAGCGTTGGTGCCAGATGAAGCTGGAAATCCGCATGCATAAAGAAAATAGCTCCCATCGCCAAAAGCCCTGCTGCAAACGCGCCTACCAGCGGCCATGCGCTGGGGTTCACAAGATGGTAGGGATGCGGTTTTCCGCCTTTCAGGTCATACACAGGTTTGTCAGCCATGGTTCTTATCCTTTGTTATTCTCAACGGAAGTATCCGGCGCATTGATAAAGTTTTCAACCGCTTTTTCCAACTGCGGCGTATCCTGCGGGTAAAAAGTGTATGATAGCGTGATCGTTTTCACATCATCCAGATTACGATCCTCGGAGATTTTGGGGTCGATAAAGAACACGATGGGCAAATCCGCTTTTTGCCGGGCCTGCAGCACCATTTCCCCAAAGCAAAAACATTGCGTTTTATAGAAATACTTTCCCGCTTCCAACGGCGTCACATTATAAATCGCCGTGCCGGACAAACGCTGCGCCGTCTTGTTTTCAGCTGCATAAGATACAAAGCCATCTTCGCCAACGCGCACCTTCACGGCATTTTGCTTTGGCTTGAAGTGCCATGGCAGGGCAGGATCAATATCGGCATTAAAACGAACGACCATTTCCCGTTCATGCTGTGCGCCTTTATGCGGATTCTCCGCAACAACCCGCGTCGTGCCGCCCCAGCCCGTGACTTGGCACAGCTTTTTATAAAGCGGCACGGAGGCAAAGGATATAACCACCATGCCCACGACAACGCCCAGAGTTGCCAAAAGCGTTTTTGTATTCTTATCGGTAGCCATTGCGCTACCCGCCCTTCATGCGGATCAAGGTGACGCAAAAAATTGTCACGGCAAAGGCGGCAATCGCCAGCGCAACGGCGATGTTTTTTGCCTTTTTCTTTTCATGTAAAGACCCACGCGGCATCACGTCACCATCATCAGCCCAAAAAGGGCAAAAAGGTAAAAAATGGAATAACCGAACAAGCGGCGCGCATAGGTATAACCGGTTTCACGATAGACGCGAAAAGCGCTGGCAATAAACAAACCGTGCAAAACAATGGCCCCCGCAAGATAAACCGGCCCCGCAAGCTCCAAGGCATAAGGCGCAAGGGCAAAGGGCGTAAGGACAAGGCTATACAGCAATATCTGCAACCGCGTTACCTTTTCCCCCGCCACAACGGGCAGCATGGGAATGTTTGCGCGTTTGTAATCATCGTTGCGGTACAACGCCAGCGCCCAAAAATGCGGCGGCGTCCAGAAAAAAATCAGCGCAAAAAGCATCCACGGTGCCAGCGACACATCACCCGTCACCGCTGCCCAACCGATCATGGGGGGGAAGGCGCCCGCCGCGCCGCCGATCACAATATTTTGCGGCGTCCTTTTTTTCAGCCAGATAGTATAAACGAAAATGTAGAACAACGATGCTGCAGCCAGTAACGCTGCCGCCATCCAATTGAGCGCAAGCCCCATCAGGAAAACGGACAGCACAGTTAAGATCACGCCAAAAGCCAATGCATCACCGGGGGTGATACGCCCCTGCGGCAATGGGCGGTTTTGGGTACGCTGCATCAGCGCGTCGGTATCGCGCTCATACCACATATTAATCGCCCCCGCCGCGCCCGACGCAATTGCGATACACAAGATGGCAACCAACGCTAAAAACGGGTGAATGTGCCCCGGCGCCAGAACAATCCCCGCCACCCCGGTAAAAACGACCAGCGTCATCACGCGTGGCTTTAACAGCGTAATGAAGTCAGAGACCTCCGCCATTGATGGCGAAACGGGATATGCGGCAACAGTCGTCATGAGAATTGGTATAACATATTGATTGAAAACAGGAAATGTATAGTTTTACGCTTTTTTATTGACATAATTTGTGAGTCAGATTAGTGTTGCCTCATATTTTAGGAGGCAAACCATGGCCAAGAAAAAGAACGATTCACAATCCGTGAGACAGGTTGCCGCTTTTTACAGGCCGCTTGCGCGTCGCTTTGAAAAAAGCGCTGCGAAAAAAGCAATCCACGCTGAACAAAAGGGCACCTTGTCAGGGGATAAGGCAAAAAAACTGCTCAAACAGGCAGAAAGAGCCAGCACAGTCCACCAAGTTGCTAGCATATCTTTCACGCCCGGTTTTATCATCTCGCTTATTGCCAGTGCTGCAACCGGCACCCCCATTCCGACACTCGCTTTTGTCGGGTTGGGCGCGGCCACGGATATAGGGGGCGCAACCATCGCGCTGAAAAAAGGGTTTGAAGCGCAGGCAATAGAAGACCGGATCAAGGCAAACCGTTCAACGCCGCCAGCACCATAGCCAGAATATATATCCTATTGATATACAGTGATAAATCTGTATTTTTTGACATAACGTAAAGCCCCGCCTACAATAACCTATGTATGGGCGATAAAGCGAGGGGCTGGACATGCAAATATCATCCGCAAAATTTTCTTCGGAAATTCAGGCGCTTGGCCAATCTGTCGGTGTTGATGTCGAAGCGGAATTCAAAAGAGCCAAAGAGCTCTATAGCTCCCGCGATGACCTGCAGTTCGGCAATATTCTTCAAACCGCACAGGAATCTCTGCAACTACAGCACACCCGCCTGAAACTGGACGGGTCACAGCCAAAAAACACGGCCTTGGCACTCACCGATACTGTCTGGACAATCGCCGCGATTGAAGAAGCCCACAAAAGGCTGGAAGCAAAGGACACACCAACAACATCCATGAAAAACCCGATCGCCTTTAAAACAGCGGATATGATTCCCGGCAACGGCACAGCCCCACCCAGAATTGCAACAGCCCTTTTAGATGTCATGACAGATATGGGCATTTCCAATCCGCTGAAGGCAGATTACGCGATGCCGGGGCATGATCTAAATGATCCCAGCGTGAAAGCCGCATTCGACAGCACCGGGCTGTCAGACCAAGCGCAAAAAGCCTTTAGCAAAGCGATTCATGATGAGGGCATGTCCATGGCCATAGCGACTCCGCGGTTGCAGGGATATAGCGGCGGCATGTCACAAGCAGATCTTGATGCCGCCAAAGAAACCAACATGAAGATGGATGTAAAATAAAACCCTATTTCACCACCGGCTGGATTTCAAACTGGTGGAACGGTGGCGGGGATGATACGTGCCATTCCAGCGTATCCGCGCCCTCACCCCAGTAATTTGCTGGCACTTTCTTGCCCCAGCGCAGCGTATAAATCGCAAGCCCGATAAAGAACAGCGTCGACAATCCTGTGATATACGCACCATAGGATGAAATCTGGTTCCAACCCGCATAGGCATCGGGGTAATCAGGGATACGGCGCGGCATGCCCTGCAATCCCAAAAAGTGCTGCGGGAAAAAGATCAGGTTCACGCCGATAAACGTTGTAATAAAGTGCAGCCGCCCTGCCCATTCGGGGTATTGACGGCCCGACATTTTACCAATCCAGTAATACCAGCCCGCGAAAATCGCAAAGACCGCACCCAGCGACAGAACATAATGGAAATGCGCGACAACGTAATAGGTATCGTGCAAAAAGGTATCAAGACCCGCGTTCGCCAACACAACGCCGGTGACGCCGCCCAGCGTGAACAGGAAGATAAACCCGATCGCCCAGAGCATCGGCGTCTTGAACGATAAAGACCCGCCCCACATCGTCGCGATCCACGAGAAAATCTTGATCCCCGTCGGCACGGCGATAATCAATGTCGCCAGCGTAAAGTAAGCCCGCGCATCAACGCCCATGCCCACCGTATACATATGGTGCGCCCAGACGATAAAGCCGACAAAGCCAATCGCCACCATCGCATAAGCCATGCCGAGATACCCAAAAATCGGCTTTTTAGAGAACGTCGAAACGATCTGGCTGATAATGCCAAAGGCAGGCAAGATCATGATGTAAACTTCTGGGTGCCCAAAGAACCAGAACAAGTGCTGGAACAACAATGGATCACCGCCGCCTTCGGGCTTGAAGAAGGCCGTACCAAAATTGCGGTCCGTCAGCAGCATGGTAATACCGCCACCAAGAACGGGCACCGCCAGCACCAACAGGAAAGCCGTAACCAACATGGCCCAAACAAACAGCGGCATTTTATGCAGCGTCATGCCCGGAGCACGCATATTGAAAATGGTCGTGATAAAGTTCGCTGCGCCCAGAATGGACGACGCGCCCGCAAGGTGAAGCGAGAAAATCGCCATATCGACAGACGGCCCCGCGCTCCCCATATCAGATAGCGGCGGATAAACCGTCCAGCCCGTTCCTGCGCCGGACCCCACAAAGGCCGATCCCAACAACAAGAAAAACGCAGGCACCAAAAGCCAAAAAGAAATATTGTTCAGCCGTGGAAAGGCCATATCGGGCGCGCCAATCATCAAGGGCAAGAACCAGTTACCGAACCCGCCGATCAGCGCCGGCATCACGACGAAAAAGACCATGATAAGACCATGCGCCGTAATCACGACATTCCACATCTGCCCGCCGACAGACACATCCTCCGGGAAGAACTGCATGCCGGGGTCTTGCAGCTCCATGCGCATCAGCATAGAGAACACGCCGCCGATAATCCCCGCAATTACCGCAAAGATCAGGTAAAGCGTGCCGATATCCTTGTGGTTCGTTGAACAAAACCAGCGCGTGAAAAAGCCCGGCGTGTGGTGGTCGTGGTCATGTGCGCCTGCCATAGGTTACTCTCCCGTTTCTTCTTTTTGCGCCGTGGTTTCCGGCTTTTCCGGCATGGTGCCGCCCTGCGCAACAACCCATTTTGCAAATTCATCTGTCGATACGGCATGAATTTCGATCGGCATAAAGCCGTGCAGCGCGCCGCACAGCTCTGAACACTGGCCATAGTATGTGCCCGGCTTTTCAATGCGCACCCATGTTTCATTGATCCGGCCGGGCACGGTATCCAGCTTGACGCCAAAGGCCGGCACGGCCCAGGCGTGCAACACGTCAACGGATGTCATGAGAAGGCGGATATTCGTATCTACCGGCAACACCACAGGGTTATCCGTTGTCAAAAGCCGGGGTTGTCCGGGTTTCAGGTCTTCATCCTGCACCATCAATGCGGTGAAATTAATCTCACCATGGTCAGGATATTCGTATTCCCAGTTCCACTGGTGGCCGATGACCTTCAGCGTCATTTCGGCATCTGCCGTGCGGTCCGCAAAATACAAAAGCTTCATGGACGGAATAATGATAACGACAAGGATTAACACCGGTATCAACGTCCAGACAACTTCCAGCATTGTGTTATGCGATGTTTTCGAGGGCGTCGGGTTGGCCTTTGCGTTAAAACGCACAACCACATAAATCAAAAGCGCCAGAACAAACAAGGCGATCACCGTGATAATCGGCATCAAAATACCGTCATGGAATGCATCCATCTGGTGGCGTACGGGCGTCACGCCCTCTTGCAGGCCCTTGGCCCACGGCGCGGGCTGGCCCGCCGCCATGGCAAAACGCGCCGCCAGCAGTGCGGGCACGGCAGATAAATACGCGAAAATACGCAGGCTTTTTTTCATTTTTCTCAGCACCCAGTGTTCCTGGCCCCCGGCGGGATGGAAGCGGCGTTTCAAGACAGTGTTCAAAAGAACAGACGTGATAGATGGTATAGCACTATAACGCAGCAATGTTAAAGGGTTATCCTGTTTCTTCCCAAAACTATGGGGACCGATTTCCCCCGATATACAGCGTTATATACGGCAAAATTCAAATACAGCCAGAAGTCCATTACATAACTGTTGATTTATGGCCTGCAGCACGATAATCATATAAACATAATGAATAAACCCAAGAACATTCATAAAGCCATAGCGGCAAGCGGCAACGCGCATCTGCTGGCAAGCCACCTAACCAACCCCTTCGGCGGGGATGAAAAAGCCTGCCTTGATGTCATGGCGGGGCCGCTTGATGTCAATTACGTTTCTTTCAATCTCGGCAACCGCTCGCTTTTGATGCTAGCGACCGCAGCGGGCTATACCCGTGTTGTCCGCGCACTTTTGCAACATGGCGCGGATGCAGGATGGAAAAACCCTCGTGGCATGACAGCTATCGACTTTGCCAGCGGCGCAGAAAAAGACATCATTGCAAAAATGATCCAGAAAAAAAATCAAGAGCAGATCGCCGCCGCCTTTCGGGCGATCGCCTTAAAGGGCACACCCCGGCACCGTAAAATACTGCGACCGCCCCGAAAGGAAACGGAGGCCCCCAAATGACTCCCACAGAAAAAGGCGCGCTGCTCCGTAAAGAACTACTGAGAAAAGACGGTTGTGATGAACAAAGATGCTTTGATCTAATTAAAGACGGTGCTGATATCAATTTCACCCTTAGAAAAGGATTGTCCCCTCTTGCACTGGCTGCAGGGTACGGGAAACTTTCTATTGTACAAGAACTCATAAAAAACGGAGCCTCTCTTGAAGCTGCAAGCTGGAGTGGTACAACAGCACTCAAAGCCGCAGCCATTGAAGGTCATGAAAATATTGTAAAAACCCTTGTCGAAAATGGCGCGGATATTAACGCAGGAATGATACCCCCTCTCTTGTATGTCATCTCTTCTGATACTTCACCGGCACCGAATGCCTTACGCATCCTGCTAGACAACGGCGCCGATATGCACGCCAAAGACAGCATCGGGCAGACAGCAATTTTTCACGCCGCGCTTTCCGATAATGCAGAAGGCGTGCGCCTACTGTGCGCATACGGCGCAAACATAGAAGAAAAAGACAATACGGGCAGAACGCCCCTGATCGATGCTACAAGCAGAAACAACGAACAAGCCGTACATATATTGCTGGACCACGGCGCAAACATAAACGGCGCAGACGGTGGCGGCAGAACGCCCCTGATGCGCGCCATTTTTCACAACAGTGAAGACGCCGCCTATGTTTTGCTGGCGCGGGGGGCAGATTTTTCAACCATCAAAAATGATTCCGGTCAAACGGCAGAAGACTACGCGCATGCGCACAGACAAAAAATATCCAACACGCACTACGCAGACCGCATCATACAAGCCATGGGACAAGAACACATCAAACGCACCACAGCAGCGTTCCAGTCGGCGGCGGAAAAAGGAACGCCACGCCCCCGTAAAATTCATCGCAAAGCTAACCCACCTGCGACAGCAAAGCCAAAGCAGCCCTGAGTTCGGGGATACCCTCGCCTTTCAAGGACGCTGTTGCATAAATTTCAGGAAAGGCCGCCCCATAATTTTTCAGCTCATCCCCGATACGCGCCTTCAGGCCATCCATATCACTGCCTTTGACTTTGTCGCATTTCGTGAGCACGGCCAAAAACGGCACATGCGTTTCATCCAGCATCTCCATCATATCCTGATCGGCAGCGCGGATACCGTGACGACCATCGATCAATACGCAGACACGGCTGAGGGTGCGGCGGCTGGTCAGGTAATGACGCATCAGCGCATTCCAGTCTTCAATCTTGGTTTTCGAAGCCACGGCATAGCCATAGCCGGGCAGGTCGACAAGATGTAAAAGCTCCTCGCCCAATTCAAAAAAGTTGATCTGCTGCGTGCGCCCCGGCGTGGATGACGTGCGGGCAAGGGTTTTTCGCCCTGTCAGCGCATTCACAAGGCTTGATTTACCGACGTTAGATCTACCGACAAAGGCAATTTCCGGCGTATCCGCCATAAACATATCGGCAGGTTTTTGCGCACCCATAATAAAGCGGCAGTCCTGACGAAAAAGCTTTTCCCCTTTTTTCAGCGCATCGTCATCAATGACAAGCCCTGTCGCCATTACGTCTGCCCGCTTTTTTTCCGGCGCGTGTGGTGGCCACGGATCAAGGATACTTCTTCGCCGCCCAGCTTGCGCAAAATATAATACTGCTGCAACAGGGCCAACGTATTAGACCATGTCCAGTAAATAACAAGGCCCGATGCAAAATGCGCCATCATCAGCGTTAAGAAATAAGGGAAGATACCCTGCACCTTTTCCTGCACCGGATCGGGCATCGGCGGGTTCAGACGTTTTTGCATGACCATCGTAATGCAGAACAGGCAGGGCCATGCGCCAATCGTCAGAAAATCCGGCGGCGTAAAAGGCATCAACCCAAAAAGGTTCACAAAGCTTGTGGGATCAGGCGCGGACAAATCTTCGATCCAGCCCCAGAACGGCGCGTGCCTTAAATCCACCGAAATCAAGATCACTTTATACAGCGCAAAGAAAATCGGGATCTGGATCAAGAGCGGCCAGCACCCGCTGAACGGGTTGGCGTTCTCGCGCTTGTAAAGCTCCATCAGTTCCATCTGCATGGCGGCTTTGTCATCTTTGTGCTTTTCCTGCAGCTCTTTGATCTGCGGCGCCACCTTTTTCATCTTCGCCATCGAGACATAGGCCTTGGTCGCCAGCGGGAACACGGCAGCGCGGATCAATAACGTCATCAAAAGGACGCAAAGACCAATGTTGTGGAACTGCCCCACCAGAAAATGGAACAATGAATAGAACGGACGCGTGATAAAGCTGAGCTTGCCAAAGTCGATGGCAAGGTCGAGCATTTTATAACCGTATTGCTCTTGATAGCCCTGAATAACCGCAACGTCTTTGACGCCCGCAAAAATGCGCACGGTATCTTCCGCCATGCCGCCCGGCGCAACATCAACCGCCGGGTTCACAATATCGGTCTGGAAGCGGTCCTTATCCTTGCCTGTTGCCACTATGCGCACATTGAAAACGCTGTCGGGCGAAGGCAGCAGGGCCACCATCCAGTATTTATCGGTGATCCCCACCCAGCCGTCCGCGCTGGGCTTTTCAATTGTCTCGCCTTTTGACAGGTCTTTATAAGACGGCTCGAACAACTCGCGGTTCATATAGGCCACAGGGCCTTCATGCAGCACGAAGTAACCGCTGTAATCAAACGGCAGTCCTCTACGCGCCGTCAGGTAATAAGGGTTCAGCGTTACAGGCTTTTCCGTGTTGTTGCGAACACGTTGCGTGATCGTAAACAGGTAATTTTCGTCCAGTGCAATATCACGTTCAAACACAAGGCCCGCGCCGTTATCCCAGACAAGACGCACAGGCGCGCCGCCGCCCACCAGCTCGCTGGCGCTGCCCGCCGCTAATTGCCAAACCGTATTGGCATCCGGCAAGGTAACACCATTAGACGCAACCCAGCCGCTTTCCTGATAAAAAGCGTTTTCGGTACCGGCAGGGTTCAAAAGAGGCACGCGCCTTTCACGCGCCACCGTCACATATTGATCGTTCAGCCGCAAATCATCCAACCGCAGGCCTTGCAAAGACAGCGTCCCGCTCACGCGTTCCCCGCGCACAGGAATGCGCCGCGCTGCCGCAATCACGCTTTCACGGGTTTGCGGCGCTGTCTCTGCTTCCGCGCCCGGTGCCTTCAGTTCCACCGCTGGTGCGGGCGTGCTGGCAATGGCCTCCGCTTCAACCTTATGGTCGAAAAACAGCTGATAGCCGATAATGACCGTCAGGGAAAAAATAAGCGCCAGCATCAGGCGGCGGTGATCGTCGATCTCGTGCGGATTATATGGTTGCTTCATTCCTGTTCTTTCCTGTGAAGGGCTGAATCTTTACCACATCCCCCCCCGTTCCCCAAGCGATGCAGGGGAAAAAATGAGAATCGGCGCATATCAGACGGCACGGGATCATGCCCGCCGGGATGAAACGGGTGACAGCGGCCAATACGGCACAACGCCAGCACGGCCCCGCGCCAAAACCCGAAGCGCCGCACGGATTCCACCACATAAGCCGAGCATGTCGGATAAAACCGGCAGCTACGGCCCATGAATCCGGAAAAAGTATATTGATAGGCTTTGACCAACCACAGCGCCACGCGTTTCATACCCCCGGCACCTCCAAAGCCCTCAACGCCTTTAAGAAATCATTTTGCATGGCCGCAAACGGGTGGGATGCAGCGGCGGGGCGGGCAATCAGCACGATATCCGCACCAGACAACGCATATGTCT
>JAPPOU010000061.1 GCA_028817795.1 Alphaproteobacteria bacterium
TCCTACAACCGGACTGTATATAGTTTCAAAATATCCTAAAATCTAACTTTTTTGAAATTATTTGTCAAATTTTTTTCGTATTAATAGTCTAAATTTCAAAAAATACAATGGCTTGGCTTTTATCCACAGAAATATCCCCCGCCATGAAAACAATACGAATCAACAATGGCAAGATAAGGCCTTGCGGCTGTGCCGGAATATGGGGAAAATCCTTGCCGAAACGATGAAAGAGGGATGAAAAATGTCCAAAGCAAAAGCAGAGGCCGCCGCGCCGCAGGCCCTAGATTCAAATGCATTGATTGATGCCAAGATCAAAAACCTTGAAGCACTGAAAGAGTTGGGCGTTGATCCCTATCCCTATACTTATAAGGTGACGCATCATGCGGGTGATTTGCAAAAGAAATACGAAGGCCTTACTGATGGTGAGGTAACGGAAGATGTTGTTGCGGTTGCGGGGCGCATCATGTCGAATCGCAATTCCGGTATGTTCATCGACCTGCATGACGCAACGGGCAAGATACAGATATTCTCGCACAAGCAGGATGTGCCAGCGGACGTACTGGCGCAGATGGCGTATTACGATATTGGCGACCTTATTGGCGTTGAGGGCATTGTGCGCCGCACGCCGCGTGGCGAGCTGACGATCAATACAAAAAAAGTGACGATGCTGGGTAAATCTATTCGCCCACTGCCGGAAAAGTATCACGGCATTCATGATACGGAACTGAAATACAGGAAGCGCTATCTCGACCTTATCATGAGCACCGAAAGCCGTGATACGTTCAGGCGGCGCAGCCTTATTTTGGCATCCTTGCGCAAAACGCTGATTGATACGGGTTTTCTGGAAGTGGAAACGCCCATGCTGCACCCCATTCCGGGCGGTACGTCGGCCAAGCCGTTTTTAACGCACCACAATGCGCTGGATATGGAACTGTACCTGCGCATCGCGCCGGAACTGTATTTGAAGCGCCTGATCGTGGGTGGCTTTGAACGCATTTTTGAAATTGGCCGTAACCTTCGGAACGAAGGTATTTCAGTTAAGCACAACCCGGAGTTCACGGCGTTGGAGGTGTATCAGGCCTTTGCCGATTACACTGATATGATGACGTTGTTCGAGCAATTGGTTGTGAACGCTGTGAAGGATACGCATGACGGCGCGACAAAAATCACCTATGGTGATCGTGACATTGAATTTAAAGGCCCATGGCCCAGAAAAACGATGGTGGAACTGGTCAAGGATGTGACGGGCATTGATTTTCTTCAGATTACGGATGCTGATGCCGCTGCAAAGGCTGCGGACAAAGCGGGCGTGGCTATTCAGCCGGGGTCCCCGTGGGGCAAGATTGTCGAAACGGTGTTTGGCGAGAAAGTCGAACATACACTCATCCAGCCCATGATCGTGACGGATGTGCCAAAGGATGTGATGCCGCTGGCCAAGGTGCATCCTGAAAACCCGCTGCTGACGGAAAGCTTTGAAATTTACATCAATGGCTGGGAAATCGGCCCTGCGTTTTCAGAGCTGAACGATCCCTTTGACCAGAAAGACCGCTTTATGAAGCAGGTCGAAGCGCGTGAAGCAGGTGATGAAGAAGCGCAGCACCTCGATATGGATTACGTCGAAGCGCTGGAATACGGTATGCCGCCCACAGGTGGTTTGGGCCTTGGCGTTGACCGTCTTGTCATGCTGCTGACGGACAGTCACAGCATTCGTGATGTGATTGCCTTCCCGACGCTCAGGAATGTTACGAAGTAATGACGCGGCTTGTTGCGGATATTGGCGGCACCAATGTGCGTTTTGGCATTGTAGACAAAAATGGTGTTGAGGCGGTCAGGGCAATGCTGTGCAATGACTTCCCGACGCTGGCCGATGCGGCGCGGGCATATCTGGATGAAACCGGTGCAAAGCCCGATACGGGCGCTTTTGCCATTGCCGCGCCGCTGGACGGATCGGACCATGTGGAAATGCCTAATCACGCTTGGGCGTTCTCGATCACCGAGACAGAGCAAAAAATCGGCCTGAAAAACCTGCGCGTGATTAATGATTTTGCCGCGCTGGCTTATGGTGCGCCCTTTTTATCAGAAAATGACCTGCGAAAAATCGGCAGCGGTACTGTGCGCAAGGGGCACCCTATCGGCATCATCGGCCCCGGCACGGGGCTGGGCGTGGGGGCGGTTGTCTTTACACCGGAGGGCAAGCCCGTACCCGTGACGACAGAAGGCGGGCATGTGACTATGCCTGCGACCACGCAGCGTGAATATGATGTGTTCGAGCACCTGCGCAACACCAAGTACAGCCATGTCTCGGCAGAGCGGGTATGTTCGGGCAAGGGCATGGTCAACCTTTACAATGCCATTTGTGCTATTGACGGCCTTGATCTGCCAGAGCGTGCACCATCGGAGATTACAGCGGCGGCGCTGGAAAAATCGTGCCCTGTGTGTGTTGAGGTGCTGGATTTGTTTTGCCATTTTTTGGGCGTTGTTGCGGGGAACCTTGCGCTTAACTACGGCGCGTTCGGCGGTGTTTATATCGGCGGCGGTATCGTGACGCAACTGGGCGATTATTTTGCGGGTTCCCGCTTCCGTGAAAGCTTTGAAGCCAAGGGGCGGTTTCGCGAATACCTCTCGCATATCCCGTCTTTTGTCATCACGCATCCTTATCCGGGGTTGGAAGGGCTGCGGCAAGTTGCCTAAGGTATTGTAATATATTAAACTTTTTAATTTGCATAATATTGTAGAATCGCTTATTATTGATTAATCGGAATTTGAGGAGCTTTTTATGGCGGCGTATCGCGGTGTAGAGAAGAAAGATGTTGTTCAGTCGATCACGGCTGGTCTGGATTTGCTGGAAACCTCTTCCCTTGGCCCAAACGTGCAAGAGTGGATTGATGACCTGCGCGCACCGGGCGGAAAACTTTCCGATATCGCTACAGCGCAGACGGATAAGGAATTGTACGAAAAGGTGCGGGCTTCGGGCGCACCGTATCTTTTTGCGCGCTTGCAGCAGGTGGTGGAAGTCCATGCGCTGAAAGATACGGATGGTAAAGGCGAACAGATTTACCGTGATCTTGCAGCGTGGAGTGCGTTTTCAGGTGCGATGTCATTTGAGTATAACCGTTTGGATCACGAAAAGGACCTTTGGTTACTTAAGGCGCACGCGGCTGAGGTTGCCGACAGTCCTGTTTTTGGAAAGGTAAAATCCGCTTTTATGTCTGCGTTCCTGAAAGCGACATCATCCATGCACGATCAGGATATTCCAAAGCAGGAACACGTCGATGCTTTTTGGTCTATTGCTGATAATATCCGAAAGAAAGGTGATGATAGTATAACTGATGAAATTTTTGACAAAATGCAG
Source organism: Alphaproteobacteria bacterium (assembly GCA_028817795.1). Classification (GTDB taxonomy): domain Bacteria; phylum Pseudomonadota; class Alphaproteobacteria; order Micavibrionales; family UBA2020; genus JAPPOU01. The sequence continues at coordinate 3,353 of JAPPOU010000061.1, forward strand.
CTTAACGATCGCTATGCGCTTTTGAATTTTGCTAGCGTGATGTCCGGCCTTCATGCGGATCAAGAAAAGATCAAGACACTACGTGACCTTGGTCCGTTTCAAAGGTTTGGTTTGGAGTTTCCTATGCAGGGCAATATGCCTGCGGCGCGCGCGAAGGCTGATGAGGTTGATGAAGTATTGGCCCCATATTACGAGACAGGTGAAGTCAATATGCTGGGTATTGGCGGTATTACAGATTTTCCTGATCGCAAGAAAAACAAACTGGGCATTACGTTTGTCACAACACCGCGTGCGGCTGAGGCTGTGGCGCATGCTTTCCCGCAGGACAATGTGATTGACAGCAAGGGGGTCAGGTTGTTGCCAAAACCGCCGGCACCACCTTCCGTGCCTAAACCCTAATCCACCAAAAACTTTCGTGCCATATGCAGCGTTGCGCCGGTCCACAGGAATGTGCCGTGTTCAGTCACGTTTTCATGATAGCCGTGGACAACGGCAAAATGCGCGTTGCCCTCAATGACATTATATTTCTCGTACAACGCGCCGCGCTCCATATGCACATGCGCGGCAAGGTCAACAAATTTCCGTGCGAGGCGTTCTGCCTCTTTGAGCATGCCGCAACGTTCCAGTCCTGCGATGGCGATGTGTTGTATGGGCGGCCAGCCATAGGGGTGATCCCACTGGCTGCCCGTGGTTTTGTTCGACATGGCAATGCCGTGCGGCGTTTCCAGCGTGTCCAGTGCGTATCCTGCGTTTTTGCGTGCGGTTTCCGGGTCGTCATCAAGCAGACCGCACCAGAGTAGATGAAACAGGTTGCCGAAAGGCTTTTTGACCTGTTGACCGTGTGTGAAGTTATAGTCATGATACAGGCCTGTTGCGGGATCGTGCATGTATTCCTTCATGGCGGTTTTGCGTTTTTCCTGACGGTTGCGCCATGGTGCGGTGGGGCGTGACAATATTTCCGATATTTTCGCCATATCGCCTTCCATGCGGTACAAAAGCGCATTCAGGCACAGGGGGGCGTGGAACATGCAACGTAATCCGCCATACCCCCAGTGCCCTGTCGGGTCGAACCCGGATGCGCGCATGGTGCGGTTTGCATGATGGTACAGGGGTGTCAGTGTTTTGCTGCCGTCATCGTAAAACAACTTGCGGTCTTCTTCGTCCATGCCTGTTTCCAGCGCTGTCTGGAAATGCATGCGTGCATGTTCAAAATGGCCCTTTTCGCTCACGGTGACTTCGGGCGCAGGCGCGTCGCTGTCATCCCAATAGCGTGACAGTCCTGTATCGCGGGCCAGTCTGTCCCCGGTTGTCCAGTAACTATAATATGCTTCCAGATCATCATAGATACATGCGAGCCAGCTTTTCGCATCTTCATGAAGGCCGTCCGGATCAAAATCCGCCCAGTCGCGTTTTTGTGCGGCCTCCCAGATGGAAAGCACCATGGGGGTAATCAGCGGGGGATGTGATCGTGAAAGGTAGTATGTGCGGTTCGCGTTCAGCACCATGCCATAGTGACGGATTTGGTATATGTGATTGTCTACCTGTTCGCGCATGATTTTTGGGTGTGTGTCGGCCCAGGCAAAAACGGCAAAGGCTGTATCCCACCCATACATTTCATTAAACCGCCCGCCGGGCACTAGATAGGGATAGGGCAGATACAAAAGACCGTGCTCGGCCTCGCTGCCGTAGAACGAGTGCCGTTCTGTTTTGGGGTCGAACAGGCGTGATTGTTCGGGGTTGGAAATGCGCTGTTTTGCATTTTCTGCATCATCTTCTGGTACGTAAACAGGCGGTGCGGCGCTGGCGAATTTGGGGTCGAACGCGGCGGCGCATAAGTCGTGGTGCAGCAACACAAGCGGCGTGTTTTCAACAATAATCCAGAAATCAGGTCTCATGCGGCAACGGACCTGCCGAAATATGCGCCGAAACCAGGAAGGGACAGGCTGCCGGAATCCTTGTTAGCGGGCGCAAAGCCGTGTCCTTCCAGCGGGATGATGTCATTTCTTAGGGGGAGCGTGACAGATTCGGGATGCAGGTTGAACGCGCAAAATAGCTCTTCGCCGCCAAGGCGGCGTGTGAAGCAAAAAACGTTTTTGTATCCATCCGGAAACATGATGTCCCCTTCCAAAAGGGTGGGTTGTTTTTTGCGCCAGCTTATAAAACGGCGCGTGAAATGCAAGACTGATTCTTTATCTTTTTCCTGCATATCCACAGCCAGTGGCATATGCGCATCTGGCACGGGGAGCCATGTATTTTTTGCCTTTGAAAATCCGGCATTTGCCTTTCGTTTTTGCCATGGCATGGGGGTGCGGCAGCCATCGCGCCCCGTGCCGGTGAGGCCCAATCCTGTATCAACGCGTTGGTCCGGTGGTACAAAGCTTTCAGTCAGGCCCAGTTCTTCACCTTGATATATAAACGGCGTGCCGCGCATGGACATTAGTAGTGCCAGAAGCATTTTTGCTTGCGCAGGGTGCCGCCTGCCATCGGGCGACCAGCGTGTAGCAGCGCGGATGGTATCGTGGTTTGACATGGCCCAAGATGGCCACGATTCATGCGGTGTGTCGAAAAAATCGCCCAGCGCCTCTTGAAACGCATCCGCGCCATAGGCGTGGGACAGCAGGGAGAAGTTATATGCTGTATGCAGCATGTCCGGCCCGTTGGTATAGGCGATTGTTGTCTCCGTGCCGCTGACCTCGGCCAAAAGCATACGGTCTTTGTAATCATCGGCAAGGCTGCGCAGTTTTTTGCAAAAGCCGATCATCTCCGGCTGGTTGCGGTCATATTTGTGCTGCTGCATGTCATAGGGGCGCGGGATGGTTTTGCCATCAGGCGGGGGCAGGGGGCGTGCAGGGTTATCGTGCAGGCCCGGATCATGAATACAGTGCTGCAGGGCATCCAGCCTAAAGCCGTCAACGCCCTTATCCAGCCACCAGCGGGCGGCGCTGAATAATGCCTCCACCACTTCGGGGTTGCGGATGTTCAGGTCTGGCTGGTCTTTTAAAAACTGGTGGTAATAATATTGGCCGCGCTGCGCATCAAACGTCCACGCAGGGCCGTTAAAAACGGAAATCCAGTTATTGGGCGGCGTGCCATCAGGTTTGGGATCGGCCCAGACGTACCAATCGGCTTTCGGGTTTGTTTTGCCGCTGCGGCTTTCAGTGAACCACGGGTGCGCGATAGATGAATGGCTCATCACAAAATCGATGATAAGTTTCAGCCCGCGTTTGTGCATACTGTCCAGCATCTCGTCAAAATCATCCAGCGTGCCGAAAATGGGATCGACGCCGCAGTAATCGGAAACGTCATAGCCAAAGTCTGCCATGGGGGATGTGAAGAAAGGTGATAGCCACACACCGTCAACGCCCAGCGATGCGATGTAGTCCAGTTTTTTTGTGATACCTTTTAGATCACCAATGCCATCACCGTTGCTGTCAAAAAAACTGCGCGGGTATATCTGATACAACACCGCATTGCGCCACCATGTTTTCTCGCCGGTCATATTTGTTCATCTTTCTGGATAATATATTGCTTTGCAGCACATTTTCCCTTGTGTTTCAGCGGTTCATCGCAACTTTTGTGCGGCAAAAACCGTTGAGACAACATATCTGCAAGAATAGAATCGGCCCATCTTCGTGTAAAGACGGAACCGTAAAACGTGCCAAACCAAAGGATATATTACGTGCCTCCCCGCCTTGCCGGCCCTGTTCAGGGCTGGTCGGGGCTTGAGCAGCCCAAGGGCGAATCCCCGATTTTGGCGCAGGCGCGGAATTTGAAGTTCAACGCTGTCTGGTTCAGCCCGCTTTCCGAGGCAACGGCGATTGAAAAGCAATCACGCGGCAGAACCGTAACAGGCAGTTACTATGCCATTCGCGACCATTTTAGGCTGGACCGGGATATTACGTCGGGTGATGCCGAAAAAGACAAAGCGCATTTGCGGCATTTTTGTGCCGAGGCAAAGAAAAACAACATGCGCGTTTACGCCGATCTTGTTTTCAACCACATTGCGGCAGACCACCCTTTGGTATTGGAAGAAAACAGTGAGATTAATCGTATTAAAAAAGATGCCGTGTCATACGGACTGATACGCGGCCATAAAAACAAAATTATTGGCTTGCGTTACACAGATGCAGGTGGTCAGGCGCATGATGTTCACCTTAAATTCCGCCGAAACAATGATCTATCCCTTTTGGTGGACGGGCCAAAGGATGACCCGTGGTGCGATGTGGCGCATATCAATTTTGCCTCCCCAGAAGCGAACCGTTATTTCATTACAGGTGACAAAGACCACAAGGCCTTGTTTAAAGAGGTGATTGACTGGCACCTTGACCTTGGGTTTACCGCGTTTCGCTGCGATGCTGCCTATATGCTTCCGCCCAATGCGTGGCAGGAATTGATTTCTTACACACGACAAAAACAGCCCGATGTTATTTTTATGGCTGAAACGTTGGGCGACAGGCCTGATAAAGTCGCGCGCATGAAACAAGCAAAGCAGCCCGGTGTGCATGGTAATGAAAGGCCGTCTTTTGATTTAGGGATGCTCGGCACATACTGGTGGAACTATGTGGATACATGGCTCCCGCAGGGCGAGCATCCGCGTGTTTTATCAATGGCGCATTTTGGTGGTGCCGGTGCGCCCGACAACCACGATACAGAGGGCACAATCGCAGGGAATTTGAGAAAAGCTTTTAACCATGAATCGCGCAGTGATGACATTATTGCCGCCGCCTGCGTGCGCGATTATGCTGTAGCAGCGCTGGCGTGCCAGTCTGTTTTTATGCAGATGGGGTATGAATATTGCAAGGAAGAGCAAAACTCTGTCTTTCGTGATGATGTGAAGCCTGAAGATTGGGCGCGTCTTGTGAATGAACGTGCCGGCACGAAAATGGATATTTCAGATCGTTTGCGCGCAATAAATCAACTAAAGGAAAACTTAGATGTCGATAATTGCCGCGTGACATTCCGCAATATTAGCGCATCGGATGATGGCCGCGTTGCACGGCTGCATTGCTTGTATGCGGATGCCGATACGCAAGAGCCAAAAGCAAATGTTGTCTTGCTGTTAAATTTACAGCCTGAAAAAGGGGATGCAAAAGTATCCGCAGCAACATTGGATAGATTGAAATGCCACGGTCTTGTCCCTATGGCAGGGGTGGCGGATGGTGGCACAGTGCGGGATGTGCTGGTGTATCATACGCCCGTGACGGCGGTATCGGCCCCTGTTTCTGCGCCGGTCAAGAAAACTGCAGGGTTTCACCCCAAGAGATAGGCCAAGAGATAGAGAGGAGGGTTTCTAACTAACTGTAATTAATTGCTTTTTGCAATGCGTAGGAAGTGTTTGCATTACGGCGCGATACGGCGTATAACAGGGCAGTTTTACACATTGGCGCGGGGTGGAGCAGCCCGGTAGCTCGTCAGGCTCATAACCTGAAGGCCGCAGGTTCAAATCCTGCCCCCGCA
>JAPPOU010000010.1 GCA_028817795.1 Alphaproteobacteria bacterium
GAAGAGTGAATCACAAATTACAGGCGAGGGGAATCCTGAATGTCAACAGAACCTAGGGCGGATCCCTGTACACAATCTGATAGAACAGGTTTCCACCAGCGCTGGAATTGATCTGGCTGGCCGCAAAGCAGCCCGTTTCACCACCGCAGTTCGTTCCCGGCAAATCTGTTGTTTCGCAGTCAATATAATTGCCGTTACTAAGGCTTCCGCCGTAAAGCCAGGTTCTTGGGTTGTCATCTGTATCCACAGGAATGCTGTCGATGCCGAAAAGGTTTTTGTTGATCTCAAGGCATATGGTGTCACTAACATAAGGAAGAGTGATGAGTTGTGAATAATGGCCGCCGCCGTTTGGGTTAGATCCCACAATATTCATGGAGCGGGCAAATATAAACTCCCCATAATCCGTCTCTCCGGATTGATCCCATCCATGACAGTTGAGGGTGGTGATGAATACGTCAGTCCACCACCTTCCGGCTCATAAACATGGCAACTATTGTCAGACGGGGAAGAACCGTTGACGTAGCCTGGCGGGTTTGATGTTGTCGCGCCTTCATAGGTTATTTGTGTTTTTGCGCAGCCTGTCAGGATCATACGGTCAACGGTAGAACCGATTAGGGTGACCTGTTGCAAGAACTTTGCGGTTTCCAGTGCGGCCGTTTCCTTGTCAATAGAACCTGATCCGCGCCCGGATTGTGTAACGGCATAGGACAAGGCAGCGAAAAGCGCGGCCGCAATCAGGACCAAGAAAAGAACGTTACCGCGCATTATATGGTGCTACCTGTGTACATGGTTACCAAAAATATACCCTTACCTCTCCCCAAACAACCTCGGTCTTCGGCAGAATGAATGGGTGCAAAATGCCGCTCTCTGAGCTGCCCCGCCTAGAACATTCCGTAAATTATTCTTGACCTGCCTTTTTGTATTATGGTATATATTTACCACCCTAAAACGATTCAATAAAAGGTTATTAAACCAATGAAAGATAACACATTAAAAAAACTCAAATATTTTGCGAGAGATTGTTACAGCGTCGGTGAAGAAATAGGTCTGGCCGTAACGCCCCCAATTTTGTGGGTTCCGATGGTTCCGGTCATAGGCGCTGTTTTGGGGGCAACCGTTGGCCCTATTGTCTTGGGTGCCCACGCCGGATACAACAAAGTCCGTGATGCTTTGCCGCTATGGAAGCGTTGGAAAGCCAGTGACGCTGAAAAATCCATTCGTCAAACTTTCGGAGACATATCGGTGAAAGGGTATAGGCATTACGGCGGTGGTGTCGAAATGAAACTGGAAGATACCCGCGTGTATGAAATTTATAAAGATGGCCGTGTTTCCCCAGAAGCGGATATTCACCGCATGGACACCCATCATGACAGAGAGCAATGCGTCAAGGATATGATAGGCAATGTGGCGCATAACGCTGCAGGTCGTAGCCGTTTCCTAAGTCCGGGAGATGAACGTTTTATCGTTGTCCGGAAAAAAGGCAGTGCATCATCCCAGTTTTATAAAGTTGCAAAAATTGATAGCCTTGATGATGCGCCCGCCAGCGTTTTAAAAGCGACGCATCATTATTATGAAGGCGCAATCGGACATGGCGAAATTAAAGAAGAAACCCATTACACAATCACCCCCGTCGATACAAAAACGGCGGAGCGGTTGCGTAAGCTGGGGCTTTAGAAAAAAACGATGGTGCCCCCGGGGAGACTCGAACTCCCACATCCTTGCGGATAGCAGATTTTGAGTCTGCCGCGTCTACCAATTCCACCACAGGGGCATGCTGGAAGCGCCAATATGGCTTATCACGCGCGGATGGTCAATATCTATATTTATGTTAATATTGCGACTCTGTGCAGAACAGTGTAAAAAGCGGCATGATCCGTTACGTCAGAAAGCTGTATGACTGGACCCTCCGCATTGCCGCCCATAGGCATGCGACATGGGGGCTTGCAGGCATTTCCTTTGCCGAAAGCTCTGTTTTCCCCATCCCGCCGGATGTCGTAATGATTCCCATGGCGCTGGCCAACCGGGCACGGGCTTTTTTCTATGCGGGTGTGTGCTCCCTCTTCTCCACGCTGGGCGGGTTGGTCGGCTATGCAATCGGGTTTTTCCTATACGAGACCATTGGGCAATCCATTATCGATTTTTACGGCATGGCCGAGGCTTTTGAAAAGTTCCAAGGCCAATATAACGAATGGGGCGGCTGGATTGTCTTTGGCGCGGGGCTGACCCCTATTCCCTATAAGGTCATCACCATTGCCAGTGGCGTGACACAAATGAACATCCCCATTTTTATCGTCACGTCATTTTTTGGTCGGGCGATGCGGTTTTATCTGGTGGCAGCGCTGATATGGAAGTTCGGAAAACCCATACAGGACTTTATCGAGAAATACATGGGCTGGCTGACAATCGCGTTTTTTGTCCTTCTCATCGGCGGGTTCGTGCTTGTAAAATATTTGGTGCAATGATGAAGCAGCTCTTTATACGCACAATGAATCTTTGGTCGCAGCCGCACTTTACGGCGTTTTATGTTGCGGCGGCCAGTGCGGCGCTGTTGGCGGTGGCCTATACCAGCCAGTATGTCTTTGGGCTGGACCCATGCATTTTGTGTTATTACCAGCGTATCCCTTATTTCGTGGTTATTGCGTTAGGGCTGGCAGCTTTTGCGGTAGCGCCAAAATCTGAAAAGCTGGCTCTATATTTGATATTCCTGTGTGGTATCGGTTTTCTAATTGATGCTGGCATTGCCGGGTTTCATGTGGGTGTCGAGCATGGCGCATGGAAAGGGCTTGAAGCCTGTGGCAATGCCGCCATGCCTGCAAACGCAACGCCCGAAGAAATGCGTGCCTTTATCATGAGCCGTGATATCGTGCGCTGTGATGTGCCCGCCTTTACGCTATTTGGCATTTCCATGGCCGGGTATAACTTCCTGATCGCGCTGGGTCTGATGCTGGATACATTTGCGCTGCTGTGGTGGAGAGTGAAAAAATGCCCCGTAAAAAGCTGAAACAAAAAAAGATAAGCCGTACCCTGCCCGGTGACGCCGGCACAACGCCTTGCGACCATGACGTAGATAGCATGATCCGCGTCAACCACGCCGGAGAATATGGGGCAAAGCGCATTTACGAAGGCCAGTTGGCCGTATTGGGCGATGACCCTGAAATGCGCGAACTCATAGAACATATGGCCGAGCAAGAGCGCGCGCATCTGGAATACTTTGAAAAAGAAATTGTCCGCCGTGGCGTCCGCCCCACAGCACTGCACCCCCTATGGCATGCCGCAGGTTATGCGCTGGGAGCTGTTACCGCCCGCATGGGTAAGGAAGCCGCCATGGCCTGCACCGTAGCCGTGGAAAGTGTAATTTCAGAACATTATCAGCAGCAACTGGATGTCCTGAAAAATCTCCCTGAAGAAAAGGCTCTGCGCCAAAAAATTCGTAAATTTAAAGAAGAGGAAGAAGAGCACCACGATATCGGGCTTGAGCACGATGCGGAACAAGCTCCTGCTTACCGCTTGCTGTCCAAGGTTATCATGGGCGGGTCACGGCTGGCGATTAAAGTAGCAAAGCGCATATAAAAAAACCGCCACGGCATAAAAGCCGCAGCGGTTTTCTTGATATCTTGCAAAAGAAGAAGCTTATTAACCCATAGATGCGGTTTGCTCAGCCTTCTTTTTTGCTTCTTTAATTTTATACTTTGTATCTTGCTTTTTCGTCGCAAATGCTGTTTTCAGAACCGCTTTGTTCTTCTTGCTTTCATTTTTACCATAACCTTTTGCCATCTGTCCACTCCTCTAGTGTTTGTGTTGCTGTAGGTTAGATAATGGTAGCATATTTATGAAAAAAGTCAAGCGGGGCATTAAGGTATTAACTGTTTAAAATCAGTGGCTTAAAATATTTTGTTAATTTTTTATTAAGAATCACCCTTGCCCATTCCTGATATCCGGCCTCTGAACCGCTCTCTCCCACATTTCCTCAGCAGATGTATAGAAGATGATCTCTGGGTCATATTCTATAACTTTCCACCACCCGCCACGTATTTCACGTTTAAGCTGGCCAATGCCCCAGCCTGAAAAGCCGTTGAAGATGATATAGCCCTTGGGCTTTTCCTCTTCAGCTTTCAGGATATGCTGGATGTATTCGATATGGTCCGTGTACACAAGGTTCATGGGTTCGATAAACGTGGTGGAGACCCCCTTGCGCCCGGCAATGTCAGCAACCGAGCTTTTCCAGCCTTCGTATTCCGGGGTATGTAGAGCATAGGTCCTTTCCTGCTCTACCGGGCCGCCATAGGCAGGGTCCGTTGGTGTTTTTCCCGGCTTGTTGACGATAAACCCCAGTGCAGAATGCCCGTTGTGCTTAACGATCACGACAACCGTTTTTTGAAAGAGCGGGTCCTTCATTTCGGGTGACGCCACCAAAACCCTTTGGTGCGCAACCCCATCCTTTTGCAAGTTATGCGGAATCCAAAAGCACAGCGCCGCCATGACCAGCATGAAAACGCCTTCTATTTTTTTCTGCCACTTGGGATTCATGATTATACTAACCGCTTTTGTTCAACCGCTGCGCGGATAAATGACGTAAACAAGGGGTGCGGGCTAAAAGGTTTGGATTTCAATTCAGGGTGAAACTGTACCCCGATGTACCAGGGGTGATCTTTCAGCTCTACGATTTCAGGCAATTCATCATCTGGCGACATGCCGGAAAAAATCAGCCCCGCCTCTTCCAGTTGCGGCCTGTAGGTCATGTTCACTTCATAACGGTGCCGGTGCCGTTCGGAGATTTCTGTCGCGCCATATATGCCTGCGATTTGTGATCCTTGCTTCAATTTTGCAGGATACGCCCCCAAACGCATGGTGCCGCCCTTGTCGCCTTCTGTGCCGCGACGTTCCACGCCACATCCATTTGTCCATTCCGTCATCAAACCGACAACAGGGTTATCGTATTTTCCAAATTCAGATGATCCAACGTTATTCAGTCGTGCCAGATTGCGCGCCACATCAATCACCGCCATCTGCATGCCAAGACATATGCCGAAATACGGCACATTATGTTCACGCGCAAACTGGGCGGCGCGAATTTTTCCTTCTGTGCCACGTTCTCCAAAGCCGCCGGGCACCAAAATGCCGTCAACGTCTTGCAGCCTGCCAGACGGGTCCTCTGTCTCAAACATCTCTGCATTCAGCCAGTTCAGGTTCACACGCACGTTATTGGCGATACCGCCATGCGTCAGCGCTTCCGACAGGGATTTATAACTGTCAATAAGCTCAGTGTACTTGCCAACAACGCCGATTGTAACTTCGCCCTCCGGCTTTTCGATCCGGTCGGTAATATCTGTCCAGCGTGACAGATCAGGTTCTTTGGCATCAATGTCAAAATAGGCCAGCACTTGCTTGTCCAGCCCTTCCCTGTGATAGCTGACAGGCACATGGTAAATGCTGGACACATCCAGCGCCGGAATAACACGTTCCTGCCGGATGTTGCAGAACAGCGCAATTTTTCGTTGCTCTTCTTGTGGGATTGCGCGGTCGGCCCGCACCAAAAGCATGGAGGGCTGGATACCTACAGATAACAACTCTTTCACCGAGTGCTGGGTGGGCTTGGTTTTCAGTTCGCCCGCTGTGGGGATATAAGGCATAAGCGTAACATGAATGAACAGTGCGTCTTTTAGCCCAATATCGTTACCAAACTGGCGGATGGCTTCAAGGAACGGCAGGCTTTCAATATCACCCACCGTGCCGCCAACCTCACATAAAATAAAATCGGCATCGCCGTTGTTCGAGCCGATAAATTCCTTGATCTCGTTTGTGATGTGCGGAATGACCTGCACGGTCGCGCCCAGATAATCGCCGCGCCGCTCTTTTTCCAGCACGTTTGAATATATACGCCCTGTCGTAATGTTATCCGACTTCAGTGAAGCAACGCCCGTAAAGCGCTCATAGTGGCCAAGGTCAAGATCGGTTTCCGCGCCGTCATCGGTCACGTAGACTTCGCCGTGCTGGTAAGGGCTCATCGTGCCGGGGTCGACGTTTAGGTATGGGTCCAGCTTTTTCAGGCGGACTTTAAACCCCCGCGCTTGCAATAATGCCCCAAGAGCCGCTGAAGCCAATCCCTTGCCAAGGGATGAGACAACTCCGCCGGTGATAAAGATATAGCGCGGCATGTTCACGAACCCCTCTTTTTCTGATTCTATACTCAAGATTATAACATGCGTTCTTCCCGCCCATAAAGGCCGGGAAATACTACAAACGCATAAATTTCCTTTATTCCGCGATAGGCGCTTTTGGCGCGGTCTCTTTCTTTACCGGAGCCGTTTCTTGCGTACCCTTTACAGATGCGGCTGCCGGAGATTCCGCTGCCATTTCAAGAATACTCTTCGTTTCGGGCCTGTGGCTGCTGACGATGGCCAGCAAAAGGCTCGTCAAAAAGAAGCATCCCGCAAGTCCTGTGGTCAGGCGGGTCATAAAATCAGCCGACCGGCGCGGCATCATCATGTTGGAAGCCGAGCCGCCTCCGCCTACAAAGCCGCCCGCTTCCGCAGGCTGCAGCATAACGACCGCAATAATGGCGACCGCGACAATCAGATGAATGACAAGCAATACTGCTTCCATGGAATACACCCCCAAATGTGATTGAAGTATTCGTTTTTACTTTGTTCTTTTAAGACAGGCCAATGTATATTTTTCCGAAGGAAATATCCAGAAAAAACATGACTTTTATTTTCTGTAATATTTAAACCGCTTTCGCGCCCTTTTGTGCGGCAAGGGCAATGGCTTGAAATTCCTCGGCCTTCAGGCTCGCCCCACCAACCAGAACGCCATCTACATTGGGCGTGTGCAGGATTTCAGGGGCATTGGCAACCTTGACCGAGCCGCCATACAGCAGTCTTACCCCGTCCCCAACCTGTTTTGTGACGCTATCGCGGATGATACCATGCATTTGGGCAATATCCTCTGCCGAGGCAACCTTGCCCGTACCGATGGCCCAGACAGGTTCATAGGCCACAACCGTGTTCTCTGGCGTTGCTGTATCAGGAATAGAGTTTTTCAGCTGCCCTGTCACAATATCCTCTGCCTTGCCGCTTGTACGCTCATCATCCGTTTCGCCGACACAGATGATAGCGACAAGACCTGCAGCATGAACTGCGCGGGCTTTGTTGGCCACATTTTCACTTGTTTCTCCGTGGTTTTGACGGCGTTCTGAATGTCCTACTATAGCATAGGTGCAGCCCATCTCCTTTAACATGCCGGTGGATATATCGCCGGTATGCGCGCCGGACGCTTCAGCGTGACAGTCTTGTCCGCCCCATTTGACCCCCGTTGTCTTCAGGGCCTTTCCCGTATGATCCAGCAAAATTGCAGGTGGACACAGGAGGATTTCGGCTTTATTTTCAGAATCTGATACGCCGGGCAAAAGCTTCTTTGCCGTGGCCCCCGCCTCGCCCGCAAAGATATGGGCGGCCCATGTGTCGATATCGGCCTTTGAGCCGTTCATTTTCCAATTGCCGGCAATTAGCTTTGGCTTGGCCATCTTTCACCTCGTTTTCCCGTTCAAGTCTTGACATCCTGAGCAAATAGCTGTGGATTATCAAGTCATTTAAAAAACAAAGAGGATTCACGGCATGCTTTCGGCAATGCGATCGGGCGCGCAGTCCATCATCATGAAGATCATCCTGATCGGCTTACTTGTTCTGGCTATGGCCGGGCTGGCGATTATGGATGTACAGGGCATGTTCCGTCAGGGCGTGACCGATACGGCTGTGGCAAAAGTCGGGCGCAGCAAAATTTCCGCTGCCGAATTTCAGCGTATCTTCAGCTCGCATTTGCAAAGCCAAGGTATCCCCCAAAGCGAAGCCATACAAATGGGCATGCCGCAGATGATCCTTGCCCGCGCACTGAACGGGCGCGTTTACGCAAGAGCTGCACGGGATGCAGGTCTGGTGATTGACGACGTCAGTGCCGCAACCTATGTGAACGACATGGTGATAAAGCCCCTCGTCGAGCGCGAGGAAGGTGCCATTACGCCGGAACAGGCTCTGCAGGTCGTTCTGCGCGAAGCCGGCATGTCTGAAAGCAGCCTGATGAACGATGTCAAAACCGAAATGGCAACAGACTCTCTATTGGGTATTGTGACATCCGGCACAACCCCGCCGCAGCAGATCATTCAGGCGGCGCTACGTTTTAAATACGAAGAACGCCGGGGCGCTTACTTCACGCTTTCCGCAAAAGATGCCGAAGCGGATATAGCTACACCGTCAAATGAAGAACTGGAAAGCTATTACAATACCATCGCCCACCGCTTTGCCCTGCCTGAGTACCGGGATTTTTCAGTGCTGGTGATCCGCAAAGAAGGCTATGCCAATGCCGCCCCAACGGCAGAAGAGCTTAAAGCCTATTATGATGCGCATATAGGTTTATTTAAAACTCCTGAAACACGTACAATGATGCAAATTGTCGCGCAAGACAAAGACACCGCAAATGCCGTTCTGGATATAGTGCGCACACAAAACAAAACCTTGAAAGCTGCGGCTGAAAGTGTGGAAGGCACTAATTATATCGATGCACAAACACTAACGGAAAATGACCTGCCTGCAGAACTGGCGTCTATCGCGTTCAGCGCAGAGGCCGGAACAACAACTGACCCCATCGAATCTCCGCTGGGTTGGCACGTTCTGCATGTTTCCAGCATCACCCCCGGAAACACGCAAACATACGAAAAGGCCAAAGACGACATTCAAAAGAAACTCACGGAAGAAAAAGCGAGCGAATCCTTTTATGAGCATCTAAACGCGCTCGATGATATG
>JAPPOU010000147.1 GCA_028817795.1 Alphaproteobacteria bacterium
ACCCCCCCCCCCTTGCCATAGCTTTTACGCTGGCGTATGTTGCAAAACTTCGTTGGTAAACGGGGACTGGGGAGTTTATGCGCAAAAAGAAAAACCGCATGCCTGACATACAGGCAGCATGCCGCCAGCGTATGCTGGACATATCAAATACAGGCTGTGTTTTTGACAAGCTCAACAAGATAGAGGCGTTTCAGCGCGATCTGCACGCATTGGCAGAAGATGTTGAAGATCGCGCCCGGTCAAGGGCGATGGGGGCGACATTACCGGCTGTTTTGGCAGGGGTAGGGGCTATGGGTGGCGCGATTGCCTTGGCCCCGATATGGCCGATTGCAGCGGCAGCGGGTGCGGGGATTGTTTGTGTTGGTGGTTATTTCTCAATCCGCCACATACCGGGCTCTGTCATGCGTCGTGATTTGCAGCGACAAAAAAACAGGATTGATACCGTACACATGCATCAGGCCAAGTTAACGCAAATGAAAGATGATTTGTTCGCCAACCATATACACGAACTGGCTGCTGATAAACGTATTCGCGATATGGTCAAGAACCGCCCTGACTTGAAGGCACGGTTTGCAGAAGCGCTTATAGATCACGCTCAAACGAAGAAAAAAGCAGAGATAAAAGTTTACCGACTGCCCAAACCAAAACGGTAATGATGACAGTGAGATACGCTTTATCCATAACCTTATTGCCCAATCGTTGACATAACCTTATTGCCTCTTTATATATTAACCATCATTTTATTTTATGGCCTGCCTGATCGGAGGGGCGCGGATGTTTTTTAGAAAAAAACAGCCTAAACCAGATGCTATAACGCTGTTGCGCCAGCGTATCGGAAAAGTCAAATCCATGCGGGGTGATGTTGTCGAACAATACAAGCATGTCGAGCAGATCCAGTCAGACGTGACTGCAGCTATAAAAAAGATTGACGAAAATACAGACCAGTGGAGCCTGCGCGTTACAGAATTAGTAGGCACGCCAAGCGGTATACTGTTGTGTGGTGCCGGCGTTCTTTTGGCTGCCGGGCCTGCAGGCGTGGCAGGCATGATTGCAGCCGGTATGGGCGGCATGGCTGTCGGTGTGGGTGGTGGCGCAGTCGTGGGGCATCAAGCAGGCAAAATATACCAAAGAACGAAACGTAAATTGAGAGCAGAGCTAACAGACTATAGCCACCAAATGAAGGCGCTAAAGCAAGATATCCTTGAAAACCGGATAGATGAGATTATAGCGGACAGGCGAGGGCATGCTTTGCTCGAAAGTAGCGTTGATTTAAAAACGCATTTCATATGGTCAGCTTTGCGTAAGGAAAAAGAGAGATCATGCGCTCTGCCAAAGCCCGGTAATAAACCACCGTTTTTTCCTGAAGCGGGACAATAGGATAGAGAACATGTTTTTTAAAAAGAAAAAGACACAAAAAGAAATATGCGCTGAATTAGAGGCGGGTATCGCACGTATCGCGGACATGGAAGATTCTATTGAGAAACTAGAAAAGATTGAAGATGCTGTTGACGCGATAAAAAAGCTGGAAGCAGGCATTGAAAAAAAAGTAGAGTCGCGTGTCGGATTGGCAGCATTGGGAACGGCCGTACCCCTTAGTTTGGGGACGTTTGCTGGAGGTTTCGCTCTTCTGCCTGTAAGCCCGCCATTGGGTCTGGCTGTATTGCTGGGTGGATATGCGGGGTCATTTGGCGGGACTCTTTATGCCGGAAAAAAAACGGAAGAATGGTACTTGAAAAAGAACATGGGCTTTGCGGGTGCTTTGAAAGCATGTACAGAACAGCTTAACGTTATGCGCGAAGACGTATGCCGTCGTCATATGGATGAGCTGGCCACAGATAAGAAGCTGGACACGCTTTTAGAAAACACGCCTGCGTTGAGAGATTGTTTTTCGAAAGTTTTGCTGGAACGGCGCCGTACGAATATCCAGCCACGCGTGCTGCCCAAGCCCCCTAATGCGCCTGGCAAGGAGATGTAAAGAAATGGCAAAAAAACAAAAGAAGAAGAAAGTGACGCGGGAAGAGGTCTATGCAACCTTGCTTGCCTGTATGCAGGATATAGATGATACAAAAAACGCGGCAGAGAAATACGCCAAGGTTGAAAAAGTACAGTCATTTGTTGCACGCGAGAAGGGCGCTGTTGATGCCAAGGCATCGAATGCTGCGGCTTTGTTTGGCATTTCATTAAGCGTTCCTGTGGGCACGGCTGTGGCGCTTGCTGGCGTTGCAGCATTTCCGCTGGGCGCAGGGATGGCCATGCTGGCCTTGAGCGGAAGCTTTATGGGCGGCATGGTCGGCATGAACTGGGCGGAAAAAAAGTTTAAAGACTTGCGCTTGCAAAAGGATAGCAATTGGCTGGCAGAGCTGGAAAATCTGGATGATAAGCTGATTGCGGTCAAAGACGATATTTTGCAAAACCGCATTCATGAAATTGCAAAAGACCCGCGTGCCGATAAATTGCTGGAAAGTAGCCCTGTTCTGAAGGAACACTTTGCGAAAGCCTTCGCGAACAACAAAGGGCAGTTACCGGATATATCGCCGCCTGTCGACAAACCCAAAAAAGGCCCCGACCTCCTTTTTTAGGGCATTTTGCATTTAACAAGGAGTCACGGACCCCTGCGTAGGCAGGGGTCCAGCGCGGCTAGGAGGTTGTCATTTATATATGGGCGCAGAGCGCCGCTGGGTCCCCGCCTGCGCGAGGACACGGGGCTTAAGTGATAATTACCAGCTTTTCTTTCCCATCAGGCTCACAAAAATGCCATGCAAAGTTTGGATGTCTTGCTGCGTGGCATTGCTGCGGAATAGAAAATTGCGAATATTGCGCATAGTGATGTGGTTTTTTTCGGCGTTGTTTAAAAATCCGCTATCAAAAAGAGCTTTTTCAAGTCGTAGGGCCAGGTTCTCGATATCTTGTTGCGTTGCAGGTTCGGAAACGCCGGTTTCCAGCGTCACGTCACCTGCGGAAAAAGGATTATCTGCAGCCAGCCATGCATAGCATGACAGCAAGACAGCTTGTGCAAGATTAAGAGATGAGAAACCGGGGTTGAGCGGCACGTGCAAGACAGCGCTGGCTCTTGCAACATCTTCATTTTCAAGCCCTGTGCGTTCAGGGCCAAAAAGAATGCCGCACTTTTGTTGTCCGGGTGTATTCAGGCTGCGTATTTTCCTTGCGGCGGCTTCGGTTGTATAGATTTCTTTTGACATACCGCGTTCGCGGGCGGTGGAGGCAAAAATATATTCAAGATCGGCAACGGCCTCAGCTGTACTGGAAAAGATGCGTGCATTTTCCAACACATGCGCGGCGCCCGCTGCCGTTACAACGGCGCGCTCGTTCGGCCAACCATCGCGTGGCGCGACAAGGCGCAGCTCGCTGACGCCGCAGTTCAACATGGCCCGTGCGCACATGCCGATATTTTCACCCATCTGGGGGCGCACCAGTATGATGGCAGGCCCCAAAGACATGTTTGCAGGCAGGTCGCCCGTTTTTTTATATGTTTCAGCCATAGCATTCTTCATAACTGTGTTGGCGGGAATTTTCAATTGCCATTTTTCCGTATCCGCCGTACTCTTATAGGGAGGATATGGGGGAATCTATCTTATGCAGCATAAATTCTTGGCACTGGTGTCTTTTCTGGCCCTTGCGGGTTGCGCAAGTTATGTGGATAAGCCGTACCAGATGGTCACGGTTGTAACGCCGGGGGTTTCGGGTGCGGACTGCGTCCTGGAAACACGTGATAACAAATTTATGGTTCTTACGCCCGGCAAGGTGCGTGTAGAGCGTGCGGAAGATACGTTGGATGTCACCTGTAATAAAGTGCTCTACAATACCGCGCATAAGCGTGTGGAGTCCAAGGTAACACTGGGCCGGTCCGCGTGGGGCACGGTTTTGGGCATGGCTTATGATACGGCCAATGAATCTGTTTACACGTATCCAGACGTTATTGAAGTGCAAATGGAGCCAAATCTTTACGATATGGTTGCCAATGCTGCTGATGAAGACCCTGTGCCGCCGCCACCTCAGAAGAAGATTGAGCCGGAACCAGATTACGCACAACGGACACAGCCTTATGACGATACGGTCTCTTCAGAAACATTCAGCCGGTCGTCGCGTAAATGAAGCTTGCGTTGCGCAATGGTTTCTTGTGCGTAGCTGTTCTGTTTTTGTCAGGCTGCGCTGCGAAACAGGCGGCGGTGCCTGCACCGCGTATTGCTGAAAAATCTTATCAATCCATACAGGTCTCAACCCCCGGTTCCATGGGGGCGGAATGCACGCTTGAAACCGCAGCCGCGCATTACAGGCTGGTAACACCGGGAAGCATTACGGTGGAACGTACATCTTATCCTATGACGGTGAGTTGCATGAAGGGAGAGCATTTCCGTGGGCATGTCGTGCTTGAGCCGCGTCGTGTGCGGGAAGCTGGAAATGTTGTGAACCACTTGTACCCGTATAGTGTTGCGGTGCCGCTGGGGCTTAACATGGGATCACTGAAGGCAAATGTAACGCGGATGTAACGCGGTTAACGGCTTGCGGGTGCCTTTGGCACAATCGCGTTGCGTAATTTTCCGACAATTTCGATGTTTTCCGCGACACGCTTGTTGTGTGGTGACATGACCTGCGCCTTGCGCAGCATGTTCAGGGATTCATCAAAC
This sequence comes from Alphaproteobacteria bacterium, assembly GCA_028817795.1. GTDB lineage: Bacteria > Pseudomonadota > Alphaproteobacteria > Micavibrionales > UBA2020 > JAPPOU01. The sequence continues at coordinate 4,647 of JAPPOU010000147.1, forward strand.
TGGCCGTTGTGGGCCAAATTCAGTGCCAGATTGTTCATGACCGACGTTACATCACCGCCTTCCGGCCATGTATCAAGTGCCTTGCGGAACATGACTTCGGCTTCCTTGTGCTGCCCACGGGCATCCAGAGAAACGCCATAAAGGTTATAGGCATCTGCATGCATGTCGGTGGCGGCATTATCTTCAAGGATATCGCGCAGACGGGTTTCCCCTTGTTCAAACTGGCCATCAGCAATCAGGCAGGCGGCGTATTCGGTTTCAAAAAGATGCGTGGCATCGCTGGAGTCTGCGAGAGGCGATAAAACGGATACGGCTTTGCTGGCATGCCCGGCCTTGCGCAGAAGTTGGGCGTAGTTCAGGGCAATGTCGTGATCCCATTTGTGCTTGGCATGCAGTTTTTTGTATTTTATGAGCGCTTCGTCTTCCTTGCCTGCAGCAATTGCGGCAGCGGCGGCGGTGGCAAGGCGCTTTTGTTTCGCGCTGTGCATACCCGTTACGCTATCAAGGGGCCTTTGCATGGCTTCCTTAAATGACATTTTGCAGCCAGAGACCGTGACAAGGGCGATCAGGGCTGTTGCGAGTAACGTATGCGATGGAGTAGGGCGTTTTGTCATTATTCAGCTTCTCCCTCGGTGTTAAATGAAGGTGCTGTTGCAGGGGCGAATGGAACAGGTGTTTGTTGTGTCGGTATGGTTGTGGGTATTGCGCCCGGCTGCAGTGGTGTGCCTGCCGGAATAGCGCCAGCAGGGATGGCACCGGGCGGCAGCGTTGGCCCCCCGGCATTGGCAGCGATAGGCGGTATTTCCGCCGAGCCGGTCGGCACAACGGAACGGACTTCATAACAGCCATCCGGGCAATAGTATTGGGCTGTCGGGACGCAAGCCGGATCATCAGGGTGGCAGTTGCGGCGAATACGGACATAGCGCGGCTGTGCTGCTGTCGCAATAATGATCCCGCGTTGCATGATTGTTTCCCCGCGTGCGTTCAAAACGGTGAAGGTTGTGGCACCGGGCAGGCGTGGCATAACAATTAGAAGGCGGGGGGAGTCCAGCAAAACACTGGCATGTTCTGGGTTTGCGACAACGACGCTGGCAGCATCTTGGTCCAAGCGCAGGATTTTTGTTTCATCCGGGGTCAGACGCAGGCTGTCGTCAGAGATATCGACGGCATGCGCAAGATTCGTTTTGTGGGCCACGGCGGCAGAATCATCCCCGTTGCGGATCAACCACTCCAGATCAGGCATATCGTCGCCAGCAAACGCGGGCGGAATCGCCGTGAGAAAGAAAATTGCCAGAACCAGCCAGCTAAACTTCATGATTTATAACCCCTTAGCCCCAATCACTCATCGACCATAGTGCGGCAAAACGGGGATAAAGTAAAGCAAATTAGCTGCGCAACCCTTTGATTTTTTACATATTTTAATAAGGCGGCGGGAATTGGGAGCTTAAGCGGGCTATGGCTTGATTTTGCTCTGGTATTTTATTTTTTCTTCAATTACAAAGGGGCAGGTAAAAACATCACACATATCATTAACATAATAGTTGACAGTGCGGGCTATTACGGTGTATAAAATTTAGACATAATTGTAATCTTTTTCTTAAGCCTTTTGCTGTACCCTGAGTTATGTCTACTTAAAAGACGGGGTAGCACGGGCACGAGAGATGGCGAACGGACAACGAGAATAGGGGATCAAAAAACATGGCTATTCAAGGCGCAAACCAGCAAGTTCAACTTCAAGCGGGTGAAAATACAGAGGTTTCGGTACAATCCGGGCAGGCTGTTACACTTTCCGGCAGCGGTGCCGTTCAAAGCATGACGCTTGGCGCGGAAGGCGCGCTGATTATCAGCTTTTCTGACGGGTCTTCTGTTACGGTCGCGAACTTTGCCGAAGTTTCAACGATGGACCCGGCGCCGACCATCACGATGCCCGGCGGCGAAGCGATGCCATTGTCACAGCTTGAGCCGACAGCGTTTGACGCGCCTCAGACGACGACAGCGGCATCTTTGACCACGACAGTGGGCGAGAGCGTTCCCCCCACAGCGGTGGAGGTCGAGAAATCGGTTATCGTGAAGCCGCAGGGCGGCGAGAACATTGTTGTCGAGATGAACGCCGATACGCAATACAGCTTTGCATTTGGCCTTGAAGATACAAAAACAATTGAGAACAAGGGCGGCCAGTTGGTGATTTCTTTCACCAATGGTGGCGAAATCATTATTCCGAACTACGGTGAAGGTGATGATGCGAATATCGTGACGAACTTTGGCACGAAGCTTGGCCAGATTCCCATGAGTGCGACACGCGGCTCGGATGTCGCTTCTGCGCAGCAACTGGCGGAAATTGAACCTGCTGCCGGTGATGCAGGCGAAGCGGGCGGCGCAACGGGTGGCTTTGGATTTCAGAGTGTATTCACGGCTGACCAATTGAACCCCTTGGGCAAGATTGGCCCTGTTCCGTACACGGCTTTGGATTATCAGGCGCCTGACCGCGATCTTCAGCCTGAAATTCCGCAGGATACGCCAATTTCCGCAGGTGTTGAGGCGGGCAGCAAATGGGTTTACGAGGATAGCTCTGTCGCGCTTGAAATCTATGCAACACCGCAGAATGCCAACCAGCAGATTACGCTGACGGTTACAGGCTTTTTGCCGGGCTGGGGCGTGGATACGACAACGTCCGGCGGCACGTACGATTCTGCTACCGGCACATGGACAATTACATTAGCGCCGGGTGCGTCTTATTCCGGTAACGGTCCTACGGTTTCGCCGCCAGCCGATAGCGATGAGGATATGCCGAACCTGCACATCACCAACGACGTTGTGGATGTAACAACAGGCCAGACAGCTTCTGCTTCGACGGATATTGATGTATGGACGGATGCTGTTGCGGATACGCCAACGCTGGGCGCGACGGCTGGTCCGGGCGTTGAGGATACGCCTGTTGATCTTTTTATCAATACGGCGCCGACAGATACGGACGGCTCTGAAGAAATTACGCAAGTGATTATCACAGGTGTGCCAACAGGCTTTTCCTTGAACAACGGCACGGAGACTTCTCCCGGTACGTGGGAATTGACTTTGGCCGATCTTGCTGGCTTGCAATTGACGCCGCCGGCCAATTGGTCGGGTACGGTGACATTGGGTGTTGAATCCATCGTTACAGAGGTAAACCTTGCCGGCGATGAATTGACACTGGCGAATAACCAGGCAAATGCCCTGACGGAACTTGTGGTGAATATTGCCCCCGATGCAGACGCGCCGAAAGTGTCTGCCGATGATGTGTGGGTCAAGGAAGATGGTTCTGTGCAGTTGGTGGTTGATGCCGAACTCACAGATACCGATGGCTCGGAAACGCTTACGGTTTCCATTTCCGGCATTCAGCCGGGTTGGGGGGTGGATACAACCACTTCTGGCGGTACATATGATGCCGGAACAGGCACGTGGAGCATTACGCTGCCTGCAGGTACAAACAGCTTTAGCGGTGGTCCCACATTTGCGCCACCAGCCGATAGCGATATTGACATGACAGGTCTGACGGTTTCCGCAACGGCAACTGAAACGGCTAACGGCGATACGGCAACGGTCAGCACGTCTGCCAGCATTTTCGTGGATGCTGTTATTGATGGCCCGTCTATCAATGCTGCCGATACCTCTGGCAGTGAAGATACGGCTATTCCGTTGACGATTACGGTTGATGCAGGTGGCGATACAGATGGTTCCGAAACGTTGGATTCCTTTGTGACGATTTCCGGCGTGCCTGTCGGGTCCACGTTGTCTGCCGGTACGGAAACGACATCGGGTACATGGGAGGTGCCTGTTGGCTCGTTGACGGGCCTTACGCTGACACCGCCCTTTAACTATAATGGCACGTTCTCTTTGACGGTTTCCGTTTCAGAATCCGAGAATGTGACGCTGACAACGCCGGGCAATGCTGAAAATGATTTGTCCGACAACACGGCAACAGCGACCGATACCTTTACCGTTACGGTTGATAACACAATTGACAAGCCCAATGTTGATGCGCCCGATGTGTGGGTCAAGGAAGAT
>JAPPOU010000024.1:0-2623 GCA_028817795.1 Alphaproteobacteria bacterium
AAGCGCAGATTTGTCAAATTTATCTGCCAACTGCCCCGCCGTTGCCGAAAACAGGAAAAACGGCAGAATAAATATACCCGCCGCCGCCGTAACCAATATGCGTGCATCCACACCCATTTTTGTTGCCGCATGATACGTCAGCAGAATAACAAGCGCATTTTTAAAAACATTGTCGTTAAACGCTCCCAAGAACTGCGTGACAAACAATGGCAGAAAGCGCGGGGATTTCAGCAATGAAAACTGCGTATGCGACACGGTATACTCCTATGCTGCCTGTTCTTTTGGCACAACAAAGCGGTTATAAAACCAGCTTAAGCCCAACAGGCTAACGCCAAGACCAAAGAAGGAAAAGACCCGGTACAATCCTTCCAGTTCCCCGGCATCATACAAAAATACCTTTCCCACCGTCAGGGTGATAATGGCCAATGCCGCCACTCTTGCGGGTTTGTTATGACGCAACGCCCCGAAAAACAGCAGGCCAAAGCCATAAACAATCCACGCCGCAGAATATATGTATATCTCCAGATGCGGTGTCACGCCTTTATGTAACAATTCACCGTGGAACACATGGCGAATGTTCAATGTCAGCAGCAAAAACAGCGCTGCAAACATCGTTGCGCGGCAAAGGCGCACAGATTTTGCAAAACCGTCTTGCTCCGCCACTGTTTTCAGCCAGTATAAGGGCAATAATGGCAACGCATAGTTGACCAACATTGCATTAATGACAGGCCAACCTGTTACCACCTCGCGTGACCACAGGGGGTTAAACACAACCATATCAAAAGCAACCATGCGGTATATCGCCACGCCAGCAAGCGCGATACCGGCGCGATACAAGACTTTTTTGCCCCTGACACGCCCGGCCCACAACACACCGACAGACACAAGGAACACAACGCTCGTTTTTATACCGCGTATCATAAATTCTGCATTCTCCAGCACAGGTTTATTATCAGGGTAAAGGATATCCTGCATCATAAAATAAGCTGCAAAACCACCCAGCAGTGATGCCATCACCTCCATCGCCTGCAATGTCTTTGTACGTTCCCGACCCGCCATCAAATATATCGCCGCAAATAATACAGCGGCTGGCAGGGCAAGATGCGCAAAAGGTGCGGTACGGGCCACAGTGCGCATAGACGGAATTTCGGCCTCAAACAAAAGACTGAACAGAACCTCTGCGCCCAACAGGAAGCGTTCAAACATAAGAACACCTGCCGCAACCAGTAAAACCGTCATAACACGCAATATGGCCGGAAGCGCGTTGCGCCTGTATATCCACGCCAGCGCCGCAAGCTCGCCACAAAGAGCCAGCGGCAAAAATTCACGGCTCAGCACAATTGCAAATGCTGTTGAAATAAACGCCGTTGCTGCCCCCGCGTAAAGAGAGAGAGCCTTTTGATAATCCACATGGGTTTCCGGCATCCGGCGATAGACATCAAGCGCAGCACTTGTGGCCAGCACGGCCAATACCATGGCGCCGCCACCCCACATCCACGGCATATACGCAAGCCCCGAAAGCCGCATATAAGCAATCACAAAATAGCCCAGAGATGATGCGACCACCGGAACGGCCCACAATACGGGCAATGCACTTTTCCGCTGCAAAAGAAACCCACCGCCTGCATGCAAAACACCAAAAGCAAGCGCTGCAATACCAAATGTCACCGGCTCTGCCGGGCAGGTAAATAGCATCAAGCCCGTCACCGCCGTTCCAATCAAAGGCATATAACCAAAAACACGCTGGTTGAAATGCGCCGTGGCCATGCCTGCCACAGACAAAAGCCAGAAAAGCGCCCATTCGATAAAGCCGAAATTGGCCTGATGCGTTAAAAATAAGGTCAACACCAAAGCCACCCCCATTGTCACAAACGGCACAAGCGTTTTGGATTGCGCCGGAACGGAATCAGATTCCACTTTTTCAACAGGGCGCATAACGCCGGTAAACCACAACACAGTCAAGGCAACGGCAACGACGAAAGCAGAAGCAATCACGGCATCCCCCGGCCCAAACACGCTGCCAAAACCCCAGAGGCATACCCAGGCAAAAGCCGCCGTGATAACAGCCCCCGAAAGACGCCACCAGCCCATTTTGCGCACCACATACAAAAGTCCTGTGACCAGCAGGTATAAATAACCAAATAATACAAGCGCCGAAGGCTTATCTGTACTGAACAAGGCAGGCGTTGCAAAACCACCCGCCATCGCCATCAATGCCACAGGCATGCCGTGACGCACGGACAAAACAACAGCTCCGCCCGTTACCGCCGCCATGCCCAAAAAACCGAGCGCATCCGGCACCAAGTTATAAAGACTGGTCGCTGCGTAAAAGCAGCCGTATAAAACAGCAACCCCTGCCCCGGCCAAGGCTTGGGAAATACGGGAGCCATCTGTCATATCCTTTTTCGCGTGCACCCATTGCGCGGCACCCAAAAGCCCCAGCCCAAACAAAAAGCCCAACACCACGCGAATGGCGGGCGTTAAAATGCCAAGATCAATGGAGTATTTGACAAGATAAAAACCCGCAAAAGCCAGTGCAATGCCGCCTATCCAGACAGGCAAGCGTGCACCTAGTTTCCATTCAAAAGACGGAAGGTGTTCAGGTTTTTCTGCTGCCTTTTTC
>JAPPOU010000024.1:2633-30521 GCA_028817795.1 Alphaproteobacteria bacterium
TCTTTTTTGACCTCAGAGGCAACAGGCCTGTGTGCAGGAACATGTTTTTTCTTTTCTTCTTTTACAGGCAATTCCTGTTTTTCTTGTACTTGTTCAGGTTTTTGGCGCGGTTGTGCATGGCCAAGCTTGTCCACACGGGCGGAAAGTGTATCCATATCCTGCTGCAGCTCCCCTATTCTGGAACTGTTACGCCATGGCATGATAAGCGCCGCAATAAAGAAGAATACAAACGCAACACCGAGAACTCCCCACATGACTGACCTGCCTTTTTTAACTTGACTACACTTCCCAGTATACGGCATTATTAAACAGTGTTCAATAATAATTTTACGGTGTTCAATAAAAATGGCCCGCAGATCAGACCACAGCCGCCCGGAACTCACTGAACTTGCTGTAAAAGCAGGCGTGGAGCTTATTGAAAAAAAAGGCCTTTCCGGGTTCAGCGCCCGCGCCGTCGCCCGGAAAATCGGCTATACCGTCGGTACGCTCTACCATGTTTTTGGGGATATGGACGGGTTTATGCTGCATATCCACGGGCAAACCCTCGATGACCTTTACGCCTTCCTGACCAAAAAGCTGGAGCGCAGCAAAAAACCTTCGCTGGACATACTGGCGCACGGCTATCTTGATTTCGCGCGGGCACATTTTAACAGGTGGGATGCCCTGTTCACCTTTCGTACAACGGCAAGCAACGAAATACCGCCGTGGTATGCTGCAAAGCTGCGTGGGCTTTTCTTGCTGACTGAAACCGCACTTATGCCACATGTCGGCAATAATGAACAAGCCGCACAGAAGCACGCGCGCATTTTATGGTCCGGCATTCATGGAATATGCGTATTGTCTGTGTCCGGTAAGCTGGATATCGTCAATGCTGATAAGGCGGAGAAGCAGATTGATATGTTGCTTGAAACGTATATGGCAGGAGTAGAAAAACAGCTTTAAATATAGCGTTTACTACATTTTAAGGCCGGAAATATAGCTCTTCATTTTCTTATCCACACCGATGGCCTGATGCCCCTTTGCGTCCTTGCAAAACTCTTCCCGTTCCTCACAAAACCCGCGCACAGTCTCACATGCAGACCTGACCTTATCAGACTTCTTTTTTTCCTCTTCACAGGATTTATGAACCCATTTCGCGAATTTTTCTATGCGCCGCCAAAGACTGTCACTTACCCTTTCCGGCAAAACAACCTGGTCTATGACTTGTCCCGAAACTTTACTGGGAGAAAGATTTCCAGGTACTTCACGCCCAGTCATTTTCTGAACCACAGAAAACTCAGGGTTAACCCACGCCTGATGCGAACCCTTACCCTTTGTACCAGTAGGCACAAATCCACAGCCCCTCAAAAGCCGTTCCTGATCTTTTTTACGAATTGCCGCTTTAACCACAACAAACCCCCAATGATATACATTATCTCACAATAATATGAAAAAATCAATCCCCCCTATAAATGAGCAAACAATCCCTTGCACAAGTACACGATTCCCAACATAAACAGCACAATCTGCGTGGCCCTGTAAAACTGATTATCACTCATTTTATCAAGCACATACCGCGACACGTGCGTCCCGGAAACCGCCACAGGCACCACAGCAAAAAAGATCCACAGCGACAAAACACTGTCTTCCTGCCCTGTTGCCATGAAAGCCACTACTCCAAAATACACAAACTTCACAACATGGGCGATAGACTGCGTTAAAGCCTTTGTCGCAACCGTCTGATGACGCGGCAGAGATGCATTTTGAAAGAAGATATCCAGCAGAGGTCCAGACACTCCCGCCGTCAGGTGAAAAAACGTTACACCCATGCCGCATAAAAAAGCTTGTCGTGGCTTTGTGAAATCAAGCGCCACTTGTTTTGACAGCACATACCCTATAAACGGAAGACTGCCCAGCAACAGAAAAACCGTGGCTTTGCCGGGCATATAGGCAATCCCCGTAAAAACACCCACGGTCAGCGCCAACCCAGCAACGTAATACGCAATGGATGGCTTATATATATGCTGCCTGTGAAACCACGCCCTGCTGGCATTTGAAAAAAACTGCGCCACTGCATGCAGCATCATGGCTTGGGACACAGGTAAAATCCACGCCAGTACGCCCATTAAAATCATGCCGCCCGCCATCCCCAGAATACCGGAAATAAAAGATGTGCAGAATGTAACGACAAGAATAAAAAGAGCCGTCATCTAGGGTCAGGGCCGTTTTTCCTGTTGCGCATGGCCGGGGCATCATCTGCCCTGTTATCATTCGCAACATTGTTAAACTGGCCCTGTGCAGGAGGGGTGTAATATGGTGATAAGTCTTTTTCAATCGCCGTATAATACAGCTTCAGGGCGCGGATCTGCGTATCGGTGACATCCGCCCATTTTTTTGAACCTTCTGCGCGTTCTTTTTCAATCTTTGACAGTTCCGCACGCGCTTTCGGCACCGTCGCCCACGGCACCGTCATATCCGGTGTCAGGGCGCGGCCTGCGATATAGCGCTTCATCGCATCCTGTTTTTCCTGCGGCAATGTGGAAGGGTCATGTTCAAAAACCTGCCGTCCTGCATATTTTACCACCTGCCGCACATCATTTGCATGTGGCCCCTGCAGCTCAGTTTTAAAATCTTCGTAAAACGAACGGACTTTATCGGCATCGTCCTGCCATGATGCGCTATTGTGGAAATCATGCTGCCATGTTTCCAGCTTGTCCCGCATTCCTTGCGGCATTTCGGGTTTGGATGGAAACGCCAGTGCCGCCGCCTGCGCCAGCCGTGCCATAAAGGTTGCATCCTGCTGCAATTCTCCGGCACGCGCCTCACGCACGTTCCGGTCAAAATCCTTGGGCAGAACAGCCTCCGATGCATCCAAGGGCATCATGATTGGCTGGCTTGCCTTATCCAGCACATCAAAGGGGCGCTTTTCCCACCATTGCTTGCTGGTCAGTTCCTTGACCAACTGGTCAACCGTCATTTTTTTATAAGGGGCAGGATCAAAAGCCGTATTGAACATGATGTGCTTCCCGCCCTGCTCCACCGGCCATAGCGGTGCCTGTACAACAGAGCGCGTTCTGCCGCTGGACATTTCCGAACGTGTGAGCAGTTTGTTTTTCTGCAAAAAGTCATCAACGCCCGCGACAGTCGACAACGCCATCATTTCATCCCAAACTCTGGGGGCAGCATGGCGTACAGCTTGGGCAACGCCAATCGTGGCTTTCACGTCATTCATGGCGTCATGCGCATCCTCTGCAGACAAGTGCACGCCATTTTGCGCCGCCACATTCCCCAACGACATGCTTGGATAGCCAAAATCATTTTTCTTTTTCAGTGTCAAAGCCCCCGGCGCATAAATAGCCGCCGCCTTAACCAGCTTTGCCACATCCCCCCTGCCATTGGACTGGCCATTATGCGCATCTTTCGCCGTCGTCAGATGCGGGTCCAACAGGCACTGGCGCAGATTGTCCGACACGCGCTCCTCATCAAAGCCCAGGCTGTTATACCCCACGAATGTAACCGGCCAATGCTGCGCCCGCGCCCAGCTATCCACCTCTTTCATCATTTCATAATTAGACAGGGGGGCATTTTTCAAATCATCCGGCGTAAACCCGGTAATCAGCATCGCGCCCGGCGTCGGCACCGTCCAGGGGCTACGGCGGCAAGCCAGCTTTTTGCTGGACAGGATATTCATGTCATCATCGGTAAATACAAGCGCGATCTGCAGGATCTGGCTGCCCTTTTCCAGCCCGGATGTTTCCGTGTCGTAAAATACGAACACCGACAGCTCCTTTACAGTTTCACGTTGACTGTGGATTAAATATCATCTTTCCTGATTGTCTGCACTTGAAAAACAGGTCAAAGGCACGGCTTTCTTATGTCGCAACGCAATACAACCCCAGTAAAAAATGGCAATAAATTCAATAAAAACAATATTATAAATGTGTTTTCTAATATACTAGATCAAAAAATCAAAACCTCTGATGCCACCTTGAGCTTCTTACATAAATATACTGATTTTGTTAATAAAGCGCTCAAAAACGTTCTTACCTCTCACCCCCTGCCAGATGGCATGGCACTTATCGCCACGGGCGGCTACGGACGGCAAGAGCTTATGGCGTTTTCGGATGTGGATATCCTATTCCTTTGCCTCACGCCACCCAAAGCACCAGACAAAAAAACGCTGGAATGTATACAGGCCCGTTTTTGGGATACGAGGCTTAAACCATCCTGCACAGTGCGGACAGTCGAAGACTGCATGACGGCCATCACGGAAGACCTCCATTTTCATACCGCCCTGCTCGACCGCAGATTGGTAGCCGGATCAAAAACCACCTTCAGGGCGTTACATATCGCCTTTGAAAAACATAAATCCAGCCAACCTGCCAGCACCTTTATCACCGCCAAGCTGGCCGAGCGCGATGCGCGGCACCGCAAAATGGGTGACACCCGCTATAAGCTGGAACCCAACGTCAAGGAGGGCAAAGGCGCGTTGCGCGACATTCAGACCCTCCTTTGGCTCACCAACTACACATATGGCGTTAAAACCCCGGAAAAACTGGCAGAAAAAAAACTTCTGACAAAGGCCGAGGCACGCACCCTTTCCCGCGCACATCTGTTTTTCCAGACTGTGCGCTGCCACACACAACTGGCGGCAGGACGGGCGGACGATAGATTACTCTTCGCATACCAACCTATCGTTGCTGCCGCCATGGGCTACAAAGAACCCAGCCCCAATATCCGTGCCGAGCATTTCATGCGCGATTACTTCCTGATGACAAACGAAGTCGGCCACCTGACCCGCACCTTGTGTACAGCGCTGGAAGCAGGCGCGTTGGTTATCAGCGGCACGGCGGGCACACGTAAAATGGCACAACACGAAGACATTGAGGGCTTCCCGCTGCTGCAAAACCGCCTGACCGTCAAAAATGCCGCACAATTCAGGACAGAGCCTGCCGATACCGTGCGCATATTCCGTATGCGCCAAAAATCAGGCTATAGCATTCACCCCAATGCGCTGCGCTATATCAGAAACCGCCGCAAGAATCTGAAGGCAGAATTGCCAGATAATAAAACCGCGCTGTCACTATTCCTTGATATCCTGACAGACCCCAAGGATGCCGAAAAAACATTGCGGCACATGAACGAATCCGGCCTTCTAGGGCTGCTTATTCCTGATTTCGAAAATATCGTCGCCCATATGCAATACGACATGTACCATGTTTTTACCGCAGATGAACATACCCTGCGTGCCGTGGGCATCATGCACAAAATCGAATCCGGCACGCTTGCAGAAGAAGCTCCCCTTTCAACGACGCTGTTTAAAAAAATATCAAACCGCCGCGTGCTGTATCTGGCCATGTTCATGCATGACGTCGCCAAAGGTACAGGGGGAAACCATGCGCAAAAAGGGGCGCAATCTGCAAAAGCCTTGTGTAAAAAGCTTGGCTTTTCCCCCGCTGAAACAGAAACGGTTACATGGCTGGTGGAAAATCAAGAGTTCATGACCCTAACAGCCTATAAACGCGATTTAAATGACCCTAAAACCACGGTAGATTTTATATCCGCCGTACAGTCCCCCGAACGCCTGCGCCTGCTCACCATTTTAACCACTGCCGATATTATGGCCGTCGGGCCGGATATCTGGAACAGCTGGAAGGCTGCACTGTTGGAGGAGCTTTACAATCAAGCACTGGAAGCCATGTCCGGCACCCCTCCGGCAGATCAAGATGATACAAGATTTGCAGCGCTGCAACGCAAAACCCGCCGCCTGATTGGCCCCAAAAAGAAAACACTGGATTATCTTGTCGAACACGCCCCCAGATATTTCTGGATCAGCCTGATCCCGGAAACAATTGCCGATATTGTTACCAGCCTTGACGGGAAAGAGGATAAAACCGTTATTCACATCACACTGCACCAAGACTTTACAGAGGTATGCGTGCACACGCCAGACCGCAAGGGATTGTTCGCCCTTCTCTCCGGTGCCATGGCCGCCAGTGGTGCGTCTATTGCAAGCGCGCAGGCTTTTACCCTTACCAACGGCATGGCGCTTGATATCTTTCATGTACAGACAAACGCAGGGCACGTCTATGAGAACACGGCGTACCTGCGGCGCACAGTAAAAAACGCACTGGCGGGTAAAATCGACCTTGCCGACGAAATACAAGAACGCCAAAAAAAAACGCCCGCCAAATCACGCCATTTCAGGGTGCCCGCACGCGTCATGATAAACAACGATGCCAGCAACAGTTGCTCAGTCATTGAAGTCAACGGCAAAGACCGTATCGGCCTGCTACACGACATCGCCACCGCCATGTCCAGTGAGGGTTTGCAAATCTCCGCCGCACGCGTATCTACATTTGGCAGCCGGGCGGTGGATGTTTTCTATGTGAAGGATTCATATGGCGTGAAAATTACGCATCCCGTTAAAATAGCCGCCGTAGAAAAAACATTGATGAACGTATTGAAACCACGCTGAAAAAACGCCCTATTTTTTCATCAGCCCCAAAATTCCCCAGCCTGTGCGCGGCACCGCCACAAAATCGTCTGACGTTGCTTCCGGTATTGTCCGGCCACGGAAGAACTGGAAGACCGTTACGGCAAAAACAACACAGCCCACAACAGCAGAAAACAACATCATGCCCCATGCATCCGTCATAGCAATGAAGACGGTTGCCAGTACCGGACCAATGACAGCCCCCACAGCGTGCAACGCCAAAAGCCCGCCACTGGCACGGACCATGTGTTTTTGCTCTAAAAAGTCGTTCATAAGCGCAATACAAAGCGAATACAGCGCATAATTTCCGCCGCCATACCCCATGGCCAACACCAACAGCCATGGCGTCATATGCGTTAACCCGCCGTGTAACACCAGCACAATAAAGATAGCCGTTAAAATACCCAGCAAACTGCTTATACCAATGGCGACCCGGCGGTTTATTTTATCTGACAAGATACCTAGCGGCCATTGCAGCAGCAAACCGCCTAGCAAGGTTGCGCCAATAAACAAGGCGGCCTCATTTGCCGTGAACCCCAAACGCAGCAAAAATACCGGCCCAAAGCCCCAAAAAGCGCTGAGAATCAGCCCTGAACAAAAACAACCAAAGGTGGCCAGCGGCGAAACACGGATAAGCTGCAACGGGCCAAACCTTTCCGTATCTTTCACGACAACAGGCTGCGCCGAATTACTGATAGATACGGGCACCAAGGCCAGCGACAACAGAATGGAACACAGGGCAAAGAGCGAAAACCCGGCAGCGCTGGATGTAAAAATAAATCCCTGCCCCAAAATAACACCGACATAGCTGATCAGCATATAAACAGACAGGATTTTACCGCGCTCATTATTCTCCGCCATGCTGTTCAGCCAGCTTTCAATCACGATATAAAGGCCGGAAATACACATGCCGTATATCAGGCGAAACACCGCCCAGCTTACAGGGGAAACGATTAAAACCAACCCCAATGCCGAGGAAGACGCCAGCGTCGCGCAGGTCGCAAAGGTACGGATATGCCCAACCTTGCTGATCCACCGCATCGCCACGACCGTGCCTAAAATAAAGCCGACGTAATAACATGACGTTAAAATACCAATCACAACATCGGAATACGCCTCATGCGCAGCCCGTAGACCGACCAGCGTATTCAAAAGACCATGGCCAAGAACCATAATCAAAAGACTCGCAAGAAGCGCAATGATGGATTGAAGACGAGATATCATGGCGGGAGTGTAGCAGCTAACAAACCACTCGTGTAGATACAGAACATACGCATCAGCATTGCAAATAGTGCATGATTATGGGATAATTCTTCGGCGGAACACCACTCTGTCCGTAATATGGAGGCTCACATGGCTCTGTCTGACCCCAATCTCTGGGACCGGCTGCGCGCATTCCAGCTTGATGACGCCAAGGCCGCGCTGACATTTTCTGCGCGTCTGGCACGGGAAAATAACTGGACGCACGACTACGCCCTGCGCGTTGTGGAAGAATACAAAAAGTTTACCTACCTTGCCTGCACTTCAAAACATAAAATGCCCCCCTCGGATGAAGTAGATCAGGCATGGCACCTGCATCTTCTCTATACCTATAGCTATTGGGGGGAATTCTGTAACAACGTCCTGCAAAAAAAACTGCATCACGGCCCCACAAAAGGTGGAAAAACCGAAGGAGAAAAATTCCTTAAAAGCTATGTCGCAACAAAAGCGCTTTACAAGGAAGAGTTTGGGACAGAGCCTCCAAAAAATATCTGGCCCATGCCGAAAATACGCTTTTCACGCCCACTGAAAATGGCCAGAATTGATCTGCATGGAAATTGGATCATTCCTAAAGCGCCCCTTCTACGGTATAGCCGCCTTATTTTGGCTATAATACTTCTAGCACTCATGGCGGGTGCAGGTGCAGGAATAGTTCCCTTATGGCTAGGATTCAGTCTCATAGGCTCCGTACTCTTTATGAGCCTAGTTGGCCCCGCCTGGACACTTCTTACAGGGAAAACACACGAGAAAAGCGAAAACAAAAATGACGCAGGTTGTGGAATCGTCGGCTGCGGAGCATGCGGTGATATAGGTTGTGGAGGTGGCTGTGGTGGGTGCGGCGGTTAAAAAAATAAGGTTTTAACTCCAGATATGTCTCACAAACCTCACCACTCTACCTTCCACGCACATTCTTTAAAAAAACGATCTAAATCGCTCTTGTCTTTAACCCAACAATCATGTGAATCAATGAAATCAGGATCCCTAGAGATATGAATAAGATAACCGCCCGTGTTACGCGCATCATCTTCAATACGTAACCAGCACCCTGCATCTTCACCAGTCACAATTTTGCCAATCGTATCTATTTTAATCATAACACATTGCATTAGAGAGAGGGACTGGAGCGGGTGACGGGAATCGAACCCGCACAACTAGCTTGGAAGGCTAGGACTCAACCATCGAGCTCCACCCGCAGAGGTATCCTTATTCATAAACGACAACCCGGCAAAAATCAAGCCACAAGACTCCGGAACTTTTCCAGCATTTTCGCATGGTTTTCAAAGGATAGCGCGGGCGGATACTGGGCCAGCACGTCATCCGGGGGAGGATTTGTCCGGATTAAAACGGGCAGACAGCCCGCATTGTTTGCACATATCATATCTGTCTGACGATCGCCGATAAACCAGACATCCGGCCCCGGCGCAATGCCGCTTCCCTCCAGCGCCAGATGCACGGCCTCGGCATAGGGTTTATCCCGCACAGCATCGCCGGAACCAATCAGGCGGGAAAAACGGTGATTGAGCGATAGCTGCTCTGCCTCCTGCCGCAGCACAGGGCCGCGCTTGGCGCTGACAACGGCGAGGTAAGTTTCTTTTTCGCACAGCAGGTCAAAAACATCCTGAATGCCATCATAAACCCTGATGTGGTCTTTAACACCCGCCAGATAAGACGTGATGTAAACCTTATCCGCTTCCTGCCATTTATCTTCGCCGAACAGGTTTGTGAACAAAACGCGGGCGGGCGGGCCAAGGTGCTCCCTTGCCTCTTCCTCTGTCCATGCCGGGCGACCAAAGTGCTGCAATGTCTGGTTCACCGCATGTAAGACAGCATCTCCCGTTTGCACAACGGTATCATCCCAGTCAAACAAAACAGCCTTTGGCAGTGTGATATTCATGGCCGCGCCTTTCTTTTAAAACCCGCACACACGCGCAAAAGCCTGGCCGCGCTCGATAAAGTTTTTAAACATCCCATAGCTAGGCGCGGCAGGAGACAGGAGAATAACGCCATTATCCGGCGTACCGTCTTTGGCAAGGCGCACGGCTTCTTCCATGTTTTCCGCCGTGAACAGGTTGGCGCGCCCGTTTTTTTCCAGGTCCGCAAAAATTCTTTGCCCGCTTGGCCCCATGCATATGATTCTATGCACATTGCCTTCGGTGATGTAGCGGACCAAAGGCGTATAATCCACCCCACGATCCTGCCCGCCGACAATCACGCTGATAGGACGGTTTTTATAATTCTCCAGAGCAAAAATCGTGGTTTGCGGCGTGGTCGAGATACTGTCATCCACATATAAAATACCATCTTTTGTGCCCAGTTCCTGCTGGCGGTGCGGCAGGCCTTGAAAATCTCTCATGGTTTCAAGCGCTGCGTGTGGCTCAAGCCCCAATGCCGTAGCCACGGTCAATACGGTGCAAACATTGACAAGATTATGTGCGCGGCAAAGATAAGCGTTTTGCAGGTCCGGCAGTATTTCCGCGCCGTTATATATACGACCCTCCCTGCTGTGAAAACCTTCGGGCGCATTGGCCGTGATATAGGGGGGCAGGTCAATTGCCTGCTCTGCCAATACATCCTTACACTGGGCGCTGACAATGCGTGTTTGCGCATGGTGCAGCATACGGGTTTTATCTTTATAGTACTGTGCCAATGATTTGTGCCAATCAAGATGCTCTGGATACAGCGACGTCAAAACGCCTATATCGCAACCGCTTTCAAAATCGGCTGCCTGATAACTGGACATTTCCACAACAAAGAACGCGGCATCCGTATTCTCCTCCGTCCCTGCTGCTTGCCCGATATTGCCGACAAGCGATACCCCGTGCCCCAGACTGCGCAACACATGGGCAAGCAGTGCCGCTGTTGTGCTTTTTCCTTTTGTGCCTGTAATGCACACCGTTTTCCCGATACGCGGCAAGGAAAACCAGAGATTCATCAGAGATGTCACGCCCGCGCCCCGCGCTTTTGCCCTCACAATTTCAGGGTGATAGAGGCTCACACCGGGGGATTTTACAATCACGTCCGCGTCATTAAGCGCTTTGGAAATATCTGTTGTGACTAAACGTTCTTCTATGGAGAGCAATGTTGCCTCCGCGTTTTCATCCACAAAAACAATGGACACATCCGGATGATGCCTGCGAATAAGGTGATATACAGACTGCCCTTCACGGCCCGTCCCCCAGATCACGATTTTTTTACCTGCAAGGTCATCCATTTTCATCGAGGTATCTCATGTATTCCGGCGGCACAAGGTGCGGCGTGCGATATTCCAATAAATTTTGCCATGCACTATCAAACGGCGGCGCATCCGGCAGCTGGCCTTGCAGCGCAGACACCACACGGCTTTCTTTCCACTCCGGCATGGTGGCAATTTTACGCAGAAGAAGGCTGCTTTCCTCTTCCTCCCCCACACATTCAAAGGGCTTATAATCGCCAAAACCGCACAAATCAGCAAAGCCCTGCGTTTGCGTTTCATCATCCAGCATGTTTTTGCCAAAAATACCAGCTAACGACGACGGCAGCATAAAAGGCGCCATAGCCAAGAAAACAAATCTACATTTCGGGCAATCACAGCACCAGTTTTTTCCACGCTGTGCTGCATCTTGCTTAAACGCCGTATTGCAACTGCGGAAAACAGGGTGGTATGCCGTGTGCGCTACAAATCTTTTGACGATAGGCGCTTCGCTTAAAGGCCGCAGAAGGGAAAAATACTTAAACCCCTTGACCACATGCGCGGACAGATAGACAGAAAAATCCTGCTCAAAAGACAAAGACTTGCTGTACTGGTGGTTCACATCCATATCATGATGACGCAGGTTTGGCGCGCTGGCGGAATGTTCGTTTGACATGACCAGCGTCGACCAGCCCTGCATCAAGCACAGCGCTGTTGCAATCGCGCTTAAAATGGCCGTAATGGGCACATGGCCGTTATAAACACCCTCTTTGTTCAAGGCGATCAGGGCGGGAGATATCGTGCGCACAACCTTTGCAGCCGGAATGCCTGACACATCTATGCACCCCTGAATAGGCGCCGCAATACCCGCAGGTGATGTTAAAACAAAAAGATGCGCAGGCTTCCCGCTTTTTTTCAGAGCCTCAATGGACACAACAGAATCTTTGCCGCCACCCACCGGAATACATAGTTCATCACGCAAATTTGGTGTTGCCACCGTGGGTGCATCCGTATCCTGCGCTTCTATTTTTATTTTATCACGCAAATCAAGGTTGTTACGGTATGCAAATTCCCCCAGCCCATGGCGGTAAACGGTTTCGATGAAAGATGCCGTGGCTTTATCCAATGGAAAAGCCTTGCACACCAGATGCGTGGGCACATACGCTTTATAATAACTGACTCCCGCCAGCAGGAAAATCAGGCGGCAGGCGTTATCAATAGCTCTTTTATCCTCTTCATCCAAATCACGCGTGATAGCGGGAAAATGCACAACCTCTTCAAACGCCGGGCCGGATTCATAGCTGTACCGCATCCGCAGCGTCGCAGAGACTGCATCAAAATCATAACCGTCAAAATAAAAACTTTTGTCGGTCATACAAACCGCATCGGGCTGTAGGGGGTTGGATCGCAAAATGGCTTGTCTCCGGTCATCATTTCAGCAATTAAACGACCAGAAGACGGGCCAATCGTCAAGCCCGAATGACCATGGCCGATATTGACCCACAGCCCTTTTTGCCCCTTAACCATGCCAATAGCAGGCAGAGAATCGGTAAAACAGGGGCGGCTGCCCATCCATGATTGTTTCTCCACAGCTTCGCCCAAGGGGAATAATTCACGCGCATGGGGCAACACCTGACTGATCTGCACATCATTGGCCGGCGCGTCGAGGGATGCAAATTCCGCGCCTGTCGCAATGCGTATCCCCTGCTCCATCGGCGACATCACATACCCGGCATCCGCATCTGTAATGTTATGTGAGAGCTTGCCTTCTGCCGCTGTAAAATGCCTATGGTATCCTCTTTTCAATCCAAGTGGCGGATTGTATCCCAATGGCTTGAGCAGTGTTGGCGACCACGGCCCCGCACAAACAACGACGTCATTTGCAGCATAGCCCTGCCCTGCGCATTGAACGTGCCAGCCGCCAGCCGCTTTTGCCACGGCTTTCACGGGGTCAGCCTTAAACGTGCCACCTGCAGCCGTGAATTTTCCTGCATACAGCACAACAACAGCGCCGGGATCACTTAAACGGGCGCTGCCTGTCCAGCATACAGCCTTGTAAAAGACAGGCCGTATATGTGGCTCACGCTCACGAAAAGCTTCAACACCCAGAACCTCAAAGGGCACGCCCTCTTCGCGGGCCACATCCCGTTCAAGCGCCGCAGACTGAAACGAGGCCTGTGAACGATGGATTTTGACACGGCCTGTTGTGTGGAAGTATTTCGCGGCATCCGTGCCCTGCATCAGCTTTTTATGCTCTTCCACCGAAGGCGCAATTAATGGCCGCAGTGCATGGCCATTTTTAATACGTGTTTCCGTGCGGGACTTCAGGTAAAAATCACAAACCCATGGAATAAATTTCAAACCGCTAGGGTACGACATGCGCGCCGAGGCGCTATTACCCAGCAAAATGCCCGGTATTTTTGAAAAGGCAGGCGGCGTAAAAGGAAGAACATAGCTGCTTTCAATATTGCCACTGTTACCAAATGATGTTTCGCGCCCCGGCTCCTGCTTATCAAGGAGCAAAACACGCCTACCTCTTTGCTGCAAATGCAAAGCCGTGGAAACGCCGACAATACCTGCTCCCACCACAATAATGTCATATGCGTCGTTCATTGTTTTAAAAATACTCCGGACGCACGGCGAACATCTGCTCCACCTGCTTTACCTGATCGTGCGCGGCAAGAATAATTACATGGTCATCGGGGCGGATGACGCTATCAGGGCGCGGCACAATAATTTCATCCTCGCGCACAATAAGGCCAAAGATCATTCCCGGCGGGCGCTTAATTTCGCTGATTGGCGTATTCACGACGGCGGACGTATCCAGAGCTTCTACCTCCAAAATCTCGGCAAAACCGTCCCGCAAGGCATGTGCCGCCTTGATCCGGCCACGGCGGATATGCTGCAAAATCGTGGAAACGGTAATAGCGCGGGGATTCACAATCGCATCAATGCCAAGATTGCCCAGCAGCGGGGCAAAACTGGAACTGTTCACAAGCGCAATCGTACGTTCCGCCCCGAACTGCTTGGCCATCATGGCAGAAAGGATATTGCTTTCGTCATGGTTCATGACCGCAATCACAGCTTCGGTTGACGATACATGCGCTTCTTCCAGCAATTCACGATCAAGAGATTCACCCTGTAGAACAGTCACATCCGGCAGGCGTTCGGAAACGTCACGCGCGCGCTCCATATTGTGCTCGATCATGCGAATGGTCACGCCGGGCATATTTTCCTGTAGTTCTTCTGCAAGGCGCATGCCGATTTTACCTGCCCCCATAATCAAAACACGCCGTGCAGGAGGCTCATCATAACCAAACGATGCCATAGCACGAGACAAATGCTCCGCTGACGTGACAAAATAAACCTCATCCCCTTCGCGCATTTCATCATTGGCAGAGGGAATAATTTTTGTTTCCCCGCGCACAATCGCCACAACCTCAATCGTGAGATCAGGGAACATTGGCGTTAAATGCTTTAACGGCGTATTAATAAGCGGGCAGTCAGATTTGCAAATCACGCTCACAACCTGCACGCGGCCATTGGCCATGGGAATAATGTTAAACGCACCCGGCACACGCAAACGGTTGCCAATAGATTTTGCCACCTCTATTTCCGGCGAAATAATCACGTCAATCGGCATATGATCGCGCCGGAACAAATCCGCCCATTGCGGATCACGGTAGCTCTGGTGCCTGACCCGCGCAATTTTTACAGGAATACGAAACAACGAATGCGCCATCTGGCAGGCAATCATATTCACTTCGTCGGATTGCGTTGCGGCAATAATCATCTCGGCATCTGCCGCGCCTGCACGCGCGAGAACATCCGGGTGCGTTGCGTGGCCGACAATGCCGGTTGCATCCAGTGTTTCGTTAATCTCAGCAATCAATTCAGGGCGTTGGTCAACAACGGTGACGCTGTTCCCTTCTTCCGCCAGATATGCCGCAATAGAGGAACCGACCTGACCCCCGCCACAGATCAGAACTTTCATGATTATTACCCCTCCGCCCTTTCAGGGACCCCTTCGGAATCACTCTCATTTGATTTATCCCCCGTATGCAGCCCCAATGATTTCAGCTTGCGATGCAAGGCCGAACGCTCCATACCTATAAACAAGGCTGTTTTGGAAATGTTGCCGCCAAAACGGTTAACTTGGGATAACAGATATTCCCGCTCAAAAATCTCCCTGGCTTCACGCAGGGGCTTTGACATTAATTCAACAATGTCATTGCCGCGAATCATTTCAACGGCACGTTGTTTCAGATCAGGCGGCAGCATATCAGCCGTAATCAACTCATCAGCTTCCCCCGGCGCCATGATGAGCAGCCATTCAATAACGTTGCGCAACTGGCGCACATTCCCCGGCCACTCATAGGCCTGCATCAAGGCCATGGCATCTGCGGCAAAACGACGCTCTGGCATTTGCGCAGATTTTGCGGCCTGCTCCATGAAATACTGGGCAAGTATGGGGATATCTTCCAACCTGTCACGCAAAGATGGCATGGTAATGGGCACAACGTTCAGGCGATAGTAAAGGTCCTGCCTGAATTTACCGGCCTTCATCATTTCGCTTAGGTCTTGGTTACTGGCCGCAATGAAACGGAGGTCAACATCAATGCGCTCCGTACCGCCAATGCGCGTGAAATGTTGATCTTGCAAAACGCGTACAATACGCGCCTGCGTTTCCGGGGGCATATCGCCAATTTCATCAAGGAAAAGCGTGCCGCCATTTGCTTTTTCCAAGACGCCTTCCATGCGCGCATGGTCGCCGCCCTCCGACCCAAAAAGTTCCAGATCAATACGTTCTGCGGATAACACGGCGCAATTAATAGCGACATAGTTCTTATCCGCCCGTTTAGAATGCGCATGAATAATGCGTGCCGCAACGTCTTTTCCCGTCCCCGGCTCGCCAGTAATTAAAACACGGCTATTCGTAGGGGCAACGCGTTCAATTACCTGCCGTGCTTGATGTATGGCCTGCGACTTTCCATGCAACTCGTTCACCGTGCCCGTAACTTTCAGCTTCAGCTCATGATTTTCGCGCTTTAACTGCGCGGCTTCCAATGCACGATGCGTTAACACCAAAAGCTTGTCTGCCTTAAACGGTTTCTCGATAAAATCATAAGCGCCCATTTGTATAGCCGTCACCGCAGTTTCGATGCTGGCATGGCCGCTGATAATGATGACGGGTAAATCCGGGTGGCTTTTTTTCAAAACCTTTAGCAATGCAAGACCATCCATGTCGCTGTTTTCCAGCCAGATATCAAGGACGACAAGATCAGGCGCTTTTTCGGCAATCAGCTTTTGCGCGGTTTGCGAATCTTGCGCCTCCTGCGTTGCATACCCATCGTCATTTAAGATGCCCGTAATCAAAAGACGAATGTCTTCCTGATCGTCTACGACAAGCACATTGGCTTTTATGTTTTCTTCGGTCTTGGTCAAGCGTGAATATCCTTCGGAAGTACTATAACAGCTTTTGCACCAGATTTCATATCCTGCGTCGGATAATTTTCCAATACCACACTCCCGCCATGATCTTCCATAATTTTTTTGACAATCGCAAGACCAAGGCCAGAACCTTTTTTCTTGGTGGTCACGTATGGTTCTAATATCTGTGCGCGTATCTGGTCAGGAATGCCGGCACCGTTATCTTCGACCGACAAAACAATGTTGTCTCCCTTATCCTCAACAGTCACCCGCACATGCCCTTCACCCGGCGCTTTGTCTTGCCTGTCACGTATGGAATCAATCGCATTCAACAAAAGGTTGTTAATCACCTGCGTTATTTGCGCCGCATCAAAATTCCCCATGACAACGGGCGATGCCGCGATAAACCCAAAAGCAATATCCGACTGCGCCTCCCTTTGCAGCACCATGGCATTCTGGCAGACATCCACAATGTTATCGATTTTCCGGACAGGTAGCGGCATGCGGGCATAAGATGAAAACTCGCTCACCATATGGCCAATGTCATTCACCTGCCGGATAATCGTTTCCGTACATTTTTGGAAGGTATCAGGGTCTTCTTGTATTTGCGGCAGGTATTTACGCTTCAAACGCTCTGCCGATAGCTGTATCGGCGTGAGAGGGTTTTTAATTTCATGCGCAATGCGCCGCGCAACGTCAGACCACGCCGCCTTTCTTTGCGCCGCCACAAGCGCGGTAATGTCATCAATCGTCACAACCATGCCAGAACCGCCCTGCTCGCCCGTTACGCGGAACATTAATGTACGGCGCGGGCCATCAGCAATGGCATGCTCGACCTGTAATGTTGTTTGTGTATCTGGCGCTGCAAACATGCCAGCCACAGCCGGAACAAAACTCTCTATTCTTTCCCCGGCAAGAACAGATTCACTATCGCCGCGCAGCAATTCCGCCGCACGCGCATTCGCCAGTGTCACAGCCCCACGTGCATCCAAGGCAACAACACCTGATGACACACCGGACAAAACAGCCTGAATTTGACTGGTCATGCGGTTAAAGGCACGACCCAAAAGCCCCAGCTCGTCATCATAAGACTCGTTTTGAACACGCACCGTCAAATCGCCGCTGCGCACGCGCTCCGCCGCGCCAATCAAGGCGCTAATCGGCGTTGCCAATTGCTCGGAAAACCTTAGCCCAAACCAAACAGCCGCCAACAACAATAACAACGCGACCGCAATGAACAGCGCTGTCGCCGCAATTTGCATTTGCGAGCTGCGGCCCTCCAGCGTTGCATATTCATGCACGGCCTGCTCTGCTGTCCGCATATGCGTAAGAACAGAAGAGTCTACCATGCGGCCAACATATAAATAACTATCGAAAAAACGTTCCAGCCGCACCAAGGCACGAATACGGTCATGCGCATCGCCCGTCATCAAAACAACTTCGCCATCCCGTGCAGCGGCCAAGTCTTTTTGCGACACACCGGCAAGCTCTAAAGATAAGGATAAAGGCGCCCGCGCCAAAACCTCTCCCGCCGAGTTCACCACAATGGCCTCTGACAAATTCCGAAACATAGATTGCGTTTGCATCATTTTATCAAAAACTTCGTTATCACCGACCAACATCACGGCTTCGCGACTTAAATCGTTGGCCATGGCCAAAACATCGGCCCGCATAACCTGCTGGTGTTCTTTCATGTAAGCCTGCGCCACTTCCAGCGACTCGTTAACGGCTGTACTGACCCTGTCGTTAAACCAGGTTTGAATACCGAAATAGAAAAACAAGGCTGAAAAAACCGCCATCAAAATAGCCGGGACAGCCGCCAAAAAGCTGAACACCAGCACCAAACGTACATGCAAACGCGATCCGGCAGCGCCGCTTTTGCGCTCTAGCCATAGTTTCACAACCTGCCGCGCCACAACCGTACCCAACAGCAGCAACAGGACAAGATCAAGATTCAAAAGCCAATACACCTTGTTCGTATCGGCAGAACTTTGCGTCAGCGCAAAATAAGTCGACGCCCCCGCCATCAAAGCGGCAACCGTCAGCACAATGGCGACATTTCGCGATAACGTCAGCCGCGAGAACAGCCTTATAAAGCCATTCTGCATAATACCTGTATGCATGGGCTACACCCTTTTCCTGATTTCTATGTCCATATCCCGTATTTTGCTGCGCAACGTATTCCTGTTCAAGCCCAGAATCTCCGCCGCCTTGATCTGATTACCATTCGTCAATGACAAAACATGCTGGATAAGGGGCCTTTCAACTTCATACAAAACGCGGCTATATAACCCAGGCTCCGGCATGCCGGGCACAGAAAGGCAATAACGACGCACCGCATCCGCAAGGGTAATACCCTCTTGCTTATCTACAGAGGCAGATGACAAACGCGTAAGCTCGGCAGCAACAGCCGCAACGCCTATAACATCCTGAACATGCAGGGCGGCAAGGCGGCGGACACAGTTTTCAAGCTCACGAATATTGCCCGACCAATGATGACGCGTCATGGCCTCCATCGCAGCAGGTTCAAACACTTTTGTTGCGCCGGAATGCGTCAAAAAATGCTGAACAAGGGCAGGAATATCCCCTTTTCTATCACGCAATGGTGGCACATGCAGCGGCACAACATTTAAACGGTAATATAAATCCTCCCGGAAAGCACCGGACCGGACCAAAGCACGCAAATCACGATGCGTTGCGGCAATAATCCGTGCTTGCGCCTTTATCGGCCTGCGGCCACCAACAGCGGTAAATTCCCCTTCTTGCAATACGCGCAATAAGCGTGTTTGCGCTTCATATGGCATATCGCCAATTTCATCCAAGAACAGCGTACCGCCCGCCGCTTGCTCAAAACGACCAGATGATTTTTGCGTTGCGCCGGTAAACGCGCCCTTTTCATGGCCGAACAACTCGCTTTCAATCAGGTCACGTGGGATGGCTGCCATGTTGATGGCAACAAAAGGCCCGTTTTTATACTGGCTAAAAGCATGCAAGGCACGCGCCACAACCTCCTTCCCCGTACCGGATTCACCAGAAATCAAGACCGTTAAATCGGAATGCCGTAACCGCGCTATTGTACGGTATATGTCTTGCATGGCGCGTGAAGACCCAATAACAAAATCTTTATCAACCGCCGCTACGCTGTCCGGTACAGCGTTATCAACAGGCTCTGCATTGTCGCGCAAGGCATGGGCGACGGTATCCAGCACCTCATCAACATTGAAGGGCTTGGGCAGGAAATCAAGCGCCCCACGCTCTGATGCTGCCACAGCGGTCGTCAGGGCATTCCGCGCACTAATCACAATCACCTTCATACCCGGGCGCTTTGCGCGGATTTTGGGCAGTAAATCAAGTCCGCTTTCTCCCGGCATTGTTACATCTGTAATCACAAGATCGCCCTTGCCTTCAGAAACCCACTGGTACAGCGTTGCGCCATCTTCTGCCGCCATAACATCATATCCCGCACGCTTTAAAGCGTGGGAAAGGACAGTCCGCACCGAAACTTCATCATCGGCAATCAAAACCGTTTTTTTCTCTACTGCACTCATGGCACGCTCCTTTGCATCGGGAAGCTTAAACGAAAAACCGTGCCATCTTCATCGCTTGACACATCAATCGCCCCCCCATGATCGTCAATAATACGTGAGACGACAGACAAGCCCAGCCCTTCACCACCCGCCTTCGTCGTGTAATACGGGTCAAAAACTCTGCGCATCTCCATGGCATCAATACCCGACCCATTATCCGAAATTTCGACACAAAACGGCAGCTTCTGCAGGCTTTCCGGGTGTACGGCGGCGCTCACATCATAAAATGTACGCAGGACAATTTTCCCAGCATCTTCCGGCACAGCTTCTACCGCATTACGCACCAGATTCATTACAGCCTGCACAAGGCTATCAAAATCGCCCGCTATTTCTGGAAGAGATGGATCGTATGCCTCAATCAATGACACGCGCACACCAAAAGAGGCCTGTGCAACACGCACCACATGGCCCAGAACTTCATGAATATTAACGGGCACCAATTGTTCCGGCGCAAGAGGTTCAAAAATGTCCACCTTTCGAACCAACCGCAAAATACGTTCGGCCTCATGACTGATAAGCGCTGCCAACTCCCGGTCTTCCCCCTCAACCGTCTGCGTCAACAATTGCGCCGCCCCTTGAATACCGGCCAAAGGGTTTTTAATTTCATGCGCCAACGTCCGTGCCATCAGGCGTGCAGGGGCAAGAGCATCCCGCGTTTTACGCATCCATTCCGTCTTGATATGCGGCGAATACATGTGCAGCGTCATCAAAAACAACGTATCTCCCATAGGCTGCACCGTCACACTTTGCGCTACATGATGCGCCACAGCCACATCATGTAATGTGAGCGACACCCCAGACGCCATGACACGCCCCATAGCTGATAAAACAGGGTGGCCCTGCCCCATAATGGTGGCAACCGAAGCATTGCTCGGATTAGGAAAAATACTTTCTGCCGCAGTATTGGCAAACTGCACATATCCACCACCGTCAAACACCAAAACAGCCGAAGGCAGCTCTTTTAGTAGATCAACAAAATCAATATCAATGCCTTGCGCGTTTCTTTTAATGTTTACGCCCATAAATCGCCTATTTTTTATGCATTAATACTCATATGCCTTATTTTTAGGCAAATAGCAAGCCCGAACAGAAACCAACCCCCTTTTCAGTGAACCCCCTCCTCGCGCATTGACCGCTATTTTTTCAAGCCGTAAGTTGCAGTTGCGCATACCACGAAAGAATCTCCCATGCTCAACAAACTTAAAACGAAACTGTCATCTCTTGGCGCCCGCCTGAAACCCGGCTTGCGCCCCCTTCCACCGGGAGAAAAGTTGATGTCGCCGGATATCGCCCTTGCCACATGGCTGGGTGCGGGGCGGCTCAAGCCCGGCTCCGGCACATTTGGTACGCTGGCCGCGCTGCCGGTTGGTTATCTGATACAATACGTCACCGGCATTATCGGCCTTGCCATTGCCGCTGCCGTACTGATGTGGTTTGGCACAAAGGCTGCTACAGCCTATGGCAAAAAAAGCGGTGAAGTGGATGACCAAGCCATTGTCGTTGATGAAGCTGTCGGGCTTTGGATTGCAGCCCTGCCCGCCGAAGGTGACGTGACGCTATGGCTCTATGCCTTTCTGTTTTTCCGACTTTTTGACATTGTGAAGCCTTGGCCTGCATCTTATTTCGAAAAACGTAAAAAAGGCGGCTTAGACGTTATGATGGACGATGTCATCGCCGGGCTGTATGCTTTTCTGGCTGTCGCCAGCTTTGCCGCCTCACATCTTATTAGCCAATAGAGTTATCCATGTCGCTTTTTCCACAAGATATCCACGACCAAGCAAAACAACTGGTTGCTGATGCCTCTGAAAAACGCCTGGGCGTTACCACGGCAGAATCTTGCACGGGCGGTTTAATCGCCGCATGTATCACGGACATTCCCGGATCTTCCGACATGTTCGACCGAGGGTTCGTCACCTATTCTAACGATGCAAAGATGGCACAAATTTCCGTGGACCGAAAAACGCTCGCCGACTTCGGTGCCGTTAGCGCAGAAACGGCCATTGAAATGGCCGAGGGCGCTTTAAGAAATTCACACGCCGACATTGCCGTCGCCGTCACCGGCATTGCCGGACCCACCGGAAATACAGACGAAAAACCTGTTGGTCTTGTTTATATCGCGCTTGTCAGCAGCAAAGACCGCAACAACCCCGTTATCAGCAAACACCAGTTTGATGGCGATCGCCACGCCATACGCCTGTCCACCGTCAAGGAAGCTCTACAGGCCCTTGAACGCGAAATAGAAAAGTCTTAATTCCCATGTGGGATTTTGGCCTGAAATCATTTTTGCACGACCTGAAAACGCACAAGGAACGCGCACCCGTCAAGCAGCGCATGTGCGATATTCCCGGCTGCGACCACAAAGGCGACTACCGCGCCCCAAAATCACGCGATACGCTGGATGAATATTATTGGTTTTGCCTTGACCATGTGCAGGAATACAACCGCAACTGGGATTATTTCAAAGGCATGTCTGCCATGGAAATCCAAAACCAGATGCACCGCACCACAACATGGGACCGCCCCACATGGCGCATGACCAAGGCCGGCATGAACGAAGACCCGCTCCGTCACAAAATTTACGAACATTTCGTTGACGGTGAAATACACGGCAGTTTCGGTTTTGACATGAACGAAGAAGAAACAGCCCATATCCGCCGCGACAGCCTGCCCCGCCCCACAGCGGAAGCACTGGCGATCATGGAGCTGGAACCACCCATCCAGTGGGACGAAGTCAAAGCGCAGTACAAGGCCCTGGCCAAAAAATACCACCCCGATACCAATGCCGGAGACAAGGATGCAGAGGAAAAGTTCAAAAAAGTGACGATGGCCTATAATATCTTGAAACTATCGCACCAGAACTATCTGGATTTAGAGGAAAAATAAGGAACGCCCCTCTATTGACATAACGGCGATGCCCTGCTACCCTCTGGTCACAACACACATATTTCGGAGATATTCACAATGCTCTTCCGCAAAAATAAAACTGCCGTCGACACGCCCACCCCCGACTTCGTCAAAACAATGGCGGACAAAATCGACATTGGGCTGGAAGAAAAAGATCCCGTAAAGCGCGCAGATTACTTTCTGCAAGCGCGGGAGGATATCAACACCACCGCACGCGCAGAAATCAAAAATGCAGACTACAAAAACATGGCCAAAGTCGGTCTGGCCGTTGCTGGCGTGCTGGCAGCAATCCCCCTGCTAAAAGTCGCCCCCTTGATTATCGGTGTTGCAATTATTTCAGGTACCGTTGCCGTACGCAGTTCCAGAAAAACCAAAAAACGGATGCAATCAATCATCCAGACAGCAAACACGCTCGTACAGAAATGCGATGCGGAAATTTCCGTTCTGAAACGTGAAGACCCGGAAAGCCTGCTGAGTACAAAATACATGCAGCGCAAACTAAAAGACCTGTTCAACACCGTTGCCCCGCAAGAGCGCCCCGCTATCGACAAAAGCTATGAAGCTCTGCGCAAAAAGGCACGCACGCCTTCGCTAGAACAATCTGCGGCGTAAACCCCTATAACATCAGGTTCCACGCGTGAAACGCGTAAAAGAAAAGGGTATGCGCGACATACACCTCGATACTGTTGTGCCCTAAAAACCTGACAAAACGCGCCACCCGGTCCTTCGGGCGCTTGCGGCGCACGGCGTTCAGCACAAATGTGCGCAGATTATACATGACAGCGAACACCCCCGCAGACCCCGCTGCATAAACGCAAAACTGCGCCGGGCTAAACGTAAACAAACCCTGATTGACAATCAGGAACAATACATAGCCAAAGAAAAAATATTCCTTCACCCGTACCACGTCCTCTGGCACTTCATGCTCGTTCCGGCACAGCCACCCGGCAATGGCAAGAATGTAGCACAGCGTGCCATATTCCCACCCCCATTCATGGGAATATTGCAGCAGCGCTAATAACAGCGCATTCATGCCCCAGAAATGCGCCTTCCCCTTCAGCATAAATGGCATCATCTTTTCCAGCGTCAGCCGCACCAAAACAAAACCGGCCAGAATAGACATGGGAAAAAACGCGACAGGCGCAAGCGTTTCCCTGAAGAACAGCCACCGGGCCAACAAGATAATGACCGCGCTGGCCAAAAGCTTCTTATCAAGTGGACGGCCCACGTTATAGCCAAAACCAATCATAAAAACCGGCACAAGAATGCGGTCCGGCATGCGCAGCCACGCATCCAACTCGAACAACGCCACGGTATGGCCCAGCACCATCACGACAATCGTCATGGCGAAAAGATCGTAAATCGTGAGTGTTTTGGCGAAATAGTCGCGGGCCGCAGCCAGCATATTCCGAAGCATCTGCCGCCCCTCCCTGCTGTGTGTATTTTAGGCATGACCAAGCCGCCTTTTCAATCTATTGGTAACTTGACCTTTGGTCCGCTGCGGCATACCCTTTTAGGGTTATCGTTCACCATGCTTCCGCAAGAGAAAAACCATGTCCATCATCACCGGCTCCAATATGAAACGCATTCCAGATATTATGGTTTCTGTGCGTCAACTTTTCGGCATTGACAGTGATTTGCAGGTCCCTGCCTTTTCCAAGCGTGAGGGGCATATTCCAGACATCGATGAAGCCTATATTTTTGACCGCGCTACCACGCTGGCAATCCTTGCGGGCTTTGCACATAACAAGCGCGTAATGGTACAGGGCTATCACGGCACGGGTAAATCGACACATATCGAACAAGTCGCCGCCCGACTGAACTGGCCGATGGTCCGCATCAACCTTGACAGCCATGTCAGCCGGATTGACCTGATCGGCAAGGACGCCATTGTCCTGAAAGAAGGAAAACAGATTACCGAGTTTAAAGAAGGCCTCTTGCCATGGGCACTAAAAAACCCTGTCGCCCTTGTATTCGATGAATACGATGCTGGCCGCCCCGATGTCATGTTCGTGATCCAACGTGTTTTGGAATCCGAAGGCAAGCTGACACTTTTGGACCAAAACGAAGTTATCCGTCCGCACCCCGCCTTCCGCATTTTCGCAACAACCAATACCGTGGGCCTTGGCGATACATCGGGCATGTACCACGGCACGCAACAGATCAACCAAGGCCAGATGGATCGCTGGAACATTGTGGCCGCGCTGAACTATCTACCGCCGGAACAGGAAATTGATATCGTCCTTGCCCGTGTTCCCGCTTTTAAAACCGACGAAGGCCAAAAAGATATCGCCGCCATGGTCCGCATGGCTGGGCTGACACGCAAAGGGTTTATCAATGGCGACCTATCCACCGTCATGTCACCGCGTACTGTCATTAACTGGGCTGAAAACCTCCAGATTTTCGAAGACATCGACTATGCCTTCCGCGTTACGTTCCTGAACAAATGCGATGAAATGGAAAAGGCCGTTGTCAGCGAATATTACCAGCGGTGTTTTGACCGGGAACTTCTGCAGACGGCAGAATAGCTCCTGCCATGACCGACCACAACGACCCCGCCGAAACATTCCGCTACGCCACGCAATCTGCCATTCGCGCTATCGCAGGGCAGGATGATATTGAACTGACTTTTGGCGGTGTCATACCTGACGCCTCCGGCCATACAATCAAGCTTCCCGCCCTACCACCGTCCCTATCGGAACATGAACTGCGCCGTCTCCGGGGTATGGCAGACGATTTTGCCCTGCATTTACGATACCACGACGAAGACGTGTTCGGAAAAACAGCCCCAGCGGATAACGCTGCCCGCGCCGCCTTTGCCGCGCTGGAAGAAGCCCGCATTGAAGCCGCTGGTACACAAGATTATCCCGGCATCGCCGCCAACCTTGCCGCCGCGCTGGAAGATTCTGCGCGCAAACACAAGCTGGACCAGGCCGCAACGCAAAACGACGTGGCCCTGCCCGATGCCCTGCGCTATATGGCCCGGCAAGCGCTCACCGGACGCAAGCCACCGGAAGCCGCCGCCCATGCCGTCAGCCTGTGGCATGACTGGATCGAAAAAAAGCTGGGAACAGACGGGCTGGAAAAATTAAAAAACAGCGTCCAAGACCAATCCACCTTTGCCGATATATCCCGCAAGCTGCTGGAAAAACTGGACATGGATATCACCCCCCTGCCCGCCGCACCACAAACGGCAGAAGACAGCGAACAGGAAAACGCTGACAACAATCAAAACAAAGAACAGCAAGAACAAGAACCTGAAGAAACAGATGGCCAATCCGCTGCCGCCGAACAGGCTGAAACCGGCGAAGGCGAAGATACAGAAGATGACAACGAAACAGGGTTTGCCGAAGCCGGAGAAACACAGGAAGAAGGAGAAGACGGCGAAGGCGGAGAAACAGCCGGGGCCAATCCCGGACGCAGCAATAATACAGAAACGGAGTTTGGTGATTACAGCGCCTATACCACGCAATTCGATGAAACCATTGCCGCCCGCGAATTGTGCGAGCCGGAAGAGTTACACAAACTCCGCCGCCTTTTGGACAAGCAGCTCACGCATCTTCATGCCGTCGTCACACGCCTTGCCAACAAGCTGCAAAGAAAGCTTTTGGCACAACAAACACGTTCATGGAAGTTTGATCTGGAGGAAGGGTATATTGATGCCACCCGCCTTTCCCGTATCATTGCCAATCCATACTGGCCTGTGACCTACAAACAGGAAACACAGGCCGATTTCCGCGATACGGTAGTCACACTGCTGATCGACAATTCAGGATCAATGCGCGGACGGCCCATTACCATCGCCGCGATCAGCACCGATATTCTGGCCCGTACGCTGGAACGCTGCGGCGTCAAAGTTGAAATTTTGGGATTTACGACACGCGCATGGAAGGGCGGCTCCTCCCGCGACCGCTGGTTGTCTGATGGCAAACCTTCAAAACCGGGGCGCCTGAACGACCTGCGCCATATCGTATACAAAGCCGCCGATACGCCGTGGCGGCATTCACGCGAAAATCTGGGCCTCATGCTCCGCGAGGGGCTTTTGAAGGAAAATATTGATGGCGAAGCGTTGATGTGGGCATGGAATCGTCTGATGGCCCGCCCCGAACAGCGCAAGATCATAATGGTGATTTCAGACGGCGCGCCGGTTGACGATTCAACCCTCTCCGCCAACCGTGGCAACTATCTGGAAGAACACCTGCGCCGCGTTATCCACTGGATCGAAGATAAAACGCCCGTGCAGCTTTTGGCCATAGGCATCGGCCACGATGTCACCCGCTATTACAAACGTGCCGTCATGCTGTCAGATGCAGACGATCTGGGCGGCGCGATGACGGAAAAACTGGCCGAAATGTTTGAAGATAAAAGGCTCTATAAAAAAAGAAAGCACGTGCTATAGGCATATTACTTGATAAGTCGAAGTTTCCCTGCCGGTTTGCTTTTAGGGGCATCATCCTGCGCTTCACCCTCCACCAAGCTTAGTTTCGGTTTTTGCGCCATCTTTTCCATTTGATCCCGCACATCACCCAACATTAGCAAAATCTTATCGGGTACTTGTCCATATTCTTCCAGCACGCCAACTGTTCCGACAACACACGCAAGAACTGCAGGGTGCGTATCTGACGCGGAGGCCTTCAATTTCGTGACATAGCCCGCCACAGGTAGCAAGTTCAGTATCGGCTGCTCCAGAGCTTGTTCAAATTTGTCCTGCAGGGCGGGTACATGCTCGTTAATGAAACCATCCACGTCATATGCATCTTGACGATAGTCTTCTCCCGATTTTTCAGACAGCACAGAAACAAAATAAGCCTCGATTATCTCCACGGCGGCATAGCGCTCTGCTGCATCTTCAATGTCCATGATTTTTTTACAGGCTTTTGTCACCGCAACCGGGTCTTTCGCAGACACAATCTCTGCAAAGGCCTGCGCCCCTGTCATGCGCTGCTTGAATTTATCGTTGGCGTCTTTCGAAATCGTCATGGCTGCTCTACTGCACTTTCATAGGGATTCCATCATACCCGTTTTATATATTATGTCAACAAATAACACGCACTATAATACGT
>JAPPOU010000031.1 GCA_028817795.1 Alphaproteobacteria bacterium
ACTATATACAGTCCGGTTGGAGGACGTAAAGTCATGGAACGCAAACATAAAGATAGAGAACAGAAAAAGCGTGAATTATCGCAAATGTGGAGCGAGTATCTAGCCTATGGCGAGGCACTGGGCGCTTACAGCCCTTCCACCACCCAGGGCACGACAAGCCAGCGCCCACAAAACAGCGCCCCTGTAAAAATACGGGCCTAAATAACAACCAGAATCGTTTGACATCCCACATCACTAGCCATAAGGTCCAACCACCCCACACGAGGGCTTTACGTGAATAAACATGGAGGGATGTTTTTATGACGTATGACAATTTGGAATCACTGACCAGCACATTCAAGCGCACCATGAAGCGCCTGAGCAAACGCGCCAAAGGACAGGAATTGACACTGGATGATCTTTCAACAGTTGTTGCAGGCCAAATCGAAGCGTGCCGCACGCAGAATGACAAATGGAATATATACCAAAAAGAAGTCATTATTGTTGATGCAAATCTTGCCATGCCGATGCATACCGGCATGCCCTATGTCACGCTGAAAAGGCCGATTGCAAAAGAGCAGGATATTACGTCTGCGCTCAACACCATAGCACAGCGCCCTGAAAGCACAGGAACGTCAACAAAAAAACCCTACAACCACATGGAAAACGTGGCAAAAATGATCGGCCACACGCTGCCGGAAAAAAAGAGCGGGCCGGAAATCGTGCCGCTGCCCGGTACCCCATAAAAGCCAGATGATGCTGGTTTTCGATGCCGCCATGCGGTAAAAGAAACCATGCATCATTCCGCACCAACAACGATACAGCAGCGTGCCCTGCTGTTACCCGATGCGCCTGTCATGGCGCTGGACGGGCAACACGTTATCTGCCTGACCACAGACGGCGAAATCACGCGCCTGAATGTGCAGCAGGCGCGTGACATCATTGCAAACAGCACCCCCATTGTCTGCCATGCGCCGCATATGGCGCAACGTTTGAACCTGCCACCCTTTAAGGCCTATGACGTTTTGGAACTTTTTGCATTCGTGCATCCGGGCATTTTTTGCGCGCCTACACCACGCGGTCTTGCCCGCGCCCTGCACCTGATGGAGCCATTGGAGGCGGAAGATACCTGCCTGTCCCTTCGCGATATCACGCGCCATTTGCTGGTTGATCTCTCATCACCAAGTCGCACGGAAAAATCAGACCCTGCCGCCATTGCAGGCATGATGGGATTAATGCTGGATACCGCGCCGGGCAGCACGGACGGGCCGGACCCTGTTGCCGGATGGCCATGGGCGATGACCGTATTACACGCCCTGCAACGCGAAAAAAACATGCCGACGCCGCGTGATATCAGGGCCGCCATGCGCCTTTGGGATAAACTGCCCGGCTGGGCGCAGCACGCCCCTGCCCCGCCGCCCGCACATCATGGCGTCACCGCAAAAGAAGCGGAAGAGCGCCTGCATAAACTTCTCATCCGGCAAAGCCGTGAAGACAGGCCGCAGCAACGCGCCTATGCCGCCGCCATTGCCGCCGCCTTTGCCCCCATCAACCACGAAGACCAAACGCATGTTGTATTGGCCGAAGCCGGCACAGGCGTGGGAAAAACACTGGGCTATCTTTCGCCCGCCACCGTATGGGCGGAAAAGAACGAAGCGCCCGTTTGGGTTTCGACCTATACCCGCAACCTGCAAAAACAGGTAGATGCGGAACTGGATAAACTCTATGACGACCCCGTCACCAAATCGATGAAAGTCGTGACGCGCAAGGGACGGGAAAATTATTTGTGTCTTTTAAACCTGGAAGACATGACCGACATGCCCGGCATTCGCGCACAGGGGCGCAGCGCCGTCGCGCTGGGGCTGATGCTGCGCTGGGCTGCCGTCACCGAAGACGGCGACTTTGCAGGCAAGGATTTTCCGGGATGGCTGCCAGGGCTGATCGGCCCTGCCCGCGCCGCGCATTTCGCAGACAAACGCGGCGAATGCATTTACGCCGCCTGCCCGCATTTTGATAAATGCTTTGTCGAGAAAAGTGTGCGCAAGGCAAAACGGGCCGATATCGTGATTGCCAACCACGCGCTTGTGATGCACCAGACGGTGGCAAACCTTGATGAAACATTGCCGCAGCGCTACATCTTTGACGAAGGCCACCATATTTTCGATGCCGCCGACAGCGCCTTTTGCGCGCATTTGAACGGCATGGAAACAGCAGACTTTCGCCGCTGGCTGCTGGGCGCAGACGGCGGGCGCAGGAAAGGCCGCGCACGTGGGCTGAAACGCCGCATTGAAGATTTGATTCCCGAAGACGATGCCGCCAAAAAAGACCTTGATGATATCTTGATGGCCGCGCAATGCCTGCCCGGCGCAGACTGGCGGCAGCGGCTGGCCGAAAACGCGCCACGCGGCGCGGCGGAAAAATTTCTGATGCTCTGCCGCCAGCAAACCGTGGCGCGGAATACTGACAACTCCCCCTATTCCATCGAGACGCCGCTTGACCCGCCTGTGCCTGAACTACCCGCCACCGCTCAAGAACTGGAAAAACGTTTGCGCAGCCTGCAGACGCCCATGCTGTCTTTGGCACGGCGGCTGCAAAACATGCTGGAAGAAGACGGCGAAAACCTTGATACCGCCACCCGTGACCGCGTACGTTTTGTCGCGCAAAGCTTAACGCGCCGCGCGCGAAACATTCTGGGGGGGTGGATTGACATGCTAAATGCCTTGGAAAAACAGCGCGAAGATAACGACCCCGCCGTCACATGGCTGGAAATTACACGCATTGACGGCACGGATATCGATGCCGGCATGTACCGTCACTATATCGACCCTGCAGGGGTCTTTGCAGCGCAATTAAAACCCTTTGCCCATGGTGTTGCCGTGACCTCGGCCACGCTGCGCGATGCAGTCACGGCGGAAAGTGATGTCACAAAAAATGATAGCTGGGCGCAGACAATCACGCGCACAGGCGCATCCGTTTTAAATACCGATGCACAATCCACCACCATGTCCACAACGCCGTCACCTTATAACTACGCCGCGCAAACGCGCATTATTGTTATCAAGGACGTGCAAAAAAACAATACGGCGGAAGTGGCCGATGCCATGCGTGGCCTTTTCACGGCGGCAGGCGGTGGCGGGCTTGGGATTTTTACGGCCATTCAAAGATTAAAAGCCGTGCATGGCAAGATTTTGCCAAAACTGGAGGCCGCAAACATCCCACTTTACGCACAACACGTGGATGCGCTTGAAACATCAACACTAGTCGATATTTTTCGCGAAGAGGAAAACGCCTGCCTTTTGGGAACAGACGCCACGCGTGACGGCATTGACGTGCCGGGCGAAGCCCTGCGCCTTGTTATTTACGACCGCGTGCCTTGGCCGCGCCCCACAATACTGCACAAGGCCCGCCGCACGCACTTTGGGCGAAGTTATGATGACATGCTGGCCCGCGCAAAACTGAAACAGGCCTATGGTCGCCTGATACGCACAAGCACAGACAAAGGTGTTTTTGTGATGCTGGATAACGCACTTCCCACCCGGCTCTGCGCCGCATTCCCGGCGGATGTTGAGGTTTTGCGGATTGGCCTGAAAGAAGCTATTGAAACTGTGGAAACGTTTTTAACTGCGCCCTTAAAACCCCACCCCTCTTCGGGAGAAGGTTAGGGAGAAAAGATATCAAGCCACACGACACGTCCGATCGACAAGTTGCGTTAAAAAGTGCTCGCACTTCACGATTTGATCTTCGGCAACAAACTCATCAGGCTTATGCGCCTGCGCAATATGGCCAGGCCCACAAACGACAGTCGGCATACCAGCACGGTTGAAAACGCCCGCTTCCGTTGCAAAACTGACCTGAGATGTTTCATTCGCGCCTGTCAATGACAGCACAAGATCCACAACAGGGTCATTGTCCGGCGTTGAAAAGGCCGGTGCCTCTGCCGCAATTTCAAACTTAATGCCGGATTTCGGATCAATATCTTTCATGCGCGGCTCAAT
Source organism: Alphaproteobacteria bacterium (assembly GCA_028817795.1). GTDB lineage: Bacteria > Pseudomonadota > Alphaproteobacteria > Micavibrionales > UBA2020 > JAPPOU01. The sequence goes on from JAPPOU010000031.1 coordinate 3,975, forward strand.
CTGCTTAAAGGCATACTGGCGAATTTCCTCGATCACGTCCTGCGCGTTAACCTCTGGAATATTGCGGATTTCAAAGCAGAAATTACAATGGTTCGGCACAATATTGATGGCCGTTCCCCCTTTAACCACACCTGTTTGCAATGTCGTAAACGGTGGGTCATAGGCCGTATTAAACGAGCCTTCCGTTTCCATCCTGCGTGCAATAGAGCGCACAAATGTAATCAACTCCGCCGCCGCCTCCACCGCATTCACGGCATAGGGCGCAAGGGAGGAATGCATTTCCTTGCCATGCACCGTGCATTCGTAATCGCAAATGCCTTTATGCCCTGTAATGGGTTTCATCCCCGTCGGCTCACCGACAATGCACATCTTTGGCATCACCGCGCTGTCCACAACATGCTCCACAAGGGAATGCGCGCCCAGACATCCCAACTCCTCATCATAAGACAAGGCCAAATGAATGGGGGCCGACAACGGTCTTTCCACAAACGACGGCACAAGCGAAAGCGCCACCGCAATAAAACCTTTCATATCAGACGTACCACGCCCGTACCACAATCCATCGTGCACGTGCAGCTTAAAGGGATCGCTGTTCCATTCCTGCCCCTCCACCGGTACAACGTCCGTATGGCCCGACAAGACAATGCCCGGCTCCTCCGCAGGGCCGATCACAGCGTGCAAATTCGCTTTGTTCTTCGTCACATCGTGGATAAGGGCCGATGTAATGCCATAGCCGTCAAGGTAATCACGCACCCAGTCGATCAGCTCAAGGTTGCTGTAACAACTGGTCGTATCAAACGCGATCAGCCGTTCCAGCATTTCGCGACTTGTCATTGTTTCCTTAACCATGTGGACACATATCCCGCCCGTTGTGATATCTCCCGGAATAATAGGCCAAACATATGATTTTTAAAAATTTATTTTAATTAACATATATGTTGACCCCATCCATGCGCTATGTTAACTTTATCGCCGTCAATACATAAAAGAGCAAAGAAAAGGCGCACCCCCCTATGGCGAAACCGCAATCTTATAAAGAACTGGACCTGCCCCCCAATAACGTCACCGTTTACAGCGCATATACGCTCTATGACCGCAACCGCCAGCACACCGATGCTGATGGGGATGATATCGGCGCCTTCACAGCTGCTGTCCTGCACGCCCACGACATCGATGACACAAATATCTTGTCAGCCGCATTACTGGCAGAAATGCCGCCTGTCACGCATGGCTTGATAAAGCGCCAGTTTGGCGTGGAAACGCTGGATCATATCGTCGAATGCCGCGCCTGCGCCGAAGTTGAATTTGACACCATTGATGAAGCCCCCCCTGCTGTGCAAGCCATCGCCATGGCGCGCGCCACCGTTCTTTTGGCCCACAGTGTCACACAAATGGAAGACGACCCCGCTTTTCAACCCGATTTAACCGTGAGCGCGCATATCTCTGACATGCTTGACAAGCTGGATGGCAACACGCCGCTCACCGCACTGTGGGAAACTCTGAACAACGGCCTTGGCGATTACAGCGGCATGGCCGCCGAACGCCTTGGCGACAATATAGACAAAAGGATAGACCGGTTACGCGAAGAAGTTGGCGGCGCACTGGAAGATTTGCAAAGACTACTTGGCGGGCCATCAAGCACCGAAACGTTTGAAGACAACCCCGATCTGTTGGATGACCCCATGGTCCGCGCCGCGTTCGATCTGCTGTACGGATCGGGCGACAACGGCCTTGAAGCCGTGACTATCGCTTCATCCCTCTCCCTTGCAGGCTGCGATGCCGTTACAGTCTCTACCGCGCTTTTAGATATCGCCTATCCCGTCAAGCTGGCCGAAGATATAGAGAACATACGCGAAAACATTAGCGATGATGTTGCAGATATTTTATCTACATACAGTGTCTACAACAATTATACGGCCGACCAGCTTATCGCAGCGCCACTGCCTTTCCAGTGCATCGTCGTCGCGCAAGATGAAGTATGGATGGAAGATGCACAAGCCGAAGCTATCTTCGCTTTTGATAGCAAGGATGCAGCAAGTATCCCCGAATATTCCAAGCGTGACACACTGGACAAACTCCGCATTCTGGCGACAACAAATGCAGATAAAATCAACGCTGTTATCAACGCAAACCCCGATATCCCAGAGATGCTGGCAGAAGACTTTCAAGAAACCGCCAGAGAATGCGCCGACCTCTATGAAGAATTCAGCCGCAGCCTTGAGGATACAAAAGTTACGCGCAAACCCAAACCCGGCGGACCGAAAAAAGGCCCAAAGCCACCTTCACCTTAAAAGGACCCTTTCATGTCAAGCCATGAACCGCAGAAAAGTAACCTTAGACAAAATCTGGAAGGCTTTGCTTTTGCCAGTCTGATAATATCCCCCATTTTCGGAATCGGCGCCCATCTTTCCGTGCAAGAAAACCAGAAGCATAGCGCCGCAGAAGCTGGCGTGCGCGATACCTTTAACACAGCTGCCTGGGTGGAAAAAGAAACCCCGTCTGCTTTCCATGTTAAAAAGAAAGGCGAAGAGAACATCCACAGCGTCCGCGCCTATGCCGCCGAACTTACCGAAAACCCAGCTCCCTGCGCCGAAAAAGGAGCTGATGAATCCTATGTCGTGACAATGTACGAAGACGCCCTTCATACACATGAGCGTCTTGTCTGTCGTTTGCCGGGCGGGAAACACATCACAATAAAATAAATAAAATCAATAATTTAGGTGGTGTAACATACCGTCACAAAGAGTGAATTTTATCTCCCGTTCCTGAATGCTACCAAGGAAGGAGGAAAATATCCTTTTAAATAAACGTCTTGCAGGGGGAACCGTATGCTGCATTCGTCTTACCAACATACCATTGCTGCCGCTGTCGCCGTATCCGGCATTGGCGTGCACTCCGGTGCGCCCGCCGCGCTGACCATCAAGCCTGCTGCCGCCAATGCGGGCATTGTCTTTATCCGCACGGATATCACCGACCGTAACAACATCATTCCGGCAAAATGGGACCGCGTTGCAGATACGCGGCTCTGCACCGTGCTGGCCAACGATGCCGGCGTCACCATTTCAACGGTAGAGCACGTGCTCTCCGCCTGCGCCGCATCGGGTATTGATAACGCCGTGATCGAAGTGAACGGCCCCGAAGTTCCCATTATGGACGGCAGCGCCATTCACTTTCTGGATGCGATCCGTACCACAGGCCTGCGCCGATTGGCCGCGCCGCGCCGCTATCTGCGCATCAAAGACACCGTCACCTATACCGAAGGCGACAAAAAAGCCGTTCTCAGCCCTGCTGAAGATGCCTTTTACAGCTTTGAAATTATTTTCAGCAACCCCGTCATCGGCCAGCAAAAATACGCGCATGTGTTCTCTGAAAAAACATACCGCCGCGATATTGCGACAACCCGCAGCTTTGGCTTTTTGGAAGATGGCCTAAAACTGCGCGAGATGGGTCTTGCGCGTGGCAGCTCTCTTGAAAATGCCGTTGTGATTGACGGCGACAAAGTCATGAATCCCGAAGGCCTGCGGTTCCCCAACGAACCTGTGCGCCACAAAATTCTGGACGCGATTGGCGATATCTTCCTCTGCGGCCACCAGATCATCGGCCATTACCACGGGCACAAGGCGGGCCATGCCATGAACAACAAGGTGTTGCACGCCCTGTTCGCGCAGCCCGAAGCCTTTGAAATCGGCCCACTAGCAGCCCCCGCCGTCAAGGCACCCTATGCCCCGGCGGCAGAACAGGCCCGTATTTCCGTCGTCGCCTGAAAACAGGGATTTTTGGCTCTTAAAACGGCTTGTTTCACGCTTTGACCGCGCCTGTTTTCATGCTATAAAACGGCATGATGAAATTACGCATTTTTCTGGCAACTCTGTGCCTTGCCGTGGCGCTGACGGGCTGTGCTTCTTCCGATAAAAAGACGGAAGATGGCAAGGCCGCACCTGCTGCTTCGCCATCTCTGGCCAATAGCGATCAAGAACCGGTTGAAGCGCTGTACAACCGCGCTGCCCGCCGTCTTGATGAAGGCAAATATGCGGAAGCGGCCCGCCTGTTCAACGATGTTGACCGCCAATATCCTTATTCGCAATGGGCGGTGCGCGCGCAGCTTATGTCGGGCTATGCGCATTACAAGCATCTACGCTACGACGAGGCCATCATCGCGCTTGACCATTACATTGAACTGCACCCCGGCGATGAAAACGCCGCCTATGCATGGTATTTGAAAGCGCTGTGCTTTTACGAGCAAATCACCGATGTCCGCCGCGACCAGAAGATGACCGAGCTTGCGCTTGACAGCCTGCGGCAAGTTGTGCAGCGCTACCCCAACAGCAAATACGCACGCGATGCAGGCTTTAAAATTGACCTGACCAAAGACCACCTTGCCGGCAAGGAAATGGAAATTGGCCGTTATTACCTTGATCGCCGCCAGTATCAGGCCGCTATCAACCGCTTCCAACGCGTTGTCACGCGATACCAGACCACAACCCACGTGCCCGAAGCGCTGCACCGCCTTGTCGAAAGCTGGCTGGCGCTGGGCGTCGTCGATGAAGCCCGCAAATCCGCCGCCATTCTGGGCCACAACCACCCTGAAAGCCGCTGGTACAAAGATACCTATGCGCTGATCCGGGGCGGCGGTAGTGGCGGCAGCGACGACTCTGTTTTCGACAAATTTTTCAACTGACCCGCCATGCTCAGCGCCCTCGTCATACAAAACTTCGTGCTGATTGAAAAGCTGGAGCTTGACGGGCACCACGGCCTGTGCGCCCTCACCGGTGAAACGGGCGCGGGTAAATCTATTTTGCTGGATGCGCTAGGGCTAGCTCTGGGTGCACGCGCCGATGCGGGTTTTGTGCGCCACGGCACAGAACAGGCACAAATTACCGCTGCCTTTGCTCCACCCAAAGGCCATGCTGTTTTTACCCTACTCGCAGAAAAAGATATCGCAAGTGAAGGCGACGTTATCTTGCGCCGCACCTTGTCCAAAGATGGCCGCAGCAAGGCCTATATCAACGATGCCCCCGTCAGCGTGCAATTCTTAAAAGAAACAGGCGCGCTTTTGGTCGAAATACACGGCCAGTTTGACACCCAAGGCTTAATGGACGCGACCACACACCGTGGCACGCTGGATCTTTACGCAGGGCTGACGGGCGAAGTAAAGCAGCTTCGCGCCGCCTATACCGCATGGCGTGATGCCGAGCGCAAGCTGGATGAAGCGCAAAGCGGCATCGAAACCCTGAAAATGCAAGAAGATTATCTGCGCCATGCCGTGAACGAGCTGGATGCACTCTCCCCCGTTCCCGGTGAAGAGATAAAACTTGCTGAAAAACGGACACTTTTAAAAGAACAGGAAAAGCTGCGCACCGGCCTTGATGATACAGTGCGCCTGATTGACGGCGAAAACGGGTTGATGGAAACCGTGGGCGCAGCGCAGGCATCTCTTGTCCGCCTTGGCGATGTAGCAAAACCGCTGGCCGACGCCCTTACCCGCGTGCGAGCCGAGGTTGAGGAAGCATCGTTCCAGGCCGGAAAAATGCAGTCGGGCGGCAATAACGCAAAGGAACTTGCGGCGGCAGAGGAGCGTTACTTCACCATTCGCCAGCTTGCCAAGAAACACCGTTGCGATTCAGACGCGCTATGCGACATACTGGAGGACATGCGCGCCAAACTGCGTTTAGTCACCGACCACGATGGCGCGTTGGCCGATCTTGAAAAGGCCGTCATTGAAACCAAGAAAGCCTATGTGGATCGCGCCTCTAAAATCAGCGAAAAACGCGTGAAGGCGGCAGGCGAGATTGCAAAATCCGTGCAAAAAGAATTAAAGCCCCTGAAACTGGAAAAAGCCACATTCCACGTTGCCGTCACGCAAATGGACGAAAGCCGCCATACGGCGGAAGGTATAGACAATGTCCAGTTCATGGCCGCAACCAACCCCGGTACGCCGCCCGCGCCCTTGAACAAAATCGCATCAGGCGGGGAACTTTCACGCTTTATGCTGGCGATCAAGGCGATTATCGCCGCCGACGGCGCGGCCCCCACGCTGATCTTTGACGAAGTCGACAGCGGGATTGGCGGCGCAACGGCAGATGCGGTAGGCGAGCGCTTGTCCGCCCTTGCCGCGCAATATCAGGTTCTGGTTGTCACCCACAGCCCGCAGGTCGCCGCGCGCGCCGGTCATCACTGGCATATTGCCAAAACAGAACAAAAAGGCACGGTCATCACCCACATCACGCCGTTAACGGCCATTAAAGACAGGCAGGAAGAAATTGCCCGGATGCTTTCGGGGGCAACCGTAACAAAAGAAGCGCGAGCACAAGCCGCACAGCTTTTGAAAGACGGGAAGGCCGCATGATGGCGCGGAAAAAGACACCTGCCCTGCCCCTGGTCTCCACACTGAACATGCTGGAAGCTGCCGCCGAAGTTGCAGACCTGTCACAACAGATCAAAAAACACGACCTGCTTTACCACCAAAAAGACAACCCTGAAATTTCCGATGCCGCATATGACGCTCTCAGGCGCAGGCTGGAAGAGATTGAAACAGCTTTCCCCGATCTGGCCACCGAAGACAGCCCCACGCGTAAAGTCGGCGCAAAACCCGCTGCCGGATTTACAAAGGTTAAACATACCGTCCCCATGCTCTCCCTCGGTAACGCCTTTTCCGAAGAAGACGTGACAGATTTTTACGAACGCGTACAGCGGTTCCTGAGCACACAGGACATTATTGACATCATCGCCGAACCGAAAATCGACGGTCTGTCCTGCAGCCTGCGCTTTGAAAACCGCCAACTGGTACAGGCCGCCACGCGTGGTGACGGGGCCGAGGGCGAAGATGTCACGCAGAACGTCATGACGATTGCCGGTATACCGCACACCTTGCCCTCAGACGCGCCGAACATACTGGAGGTGCGCGGTGAAATTTATATAGACCGCCACGATTTCGCGGCGCTGAACGTGCAACAGGAAAAAGACGGTGGCAAAACATTTGCAAACCCCCGCAACGCAGCGGCGGGCAGTATCCGCCAGCTTGACTCCACTATCACCGCCAAAAGGCCGCTGAAGTTTTTCGGCTACGCGCTTGGCGAAGTTTCAGAAGATATTGCAGATACGCAAGACGGCGTACGCAAAAAACTGGGAAAATGGGGATTTGCCGTACCCATCCCCACTGCCCTGTGCAAAAGCCCACAGGACATGATGCAGTTTCATGAAACAGTCTATGGCGACAGGCCCGATATTCCCTATGACCTTGACGGCATCGTTTACAAGGTCAACGACATCGCCCTGCAAAAACGCCTTGGCTTTGTATCGCGCGCCCCACGCTGGGCAGTCGCGCATAAATTTCCGGCAGAACAGGCGGAAACTGTTATCAATGACATCATCATTCAGGTCGGGCGCACAGGTACGCTCACGCCCGTAGCCGAACTGGAACCCGTGAACGTCGGTGGCGTGATGGTCAGTCGCGCCACACTGCACAACGAAGATGAAGTTAACCGCAAGGATGTCCGCAAGGGAGATCACGTGATTATCCAGCGTGCAGGTGACGTTATTCCACAAGTTGTCAAAAGCCTGCCCGACAAAAGAAAAAAGGGCGCAAAGGCTTTTATCTTCCCCGAAACCTGCCCCGAATGCGGCAGCGCTGCCGTGCGCGAGGAAGACGAAGCCGCCACGCGCTGCACCGGCGGGTTAATCTGCCCCGCGCAGGCCGTCGAGCGTTTAAAACATTTCGTGAGCCGTCTGGCTTTTGATATAGAGGGCCTTGGCGATAAAATTATCCGCCAGTTTTTTGCCGATAAAATCGTGACGGCTCCTGCCGATATTTTTCGACTGGCAGCACATGCAGAGACATTGAAAACACAGGAAGGCTGGGGCGAACTTTCAGTGAAAAACCTTTTGGACGCCATTGAAGCCCGCCGCACCATTGCACTTGACCGTTTTATTTACGCGCTTGGCATTCGGCAGGTAGGGCAGGCCACGGCCAAACGTCTTGCCCAAAACTACCTCAACATCGATACGCTCGCCACACAAATGCGCGACGCAAAAACGCATGACGATGAAGCCGTACAGGAACTTTTGGCAATCGAGGATATCGGCCCCGCCGTTGCCAACGATATCACGGCATTTTTTGCAGCGCCGCATAACCAGAACGTTTTGGCAGACCTCTTGAAAGAAGTCACGGTTGAACCCTACATCCCCCCCGACACCAGCGGCAGCAAGGTTGCGGGGAAAACCGTTGTCTTCACCGGCAAGCTTGTCACCATGAGCCGCGATGAAGCCAAGGCACAAGCCGAATCCCACGGCGCAAAAGTGGCCGGCTCCGTTTCAAAGAAAACGGATTACGTTGTCGTAGGGGAAGATGCGGGATCGAAGCTGAAGAAAGCAAATGATCTTGGCGTGACCGTGCTAACGGAAGAAGAGTGGCACGATCTAATCATCTAATCTTTTTGCGCAGCATCACATCCCGTTTCACATGCCCTGCACTTTTGCCGCATCACGCGCAGCTTTTGGGGGAAATCTGCCGCGTCATCATAGCCTATAAAACGGTCATAGTGCGCGTGCGGTGCAGGCGGGTTTTTGCCATGCTTAACAGGGCACCAATACCATTCCGTCCGCGCCGCGATTTCAGCGCAATAAGCATTGACGCCATTCACATACCCGCAATAAACGCAATTCAGTTTTTGTGCCCAGTTAAGGTGTTTTAATTTATGGCGATCGATAACAATATAATCCCGCCGCTTGATTTTCGGGATGCCGTAAACGGGAAAGCAGATGGCCTGATATAGCGTTGTGCACGCATCCGCCAATACAGCCGGGATAATCAGCCCGTAAATAAACGGCGCGGTCAAAACCAGCAAAATAAAATGCTTTGGGTTATCAACAATGCGCTTTGCAAGGCTCGCCATAGTATATTTATTCAGTTGCCTTCAAGGCTTCCTGCAGATGCAGGTTAAACTGGTTTTCGAGATGATGCGCCGTCACGGCAATGCCGCGTGCCGTAAAATCGGCCATGACCTTGCGGATCACGTCCTGAATGCCCGGCTCTTCAAAATCGGCATCCACCACGCTCTCCGCGTAATGGTCTGCATCGGCATCGCGCAAACCAAACTGCGCTGCGACCCAATGGCCAAACAAACGGGCCGCATGTGTCTGTACTTTAAAACGCTTTTCTTCATCCAGCGCAAAAACATTTTCCGCTGCTTTTTTCTTGTCGTCAAAAAGGCCGCTCATGCCTTTTCCCCTTGTGCTTGCTGTTCGGCCAACATATCGCGGCGCGCCTGTTCCATGCACTGGTTATACTGCGTTTCAAGGAAATGCGCCGTAAATTCACCATCACCGGCAGCCAGATCGGCTTTAACCTTGCGGATCACGTCCTGAATGCCCGGCTCTTCCATATCGGCCTCGACCACGCTTTCGGCATAGTCATCGGCGACTTTGCCCTCAAGATGCATTTGCCCGGCCACCCAATAGCCAAAAATGCGCGTGGCGCGCATCTGGAGCTTGAAGGCCTGCTCCTCATCCATCGCAAAGTTTTTCTCCGCCGCTTTTTTCTTGTCGTCAAAAAATGCCACAATGATCTCCGTTTATGTCATGTATTCGTGAGGCTTTCAGCCTGCGCCCGACTATAGCACTTCCCTTGCCGCGTTGGCAGCTTTTTACCCTCAATAATTATGAAAAAACTAGACCGTCGCAAGCATGCTCCCGGCGCTACGTTTTTCCCGCGCGGCGTTCCGCAGGGCGGGCTTTTGCAAACGTGTCACCAAAGCCTCCAGTAGCTTTTCATTCTTCGCCCCAAGGTCACGCGTTGCACGCACGATTACCGCCGTGCTGTCGACTAATACCATTTGTGTCGGCCTCAAATTGTGGGCACGCAACGTATTGCCGCTCTCCACAACATCACAGGCTACATCGGCAAGGCCGTCAGCCACATAACTTTCAACGCCCCCCTCAGCCTCGATGATCGTGGCATTATCAACGCCGTTTTCTTCCAGCCACGTGGCCAGTGTTGCGGGGTATGATGTCACGATACGCAACCCCGCAAGATCCTGCGGACACGTAATGTTGCTCTCTTCCGGAACGGCAATCGTTAATTTACATGCCGATTGCGGCAGCGTCGCAGCAACAACACCAGCAACGGGCTGGCCGTTACGCACAGCTTTCGCATTAAATTCAGCGACAACATCGCGGCCAATAATCGCAACATCAATACCACCAAGCCGCATACGCTCCATTGCATCGGAACAGCGGATAAAACGCGCCCCGACATCGGGCAATGCGCCTGTTTCATCGTGCAACGCGCCCTCTGTTCTGCGTGAGAGAGGAGGAACCGTTGAAAACCCCGCAGGCACCACGGCAGCCTTGAAGGCTTTCATTGGGCGTTCTTTTGCAGGGATGGCGATGATAAGGTCCCTTGCCGGTTGCAAGGCCTGATTGTCATTACTGTACATGATATTACCGTTTGTCTTTTCTGTTCTTTATTTTTTCTTGAGTCTGTCGAGTATGCGCCGGTAACCGCAATGTCGCTCCTGTAGCAAAAACCGCGCAACGCGGCCGATGGTTGTTGTGCTTGCCCCCGTGCGGGCGCTGATGTCGCGGTATGACAGGTCACCACTGTCCAGGTAGCGCACGATCTGCCACCGTTCCACCAGCGCCGCAAGTTCGCGGGGTGTACACAGATCCGCCAGAAAATCGCGGACTTCTTCCGCTGTTTCTAATGACAACAACGCCGCATACAGCGCGGTATCCGCACCCTCTGCCCGCCCTTTGTCCTGAGGCACTGCCATCATTATTACTCCCGATTCTGGTGATCCAAGTGTATTATTGTATTAACATGATAATACAAAAACCGTCAAGAGGTCTTTTATAAAACATTAAAAATCAATATGTTAGATGTTATGGCATGAACTGCTCTTTAATCATCCGCTCATCCAGATTCATATCCGGATCAAAGAGAAGCGTGATTTCCACCGCATCATCCTGCCAGACAGAGACCGTCCGCACATCGCGAATCTCGGTAAAGTCGGCCACCGCCGATACAGGGCGGTCAACAGCCTCTTGCACCGTAAAGCGGATTTTGCTTTTTTGCGGCAAAAGCGCCCCGCGCCACCTGCGCGGACGAAAAGGACTCAGCGGCGTTAAAGCCAGCAAGCCACCGCTTAGGGGAATGATAGGCCCGTGCGCCGAAAGGTTATAGGCCGTCGACCCTGCGGGCGTTGACACGATCATGCCATCGCAGATCAATTCTTCCAGCCGCGTCACGCCATCAATATCAATTTTCAGTTTTGAGGCCTGCCGGGTTTCGCGGAACAGCGAGACTTCGTTAATCGCCAGCGCATCTGCCGTCACGCCCTCCAGCGTTTCGGCTTCCATACGCAAGGGGTTCACAACAACGGCCTGCGCCGATTTTAAACGTTCCAGCAAATCGTCTTCACGATAGCTGTTCAGCAAGAACCCGACAGAGCCACGGTTCATGCCAAAAACAGGCTTTTTATGCGGCAGGCTGTCATGCAATGCGCGCAGCATTGAACCGTCACCACCCAGCGCGACAACAACATCCGCCTCAGTCAGGGATACCGTGCCATAGCGGGCTGTTAACCCTTGCAGGGCGTCTTGCGCCTTATCCGTTTCAGCGGCTGTAAAATGCAGCTTCATTATCAACCGTGTCCCTGTTCATGGATTATCCGCCCCCTATGCGCGTGACGACAGCGCACAACTCTTGCACAACAGCCTTCACCAGTTTTTCCTCGTCACCCTCTGCCATCACGCGGACCAAAGGCTCCGTGCCGGATTTGCGCACCAGAATGCGCCCCGCGTCCCCCAGCCTTTCCTCTGCGCTGCGAATGGCTGTTTGCATTTCACCGCTATCCAATGACACTGCGTTTTTATAACGCACATTTTGCAAAAGCTGCGGCACAGGGGCAAAAACATTCATGACGGCACTGGCAGGTTTTTGCGCGCGGCGGATCACGGCCAGCACCTGTAGCGCCGCGATCAAGCCATCGCCCGTTGTCGAATAGTCGCCAAGGATGATATGACCTGATTGTTCCCCACCAACGTTATAATCATTGCCGCGCATATGGTCGACGACATAGCGGTCTCCCACCGGGGTGCGGCAAAGGTGCAAGCCCTGCGCCACCAGAAAACGTTCAAGCCCCAAGTTAGACATCACAGTCGCTACAACACCGCCACCCTTTAATTGCCCGCTTTCATGATAGGACTTTGCAATCAGCGCCATAATTTGATCGCCATCAACGATATGCCCGCGTTCATCACAAATCATGATACGATCTGCATCGCCATCAAGCGCAAGCCCAATATCCGCGCCATGGCGCATAACCGCTTCTTGCAAGCCTTGCGTTGCCGTCGCGCCGCAGTCTTTATTAATGTTTTTGCCATCAGGGGCAACGGCAACAGGAACAACCTCTGCACCCAGTTCATAAAGAATACGCGGCGCGATTTTGTACGCGGCACCATGCGCGCAATCAACGACAATTTTCATGCCGTCAAGGCGAAGCCCCTTGGGAAAAGTGTTCTTCACATACTCGATATAACGCCCCGGCGCATCGTCAAGGCGGCTGGCCCGCCCCAGATCGGCGGCCGGCACCAGCGCTGGCGCGGCATCCATCAACTGCTCAATGTCTTCTTCCACGTCATCGGACAGTTTATAACCATCCGCGCCAAACAGTTTGATCCCGTTATCTTCATAGGGGTTGTGCGATGCCGAAATCATCACGCCCAAATCTGCGCGCAGAGAACGCGTCAGCATCGCCACCGCCGGTGTCGGCATCGGCCCCACCAGTTTGACATCCATCCCCATCGCGATAAAGCCTGCCGTCAACGCCGGTTCCAGCATATAGCCTGACAGGCGCGTATCCTTGCCAATCACAACGCGATGGCGGTGATCGCCGCGCTTCAGCCGTTGCGCTGTTGCCATGGCCACCTTCAATGCGATATCTGCCGTCACAGGCGGCGTATTTGCCGTGCCACGAATACCATCGGTCCCAAAGAGCTTGCGTGTCATGTCTATTGCCCTTGATAAAGATTCTTACCCGTCCAAAACTAGCGAAGCACGAAGGCAGACACAAGAAAACTGGACGCACACACGACAAAGGCATAGGCTGTTTTAGTGCACCGCAGCATGAATTAACCACTCTTTAATATTTTATGTATATATTTTAGGTGTACGGTCAGCTTTTGTGGAGAGGGCAGAGTTTTGACAGAACAAACCAGATACACGCGTACCCCCGATGTTCTTTACAGAATGTCACAGATGGGGCGCATTCTGATCGTGGCGATCATGGTCGCCACACTACCCGCTTGCCTGCCCACGGGAAAGCAAAGCGTCAATACAGAGCTGTTCAAGGATAAAGAAGACCTTAAAACCCGCACCAGCTCCCTCAAGCCCGGCATGAGCAAAGACAAAGCCTTTGAAGCGCTTGGCATCTCCATAGAAAAGTTTGAACGCATGAGCCTTGAGGATGTCCAGACCAGTATCTATGGCTATTCACAGGTAACAGGCACCCCCGAACAATTGGAAAAATTTCGCAAGAAGCTCATGACCTATGAAGGTTATGCGCTGCCTTATCGCTCAATCAGCCGCAAAAGCTCTCTTGGCTTTGGCACCATGAAAGTCCACAAGAAAGGGCCGGACCTCAGGATTGTTTTAATCTTTGAAAAGGACAGGTTGCTGCGCGCTGCAGTCGAGGGATCGGAGCAAATGAACTCCACCGAAGATCAATACCTGTGGGGTTCGCTTATCAGCAAAGGTATCGGCCTTGCGTTTTAACCACGCCTCTAGGACAAATTCAAAAACCCCATCGCCTGCGCTTCCAGATCAAAACAGGCTGTTAATCCCGCGCGATAATCGGGGTACATTAACGTGACGCCCAATTCATCCTTGATACGGTCATTCTTCACGCGTTTGTTATCGGCATAAAAACTGCGCACGATGGGCGCCATTTCCACCTGGTCAAATGCAACCTGCGGCGGCGGGCTGATCCCCAAAAGATCGCAGGCAAAGGTGATAACTTCACTGCTGGAGGACGGTACATCATCGGCAACGTTGTAAATCGCACCGGGGTTCGGTGTATTAACTGACGCCACCAGCGCCTGCACAATATCATCGACATGCACGCGGTTAAAAACATGGCCCGGCTTTTCAATGCGCCGCGCCGTTCCTGCGCGCACCGCATCAATCGCGCTGCGGCCCGGCCCGTAAATGCCGGACAGACGAAACGTGTGTAGCGGCAGGCCTTCGTGCAAATGCAGTGACTGCCATTGCTGTTCCGCCTTTAAACGCAGATCACCCCGGCGGCTTGTGGGTCTGGGGCGCGTGGCTTCGGTGACCCAACGGCCATCTTGGTTGCCGTAGACACCGGTCGTTGACAAATACCCCACCCATTCCAGCTTTGGCATGGCGGCAATATCACCGGCGTGCAAAATAAAAGCAGGGTCTCCACCACCGCCCGGCGGGATCGACAACAAAAGATGCGTTACATCAGACAGGCTGGCGTGCGGGTCCAAAAGCGGGTGGTCGATATCAAACATTTCCGCATCAACGCCGCCCTGCGACATGATGCGCTGCTTTTCCGGGTCCGTCGTCGTGCCGCGCACCGTCCAGCCGAACTGGCGCAAGCGTTCAGACACATGCAGCGCGGAATAACCGTAACCAAAGCAAAACAACGTTTTGTCGTGAACGGCGGGTTTGACGATATGGGGAAACGATTCGTTCATGACGCCGCCGGGAAGCTTTAGAAATCAAGATTCTGATAGTGGCTGGGCGGCGTGAAGCCCGGAATTGTATCTTCTAAAAGCGCCTTGAAACTGGGGCGCGATTTAATGCGGGCATACCAGTCTTTGGCGGCTTCATGGTCTTGCCACGGCACGTCACCAATATAGTCAATGGCCGATAAATGCGCAGCGGCCGTAATATCGGCCAGCGAGAAATGATCGCCCGCCAACCAGCGGCGACGCTCGGTCAGAAAGCCGATGTAATCCAGATGATAATGAATGTTCGCATGACCTGCGCGAATGGCAGGCCCCTGCGGCTCACCCATTTTTAAAAAGCGCTTCATCATCTTTTCGCCGACAAGGTTTTCCGTCACTTCGGTATCAAACTTGTGGTCAAACCATGCAACCAACCTGCGGGTTTCGGCGCGCTGATGCGCCGTTGCACCCAAAAGATCGACGCTGTCGTAAACTTCATTCAAGTATTCGGATATCACCTGACTGTCGGTCAACACCGTTCCGTCCGGTTCGACCAGAACAGGGACATCGCCTGCCGGGTTGATGACCAGAAAGTCCGTGCGGCGTTCCCAAACCTTTTCAATTTTCAGTTCGAAATCCAGCTTCTTTTCGGCCAGCGCGATTCTAACCTTGCGCGATGCGGGATGAAGCCAGAGGTGATATAAGGTTCTCATAAACCTGACTCTATCGCACGTAGAGCAAAAACACAAAAACCAAAAGCAATAAATGTGCTTTTATTTATCCTTGTGCGCCGCATCATGGGCACGAATGCTGAACTCTACCGTCACATTATTTGCAATAATGCTTGCATCCGCCCAATCCCCCGTTCCCAATGCGAAACGTGAACGATCCAAAACCGCGCTTCCCTGTGCGTTAGCCCAGCTATAGCCCAAGCTCTCTTCGTTTTGTATGTCCAACGTAAAATCAAGCGTGACGGGCTGTTCTGTCTCTTTGATGCGGAGTGTGCCGGGGGCTTCAAACCCGCCACCTTCTTTTTTGCGGAAGCCTGTTGCGATAAAAACAGCCTCCGGAAAACCCTTAACGCCAAACCATTCTTTTGTCATAGCCGTGCTATCGCGGTCCGCGCTGCCGGATGTAAAGCTATTTGTTTTTACGACAACCTTGAGCTGCGCATTTTCCGGTTTCTCAGGGTCATAACAAATATCGACATCGAATTGCGAAAAACTGGCTTCGAAATCATCTGCCATTTGCTTGCCACGAATTTTCAAGCTGCTGTCTGCCTGCGTCACCGTCCAGGTGCGTCCACAAACAGGTGCATCATCCCCCGCTTGCGCGGGAAGAGCAGGCAAAAGCACTGACAACACCAGAAAAAGAACAAACCTCATGCTTTCTGTCCTTTCAAAGCATTAATAATCATAGGGCACCATGGCAAAGCGGAACGTGACCGGCACAATACCGGCATCAGATGGCGCCAACCCCGTCGGCGAAGGAAAGTCTTTTGGCGCGAAAGCAAATCGCCCTGTCAACGTAATACGCATGACGCTGATATCATCTTCTTGCACAGACAATCGAAAAGGAACTTCCATCTCTTCGCTTTGGCCATTCAACATGAACGTGCCCGTTGCGCGAAATGTGTTTCTTCCCGTTTGCATGACGCGCCCTGATTCAAAACGCATAACGTTCGGGCCAGATGCATTTTGCACGGGCGCAGGGCGCGATGCCTGCACAGCGCTGCCAGCAATGCTATCTGCAAACCCGCTTTTTGCAATATGGTCTTGCGTAAAAACGGGCGATAAATCCGCCGTTAAAGAGAAGCGGCTGCCGGACATGTTTTCAGGGTCAAAGTATACTTCCGGTTCAAAGGCGGCAACAGGCCATTCCTTGCCAATGGCCTTCATCAAGAATGTCATATGACTGCCATCCAAAAGCGCGGACCAGCGCATAGCATCTTCCGCCCGCACAGGCGCTGCGCATACAATCAACGCAAAAAGTGCCGTATAAAAAAAAGCTTTCATGCTTCCTCCTTTGCACCACCAAAGGGCAACATACGGCGCAATGTGTTGTCCTTGTCTATAACATGGTGCTTGATTGCCGCCACAACATGCAAGGCAATCATCGCCATCAAGGCATAAGCCATCGTTTCATGAACCGTTTCAAGCCGTTCCGCCAGCGCCGGGTTTTGCGTTACAAAATCGGGCAATTGGAACAACCCAAAGAAAGAGACAGAACGCCCATGCGCCGACGACATCAACCAACCAGACATCGGCATTCCCAAAAGCGCGGCATATAACAGCACATGCGCGACATGCGCCGCCTTTTTCTCGTACGGCTTTAACGATGCGACAAGCGCGGGCTTCTTGGAGAAAATATGCCACACAACACGTGACAACGACAAAGCCAACACTAAAATGCCCAAAGATTTATGGAGGTTATAAAGCCGGATGCGATCGGCCAGCGGCGCATCGCCCATCGTCAAACCGATCGCCAAAAGACAAAAAACCAGAACGGCACTGAACCAGTGCAGTGCTTTTGTCACCGATCCGTAACGCGCCGCGCTGTTTTTCAACATGGACTATTCCGCCTTTTCAGCGTCCGCCTCATCGCCTTTGCGGAAACCCTCAACCTCGATCATCATATGTACGTCATCCCCGATATTGGGAAGCCCATACGTCATACCGAAATCGGAACGCTTCAACATGCCCGTTGCGGAAAAGCCTGCAACGTATTTACCGCCAAAGGGATGAATGCCGGCCTTGTTATACGTCACGTCCAGCGTCACAGGCTTCGTGACGCCCAGCAGCGTTAAATCACCCGTTACTTTTGCCGTTTTTTCGCCCGTCACTTCAACGGCCGTACTTTTGAATGTCATTTCAGGGAACGCTTCGACCTTAAAAAAATCTTCACCCTTCAGGTGTTCATCCCAGCCGTCTTGCCCCATGTCCAGCGAATCTGTTTTGATCGTTACGTTAACAGACGATTTCTCCGGATGGTCAAGGTCAAAAGAAAAACCGCCGTCGACTTCATTAAAACGACCATGCGAGATAGAAAATCCCAGATGCGAAACCTTGAAAAAGACCTGTGTGTGTTTTTTGTCAAAGTCATATTCTTCCACCGCAGCCTGCGCCTGTGTGGATGCAAAAGACAAAATAGCCACCGTTGCCAATGCGATAAGTTTTTTCATGATGCAACTCTCCTTTTTTCCTCTTCCTGTTTTTCAAGCAGGTTTTCCAGCCAGTGAATCGTGAAGTTCCCTTCACGGAATTCCGGCTCCTGCAAAATACGCTGGTGCAGGGCGATATTGGTGTTGATCCCCTCGATCACGCATTCATCCAGCGCACGCTCAACGCGCATCAGCCCCTCTTCCCGCGTTTTGGCGTGGACGATCAGCTTTGCCACCAAGCTGTCATATGTCGGCGGCACGGCGTATCCATCATATATAGCGCTGTCAACGCGCACGCCAAGCCCTCCCGGCGCGTGATAGCGCGTAATTTTTCCGGGCGAGGGAATAAAGGTTTCCGGATGCTCGGCATTAATACGGCATTCAAAGGCATGGCCGTCAAAAACAATGTCTTCTTGCTTGAACGGCAGCTTGCCGCCTGCAGCAACCAATATTTGCTCACGCACAAGGTCAATGCCTGTAATCATTTCCGTGATGGGGTGCTCGACCTGCAGGCGCGTGTTCATTTCAAGGAAATAGAATTTTCCATCCTCATACAAAAACTCCATCGTGCCCACGCCGCGATAGCCCATTTTGGCTGCGCAATCAGCCGCCAGCTCACCAATCTGTTTTCTTTGCGCATCGTTCAGTGCGGGGGACTGGCATTCCTCGATCACTTTTTGGTGACGGCGCTGGATCGAGCAATCACGCTCGCCCAAATGCACGGCATTGCCCTGCCCATCCGCCAAAACCTGAATCTCGATATGGCGGGGGTTGCCCAGATATTTCTCCATATACACATCGCCATTGCCGAATGCGGCCTTGGCTTCGTTCGATGCCATGTCAAAGCATGATTTAAATTCATCGGCGCTGCGGGCCACTTTCATGCCCTTGCCGCCACCACCGGCAACCGCCTTAATCAAAACAGGAAAGCCGATTTCTTTTGCCAGCGACAAGCCTTCATCAGACGTTTTCACAATACCGGGCGACCCTGGAATCAGCGGCAGGCCCAATTCGCGCACCGTGTCTTTCGCCACGGCTTTATCGCCCATCTTGGCAATATGCTCGGATGTCGGGCCGATAAAAGTAAAGCCGTGTTCTTCCACCATACGGCAAAATTCCACGTTCTCCGACAAAAAGCCGATACCGGGGTGGATCGCATCCGCACCCGTCACCGCCGCCGCCGTCAAAATGGCGGGTATGTTCAGGTAACTTTGGCGTGATGGCGCAGGACCAATACAAACGCTTTCATCTGCCATGCGCACGGCCATGCCGTTTTCATCTGCCGTTGAATGTACAACAACGCTTTCAATGCCCATTTCCCTGCACGCCCGCACAATGCGCAGCGCGATTTCCCCACGGTTGGCGATCAGGATTTTTTTAAACATATCCTTTTATCCTTCGTATTAAGCCTTCTCCCTTTGGGAAAAGGAACAATCAAGAAATCACCACAAGCGGTTGACCGAATTCGACAGGTTGCGCATCAGACACCAAAATATCCTGCACCGTGCCACCTTTGTCCGCCTTGATCGGGTTCATCACCTTCATGGCTTCGATAATCATCAAGGTATCGCCCGCTTGAACGCTCGCGCCCTTGGTCACGAACGGCGCGGCACCCGGCTGGGGCGACAGATAGGCCGTACCCACCATGGGGGACGTCACTGCATCTACAGGTGTTTCGTCCACAGCGGCAGGCGCTGCAGCAGCCACAGGCGCAACGGCGGGCGCGGCAACAGCGGCGGGCGCCACCGTGACAGATTTCACAACACGAACGCGACGATCCCCTTCGGCGATTTCAATCTCCGTTAGTCCCGTTTCATCCAAAAGCTCTGCAAGACGGCGCACTGCGTCCTGATCTATTTTCATGCCCATGTCTTCGGCCCTCTCTTCTTCCTTCTTTTTTCCTTGCTGTGACATTTTGTTTTTACTCCTCATCCAAAAGCGCGCGCAGCGCGTTCAGCGCCAGAATATAGCCATGCCCGCCAAAACCACAGATCACGCCCTGCGCGACAGGGGAGATATATGATTTGCGGCGGAACTCTTCGCGCTTATATATATTTGTGACATGCACCTCAACCACCGGAGCCTCCAAAAGCTTCAAGGCATCGTGGATGGCGATAGATGTATGGGTATAGGCCCCTGCATTAATAATAAGGCCGGAAATGTTTTCCCGCTCCTCTTGAATAATCGTCACCATCTCGCCTTCGCTGTTGGTTTGACGAAAATCGAGGGTAAAGCCCATTTCGCCCGCCAGCTCCTCGCATTCCAACGCGACGGCAGACAGGCTTTGAAAGCCGTAAACATCCGGCTCGCGCACCCCAAGCATGTTCAGGTTGGGGCCGTTCAATATCAAAATGTTATGCCGCTTCCGTGCCAAGGGAACCTCTTTGGGAATTGATCGGTCTGGTATAGTGCATTGCTTTGAACGCGCTTTATACCATGATGCAGTGCGGGGGGCGATTCAAAATAAATTATACATAACAAAAAAGCCGCGGGCGCGCGCCTACGGCTTTTTTTGTTACGGAATCAGCTTACTTCGGCTTGTTCTCGTTTACGAACTTTTTAACCTGTGCAACCTTGGCTTCGACTTTCGCCTCTACCTTATGCGCCAGGCTTTCAGCTTTCGCTGTTGCCTTGTCAAAGGCTTCCGTTGCTTTTTCTTTATGGGTATCCACAAGTTTTTTCAGATTCAGCGCCATGCTGTACCTCCTCTATGTCTAATAATGTCATGGATGCGTTTCATGCGCCGCACCGCAGCGCCACTCTTCTCTAGCACCTCAGCCCAATCGTTGTCCATCGTTTTGTTGTGCGCCGCAATAATAACAGAATAAAAAAAACCGCCCGGCGATACGCGCGGGCGGTTTTTTTGTAAACCTGACTCTGCTTACGCGTATTTCAGCTTCAACAGCGTACGCTTCACCGGGCTAAAGCGCGGCGTTGTAATATCGGCCATGTTCTGGCGCAGTGCTGCTTTCATTGATACCTGTGCGAATTGCTTTGTCAGCGTGTTTTTTTCTTGTGTAAAAATCGGTGCCATGGCTGTTTTTATCTCCCTCTGAACATTTCAACCACCACTTTAATAACAACCGCTAAGTATCTTGTAAAGAGGGATATTTCACTTTCACAAAAAAAAGTCCATGCGGGGGAGCTGTCTGCCCGGCTTTCGTGCGGTCACAGGCTTCCAGCGCATGTTTTATGTCTATGGGCCGCCACTTTTCCTCACCCACTAGCTTAAGTGTGCCCACGATATTTCTGATTTGATGATGCAAAAAAGATTTTGCCTCGGCCCACAACTCTATGTGGCGGCCAAAGGCAGGTTCATCTTGTTTCTCAATAAACTCCAGCCTATCCATGGAACGCATGGGAGATTTCGCCTGACACTCGGCTGCGCGGAAACTGGAAAAATCATGTAGCCCCAAAAGGTATTTTGCGCCCTCATTCATCGCATCTATATCAAGGTCTTTCCAGATATGCCACGCGTATTGCCCCCCCACGGCAGGGACAGCGCCGCGCGCCATGATAATTTTATAGCAATACGTTCTTTGTATTGCGGAAAAACGTGCATGAAAATCATCCGTCACCGCAGCGGCTTCGACCACTGATACGGGATGCGGGTGCATGTGAAAGTTAATGGCATCACGCACGGTTTTTGCGCTGACGTCTTTTTCTATGTCAATATGCGCGACCTGCCCCAAGGCATGGACGCCTGCATCTGTCCGCCCCGCCACATGCGCTGTCACCCTCTCTCCGGAAAATCTAAAGACAGCTTCTTCCAGACAGCCCTGTACCGTCAGCCCCTCACGCTGGCGCTGCCACCCCAGAAAGGATGCGCCATCGTATTCCATAGTTAGTTTCCAGCGTTGGGTCATACCTGCCTCCGCCGGTACAAAAGCATTAGAACCAACAGGCCGTCAACGACCACGATGGTTGCCGGGTATAAAACCGTAATAACACTGTAGCTTTGCAGAGCTGCAAGGGCAAAACTGTATTCCACGCCGCTCAGCGTAAAAGACAATGCCCCTTCCTCATGCGGTTTGTGCCAGCTTTTGCGAAAGGTTGGATAAAGCGCGGCCACATCTATGCACGATATAATAATGACGGCCCAAAGCGCATTATCCGTCACCACCCAGACGGGAATGGCCAAAAGGGCAAAGACTAGGGCAACCGTATCGCTGCGGGTAATATCCTTTTCCCGCATCAACAGGCCAATTACAAACGTAACGAAGCTGGCAAAACTGGTGACGCCCAAGGTCCATGCCCCCGGCCCGCCGCCTTCCAAATGCAGGGCCGCAAATCCAATACCGTTCAAAATGGAAAAAACCAGCCATGTATAGGCATGGGGCCTGATCTGCCCGCGCCATATGCCGTAAAAGTACGTCGCGTAAAAACACAGGCCCGTTACAACCGCCAGTCCGCCCAGCACTTCATTGGCGGTCATGCATCTGCCTTTTCCAGCGGGCACGCCATGATGTAGATATCTCTGCCTGTTTCAAAATCTGTCTCCCGGCCTGCAATTGTGAAATGCACTTTCTCGTATAATGCAATGGCGGGGGCGTTATCGACGTTCACGGACAGCACGACGGTCTGCATCCCCTTGGCGCGCGCTTTTTTCAGCGTGGCTTTAATCAGGCGACGGCCAATGCCCTGCAACCTGTGGGATTGGAGCACCCCCATACCCAGACGACCAGTTTTTGCATCACTCTCCTTCGGCATGGCATCACACCAACCAACAAGCTGTTCCCCATCCATAGCAACAAACTGGGGATAATCGTTTTCAATCATGCCTGTCACAAAAGATTTCGTGCTGTCCAGCGGCGGCGCTTCAGATTGCGCCAACTGGCCCGATTCCCGCGCAACTGCATCCAATGTTTCATGAAAGCGAGAGATATGTTCATGTGCGATAGGTATTATTTCTATTGTCATGCCAAAACCTTTCTGCGCCAAAGCAACGTGAACACAACTGCCGTATTCATGATAACAATCGCCGCCGGATACAAAGCCGTGGTTATATTATAATGCGCCATCGCCATCAGGGCCAATACCCACTGCAGTGTCCAGATTGCAAAAGACAATGCGCTTTCATTATACGGGTCGTGCCATGACTTCCTGAATGTCGGATAATATCCGATAACATCAATCACGGTCAGGAGGATGACAGACCAGACAGGGTCTTTCGTTATCACCCACAGCGGGATAGAGAGCAGAGCGCCAGCCAGCGCCACGCTATCACTGCGGGTAATATCGCGTTCTTTTTGAAAAAAACCCACCGCCGCGATCACGAATTGTATCACGCACGCCGCCGCCGTTGCCCAGGCCCCCGCTGCCGCGCCTTCCAGATATTGGGCGGCAAAAACAATAGCCGCCATAATGGCCCATATCAGCCATGTAAAAGCATGTGGCTTGATGCTTCCTTTTAAAATGCCCTGGAAATAAGCCGCGCTCCCCACAAACGATACGACAACCGACCCCAGCCCAAACCATTCACCGGGCGTCATGCCAGCACATCCCCCACATTCAGGTGGAGGCCGTTGACGTAGGATAAACCATCCATCGGTTTTTTGTCCTGCGGCTGGACACGCGTCAGCTTTAATGCGCCTTCACCACAGGCGACAATTAGATCACGGTGCAGTATCGCGCCGGGTTTTCCGCTGCCGTCCGCAATTTCAGCTTCCAAAACTTTCAACCGCTTGCCGTTGCGCATACACCATACGCCGGGCCACGGATTTAAGGCGCGGAGCTGACGTTCTATTTCTATGGCCGTTTGTGTCCAGTCGATACGGCCATCTTCTTTTGACAGCATTTTGGCATAGGTTGTGCCCTCTTCTACCTGCGGTGTGCGCGGCAGGGTGTCGATGCCATCCAGCACTTTCACAACCAGACCTGCCCCCTGCGCCGCCAGTGCGTCATGCAGCGTGGAAGCCGTGGTGATGTCTTTTATCGGCACGGTATCGCGCAAGATCACGTCTCCCGTATCCAGCCCCGCGTCCATTTGCATGATACAGATACCGCTCATCGTATCACCCGCCAAGATCGCACGCTGTATCGGTGCCGCCCCACGCCAGCGTGGCAAAAGGGAGGCATGGATATTCAGACAGCCAAATTTGGGCGCATCCAGTACCGCCTGCGGCAAGATCAAACCATAAGCCGCCACAACCGCCACATCGGCACCCAACGCCGCAAAATCCGCGCGCGCATCTGCGTCTTTTTTCAGGCTTACGGGCGTGCGGACAGGAATCCCCAACTCTTCGGCCCGTTTATGCACGGGCGATAACTGCACCTTGTGCCCCCGGCCCGCCGGGCGCGGCGGCTGGGAATAAACACAGACAATATCGTGCCCTGCCTCATAAAGCGCATCCAGCGCCGCCACCGCAAAAACGGGCGTGCCCATGAAGATGACTTTAAGGGGGCGGGGCGCTGTCATCCACGATACGCCTTGACCGCATCTACCACAAAGGGAGCAGCGTTATCGTTGGTAACGTCATCAAACGGCACCCAGACACAGCCATGGCTGTCGTCACCACGGTCGGAATGCTCCAGCGGTGTGCCGCTGACCGTGGCCGTATAGACAACACCCAGATGGCGCAATGTAATGCTCTGCCCGTCTTTTTCAAACGGGTAAAGCGTGCTAAAGGCGCCCAGTTGTTCCGATGTTTCAACGGTGCAATCTGTTTCTTCCAAAACTTCGCGCCGCATCGCCTCTTCCAACAGCTCATGCGGCTCCATCGCGCCGCCCGGCAGATCATAAAGCCCCGTATAGCACCCAAGGGCTTTTTTAATTAAAAGTACGCGATCACGCGCTTCGTTCAAAATCAGGGCATAAACGCCAAAGTGGGATTGATATTCCATTTTTTTATCTTTCTTTCAAAGTACGTGCGTCTCCGCAATGTCATCTGCGTTCATTTTCGTCCATTTCTTCAGCTTACGCATCAGCATATCGCGCTTCAGGGTCGAGAGGTGGTCGATAAACAAAATGCCGTTCAGGTGATCCATTTCATGCTGGATGCAGGTGGCCAGAAGCCCCTCCATCTCAACCTCTTGTTCGTTACCGTCATAGTCTAAAAATTTCACGCGGCACTTTTCGGGGCGTTCAACCTCGGCATACTGGCCGGGGACGGAGAGGCAGCCTTCGTTATAAATGTTTTGCTCATCCGACGTCCAAGTAATTTCAGGGTTCACAAAAAACATGGGTGTGCCTTTTTCGTGCGTGCCTTCGTCTATATCGCCCTTTTGCGCGACATCCAAAACCAGAATGCGCAAGCTTTCTCCCACCTGCGGCGCGGCAAGGCCGATACCGTGCGTCGCATACATGGTGTCCAGCATGTCATCCATCAGTTTTCTGTGTTCATCGGTCACGCCGCCTTCAACTGCATCGGCGATTTTTTTCAACACAGGGTGCGGGGCAACGTAAATGGGAAGTATGGCCATTGTTTTTTCCTTTTTTCTTAGGCGCTCTCAAGTTTCTTTACAGGCGTATCATCCAGCTCTTCCGATACATCCGGCGCGGCGGAGGGGGTGGCCTCCAGTTGCGGCATATCTTTTAATTTCCCGTCGTCCGTCAAATGCTGGTATTCGCGGAACTTGCGGGCAGCGGGCAGAACGCGGCTGCTGAAGGATGCAACCGCCTTGTTGTATCCTTCAATCGCAGATGATATCCCCTTGCCCACTTTCTCCATATGCCCACCGAATGTACACAAGCGTTTATAAAGATCGTGCCCCGCATCCGAAATCTCGCGCGCGTTTTCGGCCAGTTTTTGTTGCTGCCAACCAAAAGCCACCGCCTTTAACATCGGCACCAACGTGGTGGGGGATGCGGGAATAACTTTGTTGTCAAACGCATAATCCAAAAGCGCCGCATCACGGCTGACGGCGGCGGGCATATAGCTTTCACCCGGCAAAAACATGACGACCAGTTCCGGCATGTCGAATTGTTTCCAATAGGCCTTGCTGGCCAGTGTTTTTACATGGTCGCGCACATGCCGTGCATGGCGGTCTTCCGCAGCAGCGCGTTCATCGAGCGTGGCGTCATCCTTCACAGCATCCATATAGGCATCAATGGGTGCTTTCGCATCAATCACAATCTGCTTGCCGTCGGGCAGTTTTACAATCACATCGGGGCGCTGTTTGCCCTCTTCGGTATCAATTGTTTCCTGCTGCACGAAATGCACGCCCTCGACCAGTCCCGCAACCTCCAGTGTGCGCTTTAACTGCATTTCGCCCCACTGCCCCCGCTTGGTCGGAGACCGCAGCGCTTGTGACAATTGCGCCGTTTCAGTGCGCAGGCGTTCCTGATCCGCCTTCATGTTGCGCAGATGCTCGGTCAACGCACCATATGCATTTTCACGCGCTTTTTCCAGCGCGATGATTTTTTCATCCATTTTCTCAAGTGATTTGCTCACAGGCTCGACCAGCGTTTTAATCGCGGCCTCTTTTTTCTCAAGATCACCCTTGGCGTTTTCCTGCAGGCGTTTAAAACTTTGCTCGGCCAGCGTTAAAAAGCTTTTCTGGCTTTCCTGCGCAACCTTGCTGCTGAGCGCGGCGAAATGATCGCTCATTTGTTTTTGCACATCTTCCTGCCGTTCCTTTTCGCGGGCCAGATCGCCCTCCAGCCGCACAGTATCTTGC
>JAPPOU010000100.1 GCA_028817795.1 Alphaproteobacteria bacterium
ATGCTGTTGGGTAGTAGACTATGAGACGAAATTTGTCGGGAATATGGGCGAATTTGCTCTGGAATTCGCGGCGTACGCTGCCTACGACCTCACCTTTGATAACCTTAATGTAACAGGACGCCCATGTACGCCCGATCTTGCGCTGCAGGCATTGGAGTCATGGAATTTGCGTCAGGATGTATTGTCGCGGGAACAATGGCAGTTTTGTTATTCCGCGATGCAGGAATATAAAGATTCATGCGCAAAAAGATCGGCAATTGTGGCACACGATGATTTGCACATTGGTAATGTTTTGGTCGATGATGAAACAAAGCAGAGAACAGGATTTCTGGATTTTGGCTTTATTCGCAAGGTGCAGCCGGAAGCGCTGTTCTTACAGTGGTTGCACGCATGGCCGGTGGATTGCGTGGAGGCGGCGGTTGAACGTTATAGTTCGGAGCAGAAAGAAGGGTTGAGCATGCGAGATGTGTATTTATTTGAGTTGTGCGGCAAGTTACTTTACCCGGAAAGTGGTATGGATATGTTTGCGGATGAGTATGATATTAGTGTGCTTTATGAAGGGATTGGGAGAGCTTACCGGAAACTGGGCTCATATCCAGAGTCTTCAAATAAGAAAAAACGCGTGCCAGCTAAGGCCGCTCCGGTCAGTTAGAGGGCCGCTCAATAATTCCTGAGCAAACTCCTGATCCGTCCCTGTATCTGCACGCGCTCCGGCGTCAGGCGAATGGGTTGGTAGGAGTCGTTTTCAGGCATCAGCACAACCGAGCCGACTTCACGGCGGAGGCGTTTTAATGTCGCTTCCTCGCCATCCACCAGCGCGACGACAATGTCGCCGTCGTTCGCGCGGTCGCATTTTTCGATGATGACGACGTCGCCATCCATGATACCGGCCTTGACCATGGAATCGCCTTCGATCGTCAGGGCATAGCACGCCTGCATCCCCAGCATGGAAGCGGGCATACCAATCATGTCCTGCTCGTTTCTCAGTGCTTCAATGGGGGTGCCTGCGGCGATTTTACCGTAGAGAGGCACCTGCACGGTTTCCTCCCCATATTCATTGCTGTTGGCGGGGGCTGTTGCAGCGGATTTTTTCGGCGCCAGAGATTTAACGTTGCTACCGGAACCATCGGGCATTTTTTTGACCTCCAGTGCGCGGGCTTTGTTCGGCAAACGCTCCAGAAAGCCGCGCTCGACCAGCGCGTTAATCAGGCGATGGATGCCGGATTTTGACTTGAGATCAAGGCCCTGCTTCATTTCCTCAAACGAAGGGGAGAGGCCTGTTTCCTGAATGTAGTCGTTGATGAAGACGAGTAGGTCGCGCTGTTTTTTTGTCAACATTTTCAATCCCCTTTTCTAAAAATTCCTCTTTTGTTCTAGCTTAGTTCATGCTCTGTGTCAATAGGTTTTTATGCTTTCAATCTGCCTGTAAAGGGTTCATCATGAAGGGAAACAGGGGTTTTTCGAGGCAGTTCATGAGACAAGTGCTTTTCTTCGCTTTTGTGGCGGCAGTTGTTGCCATATATCCTGTGCACGCTGAGATTCAGTGGCACACGCCTGCGGCGATTGCGCCGCCGACCGGGTACAACAGCATCCCGGAAATCAACTTGCCGGACTATGTTGCCGAGGCCATTGATTTTGCGCCGGAAGAAGGCAAGCCGTTAATTGCGATTGTTATAGACGATATGGGCGTTGACCGCCGCCGCACGCAAGAGGCTTTGGAGGCGTTTCCATCTGAAGTCACGTTGGCTTATTTGCCCTATGCTTCTGATATTGCGGAGCAGGTGCAGGCGGCACGTGCGGCAGGGCATGAAATTATGGTCCATATGCCCATGCAGCCGCAACGCGATACGATCGATCCGGGGCCGAACGTTTTGCATGGTGATTTAGATGAAGCTGAATTGCGGCGGCGGATTGATGTAAATCTTGCCGCTTTTGATGGGTATGCAGGGCTGAACAACCACATGGGCAGCAAATTTACGCAAGATGCGCGGGGCATTGATATTTTGATGCGTGAGGTTAGGAAGCGCGGCCTGTATTTCCTGGATTCGCGCACGATTTCAAATTCTGTTGCGGAGCAGACGGCTGCAGCCTATGGCGTTCCTGTGACACACCGCGATGTTTTTCTGGATGATAAAGAAACAGAAGCTTTTACACGTGATGCGCTTTTAAAGGTTGAGCGCACAGCGCGCCGCAAGGGGAGCGCTGTTGCGATCGGCCACCCCAAGGATATTACAACTCGTATGCTAGCGGCATGGATACCGACATTGGAAGAAAAGGGTTTTCAGCTTGCGCCGATGAGCGCTGTTTTAAAGCATCGCCGTAAGGTTTCGTCGCCCCGCGTTGCGGCGGCCCGTGTTATCGGGATTTGCGAAGTTCACTGATTGGCTTCCACGATTTTTTTCACCAGATCGCCATTCTCCAAATTCTTGATTCTCGTATCACGTTTGCCATGGTATAGAGACTCGACGTAGGATAGCAGTTGGTTGTCATCACTAACGATATCTCCATATGCACCGTATTGTGCCAGTGTATCGCGGTATAGGCGGAAGCCGTCCCTGATTTCCTTTTCTGTCAGGTCGCGGGGGATGCCTTTGCGTTTTAAGCCCGGCAGGTCTTTTGTGATATCAGCTGTCTCGTCTTTGCTGCCCAGAATAATCCCCGTTGTCGAAGGTGGGTCAATCCACAGGGTGGCGTTGGGGAAGACACTTTGGAATGTTTTGATGATAGAGGCCGCGCCGTGCACGGACACCAGATGGAACGGCATCCACTGCGCGATAACGCCGTCATCGCTCATTTTTGAATGGGCGAGTTCATAGAATTCTTTCGAGTACAGCGCATTCACGCCGGCAAAGAACGGTGGCATAGGCTCTAGCGTAATAACGTCATAGGTTTTGTTCGTGCGGCGTAAAAAGGCCCTGCCGTCCATGATAGTGGGGTGCACGCGGGAGTCCTCCAGCACGCCCTGATTGGCTGAGAAAAGATGCGCCATGCTCAGAACATGTTTGCTCAGTTCCGCGATGTCGAGACGTTCCGGGTTTTCGACACGCACGGCATTGGCTGTTTGTCCTGTACCAAAACAGATCACAAGAGCGGTTTTGGGATCAGGGTGCAAGATCATGGGCATATGCCCCATCCACGCCATGTAATGTTCAAATTGAGTGTCAGATTTGTCGATGCTTTGGGATGTCGCCATAAACCCGTTGATAACCAGCCGACGAATGCCTTTTTTATCTTCAACAACACTGACGGTGGCATCTGGGCCTTCATAGAAATCCATGATTTTAAATTCGTTTTCTTTTGATGACATGTTGCTTTGCACGCGTGTCCTGCCAACGCCAGATTCAAAGGTCATGGCGCAAAGAAGGGCAATGCAGCCTAGCGATGCGAAGAGTGCGCGCTGCTGTTTGGGTAAAAGTATGAAACCCGTAGCGACGACGATAATGCCGCAGAGCCATGCCGTACGGGCGAAGCCGAGCATGGGAAGCAAGACCCATCCCGCACTAATGGAACCGATGATGGCGGCAAGTGCATTGACGCCGTACATGATGCCCCAGCGTTTGGGGGTATCTTGTTCGTCCAGTATCCACGGCAGGACAAGCCCAAGGCATAGAACAGCGGGTGCAATCGCATAAAACGCCGCTGTAAAACGGGCAAGGATGGTGAGTATGGGGTTAAAGGTATAAAAGCTGAGGATATCAAAACGCTCTACAAAAGGCGTTGTGACAAGAATAAACACGCCGGCACTACATATCCATGTACCAAGGGGCGCATTACGGTTTCTTAGTGAAGAAACAAAGCGTGCCGCCAAACCCAGTGCAATCAGGACAGATGCCAGCATAAGGGCGAAGGAGTCTGACATGCTAAAGAATGTAGATGTGAATGAACGGAACCATGCAACCTCCAACGCGAAGGTGACAAACCCCGTCACAAAGACAAGGAGAAGTGCCTGTGCAAAAGGAATATTAGGCGTGGTTTCTGTGGCTGCGACTGTTTTGTTTTCTTGTGGGTGAAAAACATCTGCACCCTGTGCAATAGCGATGAAACCAACAATAATGTTGATAATGGCAACGCCGATAATCGTGCCGGAAACACCGAACAAAGGAATAAACAGCATCGCGCAGAGCAAGGTGCCTGCCGCAGCCCCCAATGTGTTGAGCCCATACAAAAGAGACAGGGGCGTTTTATGCTGTTGTGCGGCAAGCCCGATGACAGGAAGCGTTGCGCCCAGACACCATGTGGGGATGCCCAGTGCGGCTACGATGGAAAAAACATGTATAAGTGGTGCCTGCGCGGGCATGGAGGCGTAGACCTGAATGTCAAATTCCCGGATAAGATTGAAAGCGCAGGTCAATAAGAGGCCTGCGAGGCCGACGATAATTTCAAGAATGCCGTAAATGCGTAGGGGGCGGACAGATGTTTTGTTACGGAGGAAATGCCCCATCATCAGCGCGCCCAGCGACATGCCGCCCATGGTGGTGGCCAGTGTCAGGGCTGTGCCTTGTTCCGATATGCCTAAAGCCAGTGTGGATTTGACCTGCCATAGCACCTCCCACGACAATGCGGCCAAGCCGGAAAACAGGACTAACAGGTGTACCTTGACAGGGAAAAGTTTCATGTGTGTTGCTCCATCGGAAAAAGCTGCTGGAATTATACAACTGAAACGACATAACTCAAGAAAAAGATGCCGTTTGACAGATTGACCCATGCCGTGTTTATCGCCACACTGCAAGAACGATATTTTAAGGGGATATACAATGAAAATACCTGTGCCGGTAGAGGCTGAAACTTTCGATGTGTTTGATGTGCAGCAGCTCACGCGTGCAACATC
This sequence comes from Alphaproteobacteria bacterium, assembly GCA_028817795.1. Lineage (GTDB taxonomy): Bacteria > Pseudomonadota > Alphaproteobacteria > Micavibrionales > UBA2020 > JAPPOU01. Next base: position 4,829 of record JAPPOU010000100.1, read on the forward strand.
TCTGGAAAGTGTGGTCGCTGTTGATGTCGTGGATGTTGTGCCGCATCAGGTCTCGGAAATACATCGCCATAATAATGCGGATACGGTGTTGTACATTGTTGCGGGTGAAGCAAATGTTATTGTTGATGATACAAAACATGCCGTGCGTACGGGAGATCGTGTGCACATTCCGCCGGGTGCTTTTCATGGTGTGGTGACAGAAGGTGTCCCGTTGCGCTTTTTGTCTGTTCAGACACCCCCGATTCTGTGCAAGGAAACGGGTAATCTGGATCTGGAATATAAAAACGCAGGTGATGCGTAATGACATTGTCAGATATGTACAAGATGGGGCGGGCTGTTTTCGATGAAGTGCGTGATATTCCCTATCGTGTGTCAACCTATCCGGGAGACCCGGCGCCGAACTGTTCAATGAAAGCCAAGTTGCTGCTGGAGCGTTTGGGGGTATTGGGCTTTACTGTGCGGGCCCGCATGGCAGAGATGGACTGGGCCGATACCTTGATCCCGCCAGAGATTGTGGCCTTGAGTTCAAAAGAAGACCTTTTAACGCACCTGTATATAGAGGTTATGCGGGATGGGCAGTGGGTTGCGCTGGATGCCAGCTGGGATCGGGGGCTTGAAAAAGCAGGGTTTCCGATTGCCAATTTTGACGGGACGCATTCGCCGGCTTTTCCGCTAAAAAAGGTGTTTGATGTGGAAGAGCAGGGAAAATATACGCATGCTTGGCTTGCACCGCCTGACTATATCGAAGAGCATTACGGTGAAGAGCACGTTTTTGAGCGCGTCGCTGAAGATGACTATGTTGAGAATTATTACAGGCGGAACGGACCGTTTTTAAAAGCGGTGAATGAATGGTTGGCGCAGGTGCGGCGGGGATAATTTCGTTCATGAAAAAAGCCCGGCATCGGCCGGGCTTTTTTGTTTCATATGCATGAAATTTATTACATGCGCAGCCCTTTGATGGCTGGCGCTTTAGGCGCGTCATGCTGCACATCAACAACACGCGGTGTGTTTGGTGTCTGGTCATCGGCCATTGCTTTGTTCACGCCGACCATGCCAAACCATGTGGTAGCCGCGCCAAGAACGAAAGGCAGCAATTTTTGGCCAAAGCCCATTTTTTGGCCAAGCTTGTATCCTCCGATGGATGCAAGCAGTGATGCCGTTAATGAACCGGCTGCGGCCCCAAGGCCGAGTGCGCCTGTCAGTGCGCCACCTGCGATGGCCGCAACGCCGAAGGCAGCGCCGCTGGCGAAATTGTACAGTTTTTCTTTTGTATCGTAGCTCATGCCACCAAAGGGGCTTTTTGCTTTGTTGAATACGTTTTTCAAGTTCATGTATGTATCTCCCATGTTGGGGTGAGCGCCATATGTGGCGGGTGCATGTTTTTGGCATGAGGGATAGAGGGGTGTCAAAAAGATTTTGCGGAATAATATTTCGCCATTATATATAACAGGCACTTGCCTGTTTATTATGTTATTATTGTTTTGATATTTATGGGGTGTTATGTGTTATGTGGAGGGTGAGACACATGGATATGCGTTTTTCAATTGTTGATTACGGCAGTGATGCTTATGAGGCCTGTGTTGTGCTGCGCGAGGATATATTACGTCGTCCATTGGGCTTGGTACTGACTCCGGAGGAACGCGCAATGGATGTAAATGCTGTACATGTTGCAGGTATTTTAAGTGATGATACCCTGCCTGTTGTTGCGACCCTCTGCCTTTTGCCGCAGGGTGCAGGGAAAGTAAAAATGCGTCAGGTGGCCGTGCACGCAGACATGCAGGGAAAAAATCTGGGTGGCCGCATGATGGATTTTTGCGACAATTGGGCGCAGGATAATGGTTACAGCTATATTTTCTGCCATGCTCGTGCTGCCGCAAGAAAGTTTTATGAGCGGCATGGGTATAGGGTTGAGGGTACAGCTTTTGATGAGCAAGGGATACCCCATTTTTATATGTATAAAAATATTTGACGGGCATAATCTGATTGTAGTCTGGTCATCCTGTCGTTCTTTTCGTAGGATGCGTACATGAAAATCGTTTCCTCTGGCCCCAATAAGGGCAACATTATTTTTATTATTTTGATTGGTATCGCGCTTTTTGCGGCCTTGTCTTTTGCTGTTACGCAATCGGGCCGCAATAGTGGGGATATGAATCGTGAAAAGATATCTTTGGAGATATATCGCATTGAATCCTATATCCACCAGATACAGCAAGCTCTGCAAAGGATGCAGGTTGTCAGCAATACGCCGGAATATTTGATTGATTACAGTGATTCTGCGGCAGCGGCGGCGTGCGTGGGCACTGTTGCGGCAAATACGACGGGGTGTACGACGAACGATTGCAAAATGTTTCACCCACAGGGTGGGGGCGTGGAAACAGGCTTTATTATCGATTCAGCTTTTCACGGTGGTGTCGTTGGCTATGCAGGGTGCGCGGATATCTGGAATGTCACTATTGACGATGTTGGGCAGGATAACCAAAGAGACATGATTTTGCGTTTTTATGATGTGTCGCAAAAATTCTGTCTGGCTTGGAATGACCGCTATAATGTGAACAACCCAGGCGGCGTGCCACCTACTGATTACCATGATTCAAGTTATGCGAGATACCAAGGTGATATGACGTCACAGGTCACATTGACAGACGCGACGGCGCGTTACGACGAGGTGAATATTGCTGGTAAAAAATCTTTTTGTATTTATGAATGGGACAGTTACCGCATTAACTATGTTTTGAAAGCAAGATAGTTAACTCGTCCTCTGTTATGTTCTGCGACAAGAGGGGATAGAGTCCATTATGCGCGCTAGAAAATCCAAACGTTTATCAACAGCAGCCATGGTTTTTGAAAGGTCGGGCGTATCGTCTTTTCGCCATGTATCGGCTATGCTGGCATAGAGACCGCCGAATATAAGCATATGCGCAGGGCTGGTCTGCAGACCTGCCGTTTCCAGCATTAGTTTCATGCTATGGCCATAGCGGCGTATCATGCGGGGTGCTGCTGTGGGCAAGTGCAGTATGGCAGGCAGGAGGGAGACATAAGCATTTTTATGTTCGTCCATGATCTCGAAACGGGACATCAGGATTTCAAAAAGATCATCGCGCCATGCGCCCGTCAGGTTGTCTGTGACCAGAGCTGTCATTTCGTTATCAAGGGTTTTCAGCGTGTGCCGGATAATATCCGAAATGTCGGGGAAGATGGCTTCCACGCTGCTCACGCGGATTTTTGCCTTTTTGGCAATGTCATTTAAGGAGGTGTCCGCCCAGCCGCTTTTATCTGCGCAGGCAAGGGCGGCAGCAATGATCCGTTTGGTCTGGTCAGGCTTTCTTTTTTGTGACATGGTAGCGGTCAATCACCCTTTTGGCATTCAACATAATTACAGAGTAAGCGAGAAGCTGTCATGAGTAAAGACATTAACCTCGATATCTTCTGTATTGGCAACGCCATTGTAGATTTTTTATCGCGTACGGACGATTCATTCCTTAATGTGAACAAGATCAGCAAGGGCACCATGACCTTGATCGAGGCCGATCAGGCCGAAACGATTTATGCTAAAATGGGCCCCGGCATGGCGATGTCTGGCGGGTCGGCGGCAAATACGATTGCAGGGTTTGCTTCGATGGGTGGCAAGGCCGGATATATCGGCAAGGTCGCGAACGACCAGCTGGGCAATGTGTTTCGCCACGACATTCAGGCGCTGGGAGTCAAGTTTGATACCGCCGCGCTGGAAGAGGGGGCGCCCACCGCACGTAGCCTGATTTTCATTACGCCTGATGCGCAGCGTACAATGTGCACGTTCTTGGGTGCTTGCGTTTGGATTTCACCGACTGATCTTGATATCGAAATGATCCAGAACGCAAAAGTCACATATCTTGAAGGATATCTGTTTGACCGTGCACGCGCAAAGCAGGCTTTCCGCAAGGCGGGCGAGGTTGCCCATGCAGCGGGCAAGAAAGTATCATTAACCCTTTCTGACCCGTTTTGCGTGGATCGTCACCGTGATGAGTTTTTGGACCTGGTGCAAAACCATGTCGATATCCTGTTTGCGAACGAGCAGGAAATTTTATCGCTTTACAAGTCGCAGAAGTTTGACGAGGCTGTTTATAATGTGCGTGAGCATTGCGAGATTGCCGTGCTGACGCGTTCGGCAAAGGGATCAATGATCGTGACGCAAGATCAGGTGATTGAGATACCAGCAGAACCTGTTGCCGAAGTTGTTGATACGACGGGCGCGGGCGATATGTACGCCGCAGGATTTCTATATGGCTTGACGCAAGGTAAACCCTTGGCGGAGTGCGGCAGGATTGCAGCAATTGCTGCCTCTGAAGTGATTTCGCATTTGGGTGGCCGACCGCAGCGTGATATGGCAGAACTGCTGCGGGAGAAGAAAGCCGTTTGATATGAAGCTGCAGGCTTTTGCCGTTTGTGCTTTTTTGTGCGCAGCGCTTCTGCCGCAGCAGGTCGTGGCAGATCATGCTTTTGCCATGCATGGTGCGCCACTTTACCCTGAAGGCTACACGCATTTTGATTACGCGAGTCCCGGTGCGCCTAAAGGTGGTGTTCTAAGACTTTCGAAAACAGGTACATTTAACAACCTCAACCCCGTTATCATCACCGGTAACAAGGCGGAAGGGTTGGAATTACTGTTCGAGCCTTTGATGCGCCGGGCATGGAACGAGCCGTTTACCATGTATGGGTTGATTGCTGAATCGGTTGACGTTGCGCCCGACAGGTCGTGGGTTGAGTTCCATTTAAATCCTGCTGCGCGTTTTCATGATGGCACGCCTATAACGGCAGAGGACGTCAAATTCAGCTTTGATATGTTCCGCGAACATGGTCATCCTGTACGGCGGCGCGTCTATGGGCTGGTCGATAAGGTTGACATTCAAAATCCCCACACAATCCGTTTTGAGTTTGGTGAAGGGTATGATCGCGAATCCGTCATGATCGTGATGCTGATGCAGGTCTTGCCCCAAAAATACTGGACGGCAGAAGGGCGGGATATCACGAAAACGACCGTGACGCCTCCGATGGGCAGCGGCCCTTATAAAATCGAAAAACTGGAACCGGGGCGGGAGATTGTTTATTCGCGCGTTCAGGACTATTGGGCAAAAGATTTACCGGTGAATCGTGGGCATTATAACTTTGACACGGTGAGCTATACGTATTTTCGTGATGATGGGGTCGCGCTGGAGGCTTTTGGCGCAGGTGAATATGATATCAGGCATGAATACAATATTGGCAAATGGCGCACGGCATATAACGAAGACGCGGTAAAGGCCGGAAAAACTATCAAAGAGAATATCGTGCATGGACGCCCCGAATGGTTGCGGGCGCTCATCTTTAATACGCGCAGGTCAATGTTTCATGATATCCGCGTCCGTCGCGCGCTGGGGATGGTGTTTAACTATGCATGGCTGAACAAAACGATTTACTATGGCGCGTACAAGCCGTTGGACAGCAGCTTTTCCAACTCATACCTGAAACCGGAAGGCACGCCTTCTTCTGAAGAGTTAGCTTTGCTCAAGCCTTTTGCAGATACCTTGCCGCCAGAGGTTTTTGGCCCGGCATGGGCACCGCCCGGTGATGATGCGCGTGAAAATCGCCGTGCGGCGGTGGTATTGTTGAAAGATGCGGGTTGGCAATATAAAGATGGTCAGTTGGTTGATGCTAAGGGCGCGCCAATGACCATCGAAATCTTACTGGACAGCCCAAACGATGAAAAAATCGTGCTGGAATATGTGCGCACGCTGAAAAAAATGGGTATTGCGGCACGCGTGCGCACCGTGGACAGTGCGCAGTTCACGGGGCGATTGCAGGATTTTGACTATGACATGATCGCCTATAAATGGATCAATTCATTATCGCCGGGAGCAGAGCAGCTCAATTACTGGGGCAGTGCTGCTGCCGATATGCCGGGGTCTCGCAATTATCCGGGCGTTAAAAATCCGGCCATCGATGCGCTGGCGGCCAGTATTGCGCAATCTGAAACACGCGAAGAGCTGATAACCCGTGTCCATGCGCTGGACCGTGTTTTGATGTGGGGGCATTACTTTGTCCCGCTTTTTTATTCTGGCAAAGACATGGTGGCTTATACAGCAGAACTGGAAAGACCCGCCAAGACGCCGGTTTATGGCACTGTTCTGGAAACGTGGTATAAGAAAGCCGGAAAATAAACCATTTAACGGTGGCCGTGCATATTGTTTTTGTTAACCAAATTGCGCTAATCTTGAGATCAGGATCGAGTGGGATCAGGTACAGGGAGAGATCAACGGCATGAAAGCAAAACTGGCAAGCTTGGCTGCACTGGGCAGTGCTTTTATTCTTGGCGCGTGCGTGTATACGCCGCCTGCGGGGCAGGCATACTGGCAGCGCGTGGAAGACCACACCGCTATGTACATGACCGGGCCAAAGGCGCAGCAGCAGCTTGAAGAAGATATTGCTTCTTGCGTGCATCAGGTTGACGAACTGGTTGAGCTGGGCGCACTGCGCCGCAAGACGCCGCCCGATACGCATCTGGAATACCACCGCGCACTGGCATCGTCCGGTGATCTCGACTGGTACGACACGCCCACGCGTTACGGCGACAAGAAAGTCGCGCATAAAGACTTCCAGGATTTTGAGGGTTGCATGCGCCACAGTGGATGGGAGCGCGTGCGCTTTGTCCGTTACGAATCCATGCAGCGCGCCAAGGCGACCTATAAGGAAACAGTCAATATCCGCAAATGGGGTGGCGTTCCCGGCGGCAACGAAGCGGCTGTCGACCAAAACCGCAAGGAAGTTCAGGAAATCAAGGATGATTTTGCTGGGCTGAATAAGTAGGTTGCGCTGCCCCTCTGCCTGCGCAGGGGAGCAGGACACCAAAATACTCTCAATTTTCGTTTAATCGGCATCGGTAACAATAAAGTTCCTTCCCCCTTTGGGAGAGGGGGAAGAGTTGTTTTTTAGACGGAAAACACCCTAACATTCCTAACGCTTTATCACCTTCATGGGAGCAATCGCCCGCTTTTCCGTTGTCGCGGACATTTCGGCGTAGGTGCCTTGTATGCCGGCATGGTGCGCGTCCAGCGTTTGGCGTAGGCGCGGTTCTTTGTTAATGACGACTGTTTCAAATTCCTTGCGGGACGTATTAAAGGAAAACCGGACAAGGGGGATGCTGCTGTACATCTGCCCATCTTTGGTAATGGCAAGGCGTGATGAAACCTCCTGCGCGGCCTTCACGTGCTGCATGGCGGCTTCCTGTATGTGATCTGGCAGGCATGCGCTGTAGTTAAAGGGCGCTGTTAAGCTGTGAGTGGCATCCTGCAGTTTTTTGATAGCTTGAATGTCTTCGGCATAGCCATCGATATGATAGCCGTTGATTTCGTCTTCATTGCTTTCCGCACTATGTGCTGGCGGTGTGGTCGGGTCAGGGCGTGGTACCGGTTGTGAGATATATGGAGGTGGTGATGCCGGTCTTTCCGCTGATTTTTTTTGTTCTGTGATGCTATGTTTTGGCGCTATCCTGTTATCTGTTGTGCTGTGTGGATTGGACGTGACGACTTCTTTTTTCTCTATGCCTTCAGCGTCATAATATGCCCGGTACAAAGGCATAAAAGGTAGAGCATTTTTGTTTCTCACGGCGCGTACCTGTTCAAGGGCGGGCTTGAGATCGTCGAGAAGTCGCTTTATTTTTTCTTGAACATCTCTTGGGAAATTTTTTGTGTCACGTATGCTGCGATAGGGGTGCGTGATATCATCCAAAATACACTGCGCTGCCAGGACAGCCTGCAAATGTTTCCTTTCCCCTATGATTGTGCAATCGTTTAAGCTAAGTCTGCCTCTTTTTAAATCAGCAGAATGATTGTATTTCATTTGGAATATTGCCGTTTTTAACCCCGCGTTTTTCGCCATATCTTCAAAGCTGTGATGCCTGTCACTTATCGAGCAGTCCCCGGTTTTTATATCTGCGCCACCAAGAAGCAAGAGAATAGCTGCATCTTGATGCTTTTCTTTCAGTGCATAAGTAAGCGCTGTTTTATTGTTATCAGTCTCTGTTGAGAGATCAGGGTTGGCATTGTTGCTTATCAGCAATCTGATTAAGTCACAGTTTCCGTTTGTGGCTGCGAATATTAAGGGTGTTTTCTTCCAGAAACTGGTTGTTATATCGGGGTTGGCGCCATCGAGAAGGAGTTGCTTGATTTTTTCAAGATCAGGCCTTCCTTTCTTGGATTCTTTTAAAAGTGCACTATCCAGCTTTTTCGCCTCTTTTGGGCTAAGCGTGGCGCGTATGTCCATGGGGGTTGCGGGCCTGCCAGTAGCGACGGGCTTACCGTCCTGGCTTGCTTTGATGGCATCATAATAATCTGTTGTCGCATCTGTCGTCATTGCACTGATTAAAATATGAAAAACGACAAAATATGTCAATATATATAATGGTTTGAAATAGCTAAATAATATCTAACTCTATGTTTTCGCTAATATATTCTGGATATTGTCTCTGGTTCCAGCTATGCTGGGCATCAACCCGAATTTGGCTGTTTATTCATGAGCGATCCGCAAACAACATCAGGCGCGTTACAGGCGCAGACCGCTGCTCACGTTCTGGACGTGGCGCAATCCATAGCCGGGAAAAAATGGGTGTTGTCCCCAACGGATGACCGTTTGGCAGCTATGATAAGCCAGACGTTTGATCTGCCTGATATTGTTGCCCGCATCATGACGGCGCGGGGGATCGCGTTTGATGATATAGCGGCGTTTTTAAACCCATCGTTAAAAGAACAGCTTCCTGATCCTGACAGCTTGAAAGACATGGACAAAGCGGCAAGCCGTATCGCAGAGGCTATTGTGAATGGGGAAAAGGTTGCAGTCTTTGGGGATTACGATGTAGATGGCGCGACATCTTCCGCCCTGCTGGCCCGTTTTTTCCGGGCGTTGGGGCAGGAACTGCGCATTTATATTCCTGATCGTCTGGCCGAAGGCTATGGCCCCAATGCGCCCGCGCTTTTAAAGCTGAAGGATGAAGGCGTTGATCTAGTCATTACTGTCGATTGTGGTGTGACGGCTTATGAGCCGCTGGCGGCGGCGGCGGATGCAGGGGTGGACATTGTGGTGCTGGACCACCACCGCGCCGAACCTGAACTGCCCAAAGCCACCGCCATTGTAAACCCCAACCGCCTTGATGATGAAAGCGGTCAGGGGCATTTGGCTGGCGTGGGGGTTGCATTCCTGACCGTTGTGGCCGTGAACCGTCTTCTGCGGGCGCGGGGCTGGTATGAAGATAAGCAGGAGCCACGCATTCTGCAATGGCTGGATATCGTCGCGCTGGGAACGGTTTGCGATGTTGTACCGTTGACGGGCGTAAACCGCGCCTTTGTTGCGCAGGGCTTGCGCGTGATGGCGATGCGCCAGAATGCGGGGATTACGGCTTTGTCGGATATCAACGATCTTTCATCAGCGCCAACGGCATTTCATGCCGGCTTTATTCTGGGGCCGCGTGTGAATGCGGGGGGGCGCGTTGGGGAATCCAGTCTGGGTGCGCGTTTGCTGTCAACAGATGATGCCGCTGAAGCGCGTGAGATTGCAGGCAAGCTGCACCAGTACAATGCCGAGCGCAAAGCCATTGAAAGCGCTGTGCTGGAAGACGCGCTGGCGCAGATCGAAGATAAAAACATGCAGGATGACATGGTCATTGTCGCCTCCGGTGATGGCTGGCATCCCGGCGTGATTGGCATTGTAGCAGCACGGATCAAGGAAAAATATAATCGTCCGGCTTGCGTTGTGGCGTTTGATGATAACGGCATGGGCAAGGCTTCGGGCCGTTCCGTGTCCGGTATTGATCTGGGTGGTGCCGTGATTGAAGCGCGTCAAAACGGGCTGCTGGTCAATGGCGGCGGCCATAAAATGGCGGCAGGCTTTACCGTGATGCGCGATAGGCTGGATGAATTGCGTGCAGCGTTGTCTGCCCATGCCGTGCGCCAACTGGATGGCGGGGCGTATCAGCCCGAATTACGCGTTGATGGCGTGTTATCTGTACCCGCGCTTACACTGTCATTACTGGAAAAACTGGACATGCTGGCCCCCTATGGCGCGGGCCATGCCGAGCCGCGCTTTGCCCTGGCAGGCGTGCGGGTTATCAAGCTCAAGGTAGTGGGGGAACGGCATGTCAGTTGCTTTATTCAGGATACGGCAGGCGGCGCGTCGGTCAAGGGCATTGCCTTCCGTGCGATGGATGGGGAATTGGGCGAGCTTTTGTTAAAAGCTGGCGCTGCGCCGCTGTATCTGGCCGGGCACGTGTCCGTCAATGAATGGATGGGTAAAAAATCTGTCCAGTTCCAGATTGTGGATGCGGCAGCGGTCTGGCAATCAGCGGCCTGATAGTTTTTTGGCGTTGCTCCTCGCGTGTTCTTCTGTAACGATTCTTTGCCCAACTTTTATAGCTATTTCCTGCATTTCACTGCCGATAAAATTTTTCGGTATGCAAGGCCATATACCTGTTTCACCTAACACTGCATTTTTTAGAGTAGGTGGTGTGGGTCTTGAGCAGCTCTTTATTGTGAATTCAAAACCTAGAAGTGCGAATGTGTAGCAATTAACCTTATGGATGGTGCATCTGAGGGGTATAAAAACTGATTTGGAGTATGATATTTTATCTTTGTCAGCATAGTACTTGGCCCAAACGGAAAACTCGGAGGGGTCTCCTGCATTGTTTTTAATAAGCATTTCTTTAAGTTTAGTTTCGTGTTTTATGCCGCAGTTTACTCTCCTGTAGAAAGAGTGTTTGGAAATCGATGCGCGCCACAACAGGGATATAAAAAACAACTTTAATTTCTCTTGGGAGAAGCCTTGAGAGAGGATAATTGGATGTTCTAGAGGAGGGGGTTCTTGAGAGGAAAAAGTCAAAAATTTTTGAAAAAACTCCTCTTTGAAGTGCTGCTCCCACTCTGAAAAAGATCCGTCACATGCCTCGCATAATATATTCTTGTCATATATCCCAACTGAGCCGGGGGATCGTGTTTCTGCACGCCTCATAGGGTCATTTGTAGCTATGATAGCGTTTTCATCTGGATTTGACCCATGTTTAAAACACCATTCTGGTATCATATGGGCTTTAATCAGCTTTTTTGTTTTGGAGCAAAGTTTGCATTGCCCCTTCATGAAAGCGTGAGTCCTTTTGTCAGTCTTTTTAAAGCTTCTCCTAGCAATTCATCCCCAAATTCCGACATGATTGATTCCGGGTGGAACTGGAAGCCGATAAAGTTATGGCCTTCCATGGCGATAATGCGGCCTTCTTCATCTGTGCTGACTTCCAAATCGTTACGCGCTGCCACGTCTTCGGTATAGATGGGGGAAAAGGAGTTATAAAACCCAAGCCTGTAATCCTTGCCGAATACATTTGCGATACGTTGTGTACCTTGTGTTGATCGTCTTTGCCGGACAACGCTGATGTCTTCCAGTGTTGAGAGCGCCTGATGGCCAAGACAAATGCCGAGCAGCGGTTTTTTGCGGTCACGCAGGGCCGTGATTTTTTTGCGCAGCGCGACCATGCGTTTGTTGTTCGCATCGTTAATATCACCGGGGCCGGGGCCGATGATGACGATATCACTGTTGTTCTTTGTTTCATCAAAGGCAAAGGTGTCAATAACATCCACATCACAACCCAGACTGCGCACCATATGTGCAATCATAAAAGCAAAATCATCTTCGTTGTTGATGATGGAGACAGACAAGCCAAGTTTTTCCTGCTGTCCGGTCTGTGTTTGCATCCAAAAGGCAGACAGGTGCTTGTTCCGCTGCATCAAAAGCGGGTGGTATTTGCGGTGCAGGTCTTCGGTGAGATATATGGGGATGTCTGCGTTTTCGCCGGTCAGGGCGTCAATCATGACAGATGCCTTGGCGCGTGTTTCACGCGTTTCGCTGGCAGGTTCAGAATCGCGCACAATACCGCCACCCGCCTGCACGCGGAATGTGCCATCACCTGCGATTTCGGCGCAGCGGATCAAAATGGCAACATCCATTTCTCCATGCGTGTAACCACCTGTACGGTTTTTGTAATTGTATATGCCGATTTCCCCCGCGTAATAACGGCGGGATTCAGGCTCGTATTTCTTCACGATATGCGCCGCGCTTTCCATGGGGCTGCCGACAACGGTGGGGGCGTGTAGTGTGTGGCGTAGGCTGTCGATACTGTCGGGCAACCGCTTTCCAGCCAGACGATAAAATGTGTGGATAACATTGCCGATTTCGCGCAGGAAAGGGCCTTCGATCAATCCGCCATCAGGGCAGATGCGGCCCATCATTTTTAGTTCTTCATCTGTCACCTGATACAGTTCGTTAATTTCCTTGGGGTCGGTTAGGAACTGCTGCAGGCGTTGTTCAAAGGTTTCGGGGTCTTCTTTGCGTAGTGTTCCTGCAATGGGCATCATGGTGGTTTTATCAGCTGTGATATGCAGGTGGCATTCAGGCGTGGCACCGATAATAAATAATTGCGCATCGCTATGTACGAACAGAACGGTCATGTATTGCCCGGCTTTGTTCAACAGTCGCTTGTAAATCGCTGCCAGTGTTTCATTGCTTATATTTTCCAGCCGCCCCTTGAAAATGCGTGAAAAGTTAATTTGCGATGCATTTCCAGCTTCAATTTCACTGTCCATCAGCTTGATAACAGATTGTGCGTGATCGTCATCAGACAGGGACGGCGTGATATTTTCAGCAAGTTTAATATCTGCCGTGGGAAGCGTGTCTTTGAACGTTGCTACGGAAACAGGTTCAGACTGTTCTTCAACGACCAGTGCCAGAACAGGCTCATCGCCGTGCGATTCAAATCCACGCTCGCGTATTGTGTGATAGGGCAGGATAAAGACGATATCGCTATTTTCCTTTTCCGCCAGTGCGTGAATATCTGTTGTCGCTGCAATTTCATGCACGCGGCCTTTGTACAGCGTGACCATGCCCTCTTTTTCGATGAGGGCGAAGGATTGCGTTTTGATATCGGGTATTGTGATTGTCATGTTTACTCTTCCAGCCTTGTTTTACACGATAGGGGCCGGGATGGAAACATGCGCTTATAGATGTTTTATGGTGCGCCCGGCTTTTTGATGAGGCCTGCCTTGCCAACGGGGGAGGGCAGGATGGACAGGTCGTTGTCCAAACCTTTCAACAGGTGCCAGACATCTTCCGCGTCCTGCACGCGGGCCGCGACAAAAGGGGCGTCGGGGATTGTATCGCCCACAGCGATGCCAAAGCCGTTAAATTTGCTCATGCAGGTTTTCATGGCGGCGGCATCAGACCCGCTGCGCCCGATAAAAACAGGAACTTTACCCTTGAAAGCCGGCGTTTTCATGAAATCTTGTACTGCCTGGGCTTTGCTATGACCGTTTGGCACCAGTTCAAGGGTGTTATCGCTTTGCAAAATGCGGTACGTGTCTGTCAGCTCATATTCCCCCAGAAGTTTATAGGCAACGCCTTTCAAGAGGGATTTGTGCGCGGATGTTGCAGCAGCGTTGAAATGTAATGCCAGCGAGAATTCTTTGGCCTCGATATGAACGTTCAGGTCTTCGTCAGTGTCATCAAGGTCGCTTTTGTCGTCCACCAGCACGGCATGGTCTTTCAATTCCTTGCGCGCGCTTTTGGCGATGGTCTCTGTGTTGATGGGGTTTGCCATGGGCTGGAATTTTTCGTTCTGCGCGGCACGCATGGCGGCGTGGTGCTCGACGGAAACAGGCGGCTTAAAGGAAAAGACCTTGTCGATTGAGTCTGACGTCCGGCTGGTTACAAGGGCAAAGGCGCCTTGCAATTTGTTGTGCAAGGATTCAACGAGCTGCTGTCTTTCCTCTGCCAAGTCAGTGTCTGCTTGGGATAGAAGCGTTACGTCAACATTGCACAGGATCGCGATTTTCTCGCGATCATCACAGCTATCTTTCTGGCTATCGTCTTGATTTTCCATCGTCATATATGAGTCTTCGTGTGTAAGTGTGAGGGCAGTATCTCATGAATCAGGAAAATGGCAAGCGTTATTTTATGAAATATATTTACGTAATGTTACATCGTTGACATTCTTTGGGAAAAAAAGCAGTCTCCGGCTTTCGGCGGATATTGAACAGGGGGTTCCTATGGATCAAACGGCACATATGGCGGCTTATAAGGTCGGGGATAGCGATACGCGGCCATGGGGCAGCTATGTTGTCACCCGTGTGGGTGCGAATGATGCTGGGGAAGACGTGTGCGAAAAAGATATTACCGTCAATTCCGGGCAGGTTCTATCCCTGCAATCACACGATCATCGCCGTGAGCTGTGGCGGGTAGAAAAAGGTGAACTGACAGTTTTGCTGGATGGGGTTGTGAGTACGCTCAAGGAAGGGCAGAGCATTGTCGTGCCTGTAGGTAGCATTCATTGCATGGCGAACAAAACGTCATCTCCTGTTGTTGTCTGCGAAGTGCAGGAAGGCCTATGCCGCGAGGAAGATATTGTGCGCTATATGGATGCTTATGGCCGCAGTACGGTTGAAAGTGACGATCCGCGCGTGCAGAAAAGTCTGGCGGCCTATAAAAATTTGCTGGAAGACGTGCAGGGGTAGGTTATGCGTATTGGCATAGATTTCGGCGGTACGAAAACGGAAATCATCTGCCTTGACAGTCGCAACGGCAAAGAGCTGTATCGCCAGCGTGTTCCAACACGCCGTGGCGATTATACGGCAACGGTACTGGCTGTGCGTGATCTTGTGCAGCAGGCTGAACAAACACTGCAAAGAAAAGGCACGGTCGGGGTTGGTATTCCTGGTACGATTGTTCCTGAAACGGGGTTGGTCAAGAATGCAAATTCGACATGGCTGATTGGCCAGCCGTTCATGCGTGATCTGTCAAAGGCGTTGCAACGTGAAGTGCGCATGGAAAACGATGCAAATTGTCTGGCCGTTTCCGAGGCGACAGACGGGGTTGCGGAAGGGCGTAGCGTTGTTTTCGCCGCGATCATAGGAACGGGATGCGGGGCCGGTATTGCGATTGATGGCAGGGCGCATGTCGGTATCAACAGTATTGCAGGCGAATGGGGGCATAACCCGTTGCCATATCCAGTTGTTGACATGGAAAGTAAAGAACTGGCCGAGCATCCCGGTCCGGAATGTTACTGCGGGCGATACGGCTGCATTGAAACATGGATTTCCGGAACGGGATTTAGAAACGATTATATGCGCGTGACAGGAACGGAAATGTCGACGCATGACATTATTGCTGCCGCTAAGTCCGGTGCGCCGGACGCGTGCGCGGCCTTGCAGCGATATACAGACCGTCTTGCGCGTAGCTTGGCCGGTGTTATCAATATTCTTGATCCGGATGTGATTGTTTTGGGTGGTGGCATGAGCAATGTGCAGTCTCTCTACAGTGACGTGCCTGAAGTCTGGAAAGACTATGTTTTTTCAGACACCGTTAAAACGCCACTGTGTCAGGCGCGTCACGGAGATTCATCCGGGGTACGTGGCGCGGCATGGCTGTGGGGTCGGGATGAGGTACAAAAGGTGCCAGTTTAGATGTTTTTAAGAATCACATGGGAATCAGGTGTGACAATGACCTGTTAGCAAGGGCAATAAGTTTTCATACCAGACCTTTGTAATCATTAATTTTTCGTAAACAACTTGCTTTTTTCGATAATATATGTCATAACGTTACACCAAGGTAAATACATTGAAAAACAACAGCTTTTTACTTGCGGGCTGGGACAACAGGAAATACAAAAGGGTTCATCCGAAACGAGTCTCAGCATTCCGCGCGTTGGAAGCACTGTATCCAGTAATGAAGAGGGTAAAATAGCCATGGCACAGCACGACCAAAAATCCGCACACATATCTGTATTCCAAAAGCGCTTGATTGCAACAACGGCGATGACTATGGCTGGTTTCCTTGCAGCCACGCCAGCGCACGCGATGGATTTGGAAGTGCCTGACTTTGAAGGTTTCGGCCCCAGCTCTGCGGATATGGTTGCCATTTCGGTCGCGACAGATACAGGCGCGGGCACGTTGGACGTGTTCCAGAACGCATCGCAGCAAGTGTATTACTGGCGGACGTTCAACATCGGCGAAGATGCGCAGGCAACCTTCACGATGCATAACGCGAACCAGATTGCACTGAACCGTGTCACAGGCCCCCAAACAGATCCGACCAGCATTCGCGGTCAATTGTCATCGAACGGGCGGATTATCATTCTGGACCGTAACGGCGTCATGTTTACCGAGACATCGCAGGTGGATGTCGGTAGCCTTGTTGCAACGACGGGCGGCATTGGTGCCAAGTGGGGCAATCGCGAGACACGTTTTGCGGAAACGGGTGAGCTGCGTATCCGCAATACGGACGGCAGATCCTCAACGGCAGAGATTTCCAACGCGGGTAACATCACAGCGGCGCAGGGCGGCCTTGTTGCGCTGGTTGCGCCTTACGTGCGTAACTCCGGCAGAATTCGCGCGCGGCTTGGTAACGTCACGTTGGCATCGGCCAAGCAATTTACGGTCGATTTCATGGGCGATGGCCTGATTAACATCGCTTTGAACCGGACGTTGTCTGAAGGCTTGTCAGAGAATACAGGCACATTGCGTGCAGATGGTGGTGTTATCACGATGTCTGCCAATATGGCCAGCGACGTGGTGAGTGAAGTTATCAATGCAGACGGCATTATCAATGCAAATGCTTTCCATCAAGATGGTGGTAAGATTGTCTTGAGCAGCACGGGTGGCGGTAAGGTTAAAGTCGCCGGTACGCTGTCTACAAACACGAACGATGTTGTTGATAACGACGTTCATAAAGATGCCGGTGAAATCGATATCACCGGTGAAGATATTGAAATTACAGATACGGCTGAATTGCTGGCTGACGCGTCTGGCCGTTTTGGCAGCGGCGGCAGCGTCACGGCTTATGCCCGTAACAAGCTTTCTTTCGCAGGCCACATTAACGTGAGTGGCGGTTCCGAGACGGGTGACGGCGGCAGCGCCAGCCTGTCCGGTGAGAATGGCATAGGATACTTCGGAACGGTCGATGCATCTGGTGAAGTTATGGGTCTGGTTACAATTGACCCTGCAGTTGTCAGCATCGGTAACGCGACAACGGGCGATGTGGTGAATATTGCTGCGCTGGCGGAAACGTTGGGTCTGTCAAATGTATCGATCATTGCAGGCGACAAGATTGTCCTGCTGGATGATGCGGATATGAGCCGTTACGGCACGGATACCAGCCCGTGGTGGAGGCCTGACAACAGGCCCTACACGACAGGAAATCTGACGTTGGAAGCGCCGACGCTAGACCTGCTGTATGATTTGACGATTGGCGGAGGTACACTGACGCTGGATACGTCAACGGTCAATCTGGGTGGTATTCTGGGTCAGTACAGGCCCACAGGCTGGTTTGGCCGCATGGAATACGCACGCCTTGGTCGTTCCGATCTGGCGCATGTCGGCGCAACAGAGGTTAACGTTGTGGGTGATGGCGCATTGATCCAGCAGGGTATTGACATGGCAGCCGCAGGCGCGCCTGTCACTGTTTCTGAAGGCACATATTCCGAGAACCTTGAAATTTACAAGGCGCTAATCCTGCAAGCGAAAGCGGGCGATACGCCAATTATTCAAGGTACGGATACCTTTGGCCGCAACATTGTCATTCTTATCACGGCCAGCGATGTAACGGTTGATGGTTTTGACATTACAAACGGTACGGGGCGTTTCGGTATCCCGTTGCTGCAAAACTACGGCATTTTGGCTGAGGGCGGCGTTTCAGGCCTAACACTGCAAAACAACACCATTTCCCCAATGCTGATGTCTGGCATTAAACTGGATGGTGTTTCATCATCAACGGTCATGGGCAACACGATCAGCATTGTTTCCAAGGGTATTGAGGTTGTCGGCGGCACGCTGAATGGCCTGTTATCCAACACCATTCTGGGGTCCGGCACGGGCATCACGCTTTCGGGTGTGACGCATGCGCTGGTATCCGGTAACACTATTACGGGCACGTTGGGCAGTGGCATCTCTGCATTTGATGTCAGCTTTGCAAGGTTCCTTGATAACGTTATCAGCCTGACCGGCGGTTCCGGCCTGAGTGTTGATGCCGATGGCGGCACAGATATCGAAGCAAGCGGAAACACGATCACAGGCACAGGCGGCGATGGCCTGTCGATTTCCAATGCAGGTGACGTAACCGTTTCCGGAAACGTAGTAACGGGCGCAGGTGGCGATGCCATCAAGCTTGAAAACATCGAAAATGCGCTGGTCACGTTGAACGCGGCGGGTGGTGCTGTTGGCCATGCACTGGGTCTTTACGATGTTGAATCTGCGGCTGTCTTCCTGAATGCGCTGGGTGCATCTGCGGGTGACGGTATTCACGCAGAGGACGGCGAGTCCTTGAGAGCCTTCTTGAACTTGATTGGCTTGACGGGCGGCAATGGTATCTCGACAGATGGCACGGATGATGTATCCATCTTCCTGAACGCTATTTTGGGTGCCGGTAAGAACGGTATCAGCATTGATGGCGCTTATGATGCGAATGTCATTGCGAACCTGGTGAAAGGCGCTGATGAAAACGGTGTCATCGTTGAAGGTAGCGGCAGCGTTGATGTGAAGCGCAATATCGTGAAGGACAGTGGCCAGCACGGTATCGTTTCTGCCAACAACTATGGTGATGTTGATATCGAAGACAACAAGGTCAAAAACAGCGGCTGGAACGGTATTTACGCGTATAAGTTTGGCCCTTACAACGGAACATACCGGGTAAGAGACAACTTTGTTAAAGATTCCGGCTGGAACGGTATCAAGTTGTACGGCGTGAGCACCGCGCTTGTTGGCGATAACACGGTTATCGGCAGTGATGCGAACGGTATCTATGCATGGGACGTTGATGCTCTTTGGGCGTATGATAACTTCGTTGCCGGTTCGGGCGAAGATGGCATGCGCGCCTATAGAGTTGGCAACGCAAATATCATTGACAACAAAGTCTTTGGTTCTGACGGCAATGGTATCAGCGCTGAAAGAAGCGGTGGCGTTGACGTGAAAGACAACCTTGTCAAATACAGCGACAAGAACGGTATTGCCTTGGAAGATAACAATGGCGATGTCGAGGTTGAAGATAACACGGTCACGCATAGCGGTCGGAACGGTATCTATGCTTTCAAGGACAGCCGTTACAACGGTACGTATAGAGTTAAAGACAACTTTGTTTATGACTCCGGTTGGAGCGGTATCAAGCTAATGGGTGTCCGCACCGGGTATGTCAGCGACAATACCGTCTTGAAGAGCGGTTGGAACGGTATTTACGGCTACGAGATTGGCGGCACGTTTTGGGCGTATGACAATTTTGTTGGCGGTTCCGATAAAGACGGTATCCGTGCCTATAAAGTTGACAACGCGAACATCACAGACAACAAGGTCTTTGGCTCCGATGGTGACGGTATCAGCGTTGAGAAGAGCGGTGGTGTAGACATCAAGGATAACCTTGTTAAGTACAGCGATGGTCACGGTATCGTTTCGGCAAACAACTATGGCGATGTCGAGATTGAAGACAATACGGTTAAGCGCAGTGGCAAGAACGGTATCTATGCTTATGCGACCTATCCACGCCGTGGCACGCATACCATCAAAGACAACTATGTGACAGGCTCTGACTGGAATGGCATCAAGCTGTATGGTTTGCCGTCCGCTTGGGTGACGCATAATACAGTCTTTGGCAGCGGTTGGAATGGCATTTCTGCGTGGGATGTCGATACCTTCTGGGCATACAAGAACCTGGTGGGCTGGTCCGATGAAGACGGTATCCGCGCTTATAAAGTCGGCAATGCCAATATCATCAAGAACACGGTCTTTGGTTCGGATGGCAACGGTATCAGTGTCGAAAAGAGCAGTGGCGTTGACGTCATTGCCAACCTTGTCAAGTATAACGACAGGAATGGTATCGCGCTTATCAACAACAAGGGCGGTGATGTTAAGTACAACATCGTCAAGGAAAATGGCTGGAACGGCATCTTCATCTTCGAAGAAGATCATGACCGCCGTCGCAAGTCTTTCACGCGTTACCAAGATTACGACGTGAAGGGCAACTATGTGACAGGTTCCGGTTGGAACGGCATCAAGCTGTGGGGCGTGAAAGCGGCTGATGTTGAGCGCAACATCGTAAAAGACAGCGGCTGGAATGGTATCGCGGCCTATGACGTCAAGAAATTGAATGTCAGCGATAACTGGCTGTTCGGCGGCAACCGCAACGGTATCGCAGCCTATGACGTTGGTTTTGCAAACATCGCAGGCAACTGGGTCAAGGGCTTTTACAACGGTATCCGCATCAGCGGTGCTTACATAGCCGGTGTACGTGGCAACCTGATCTCAGGCGTTTATAACGACGGTATCTTCGCTGATGATGCAGGCTTCCTCTACGTGGTTGGTAACCGCGTGAAGAAGTACGGTCATGCGGGCGTACATGTCGCAAACAGCGGTAAGGTTCTTATCAAAGATAACAGGATATCTGCAGGTAAGAAGCGCCGCCGCCGTGGAGAGCGTCGCGATTACGATGGCCAAACGATCGGCATCCTTTTGGGTGAAGGCGGTGGCTACTTCGACACCTTTGGTGGCGCTGACTTCTCTGGCAACTGGAGCGTGAGCATTGTTGATAACAAGATCAAGGGCAACGATATCGGCCTGTCGGCACGTGCTTTCAACAACGGAAAAATCAAGCTCTCCGGCAACCGTTTCAAGCGTAACACGGTTGGCGCGTGGTTCGGCAGCGGCTTGATTGACCTGACGGGTGACGCCAATATCTTCAAGGGTGGCGAAGTCGCTTTGCGCTTTGAACGCGCACAGAAGACATACTACCCGTTTGGCAGATACTTCCTTCAGGGTGAAGGCGAGAGCGAAGAGTCCGGTCCTGTGACCAGATACGCCAAGCTGAAACTGGTGGATGACACGCTGGGCACGACCGAGTTCTACGGCCAGTCCCGCTTCTTTGTCGAACTGTTGAACGGTGCGTTCTTTGCGCCAGGCAGCCCAACCATCATTGATGGCACGAATGCGATCTGGGATGGTATCGAGGGTGGCTTGATGACCCGCGCTGACCTCATCAGAACGGAAGAGAAAATCCACGACTATGACGATGATATGTCACTGGGCCAGATATTCCCCGGCTTTACGCTGAACTTCAACGCGTTACTGAGCCTGCAGGATATTCTGAACGGCGGCTATCAGTTCGGCCAGTCCGGGTTTATCATTACAGGTCTGCCCAATACGGGTGGCGGGAATAATGGTGGTGGAAATACTTCACCCCAGTTCTTGAACAGCCTGAACCCGGCAGGTGGTGGAGACAACCCGGATGACCTGAACAACATCAACCCCGGTAGCGGAGACAATGTTGTACAGGGCGGTTGCTGGTCTGATGCCGGTGCTGCAGGTGGCAACACCTCCGTCAGCTTTGACATGAGCGATGACGCTTCTGCGGCATTTGCAAGCGCGGGCTGTACGGCAGATAGCGATATCTGATAAAACTTTCTGGAAAAAACCCTGTGGCGTTTTCACGTCACAGGGTTTTTTTATGGTGGTTTTTGCGAACAAGCCTTTGAAAATCATGCAAGTTCATATATTTTAGCGGTTATCGAATCTTCTATTCGGAATTTGGGATGGCATAACCATGATGAAGCGTTTTCTTTCGCAGGTATCTGCGGGTGTTTTTCTTACAGCAATAGCCGTACCCGGCATGGCTTGGGCGCAGGCTGTGCCAAGCACGGCTGAACCGTCGCGTGTTGAACGGCAAATCGCCCCGCTACCTGAAGGCCCGGTGACTGTTGAGGGCGAAGCAGAGGTGACGGATCGCGGCTATGCGGATGCGCCGGCAGGCTCTGAAAAAGTTAAGTTTGTCTTGAAAGACGTAACGGTTGATGGCGCGACAGCCTATGAAACGGCGCATCTGCGCAGCGCGTATAAGGACATGCTGAACGAGGAAATTACGCTGGCAGATGTGTATGCTTTGGCCCGCCGTTTGACAGTCAAGTATCGCAATGACGGTTATATTTTGACTCAGGTCGTTGTGCCGGAACAGACGATTGAAGGCGGTAAAATCCGCCTGCGCGTTGTTGAGGGCTTTGTTGATAAAGTCACGATTCAGGGTGATACCAGCGGCAAATATAAGCTGATTGAGCAATATGCAGACAAAATTCGCGCGGAAAAGCCGCTGAACGCTAAAAAGCTGGAACGCTACATGCTGTTGATGCGTGACCTTGCGGGGGTTTCAGCGCGTGCCGTTTTATCGCCGTCCAGTACGCGTGGCGCGTCTGATGTCACAATCATCATTGAACAAAAGCATTACGATGTTTTCGCGCAGGTGGATAACCGTGGATCCCAGTATTTGGGGCCGGCGCAAGCAACGGGCGGCGTGCGCTTAAACAACGTTTTTGGCATGTACGAAGGCCTGGACTTCCAGGTGGCGAGTGCGCCGGAAGAATGGCCTCATCGTGAAATGGACTATTTCACCATTCGCTGGAACCAGCCGGTAAACAGCGAAGGAACGCAGGCCTCCATTGGTTATAGCCTGACCTCGACGGCACCGGGTTATACGTTGGCGCCGTTTGCTGTCAAGGGCTTGGCGCGCAATATTAACTTTGAAGTGTCACATCCTCTGGTGCGCTCACGCAGCCAGAACGTGATTGCGCACCTGAAGTTTGACTACGTGAATTCAGAGCGTAAAGACAACCTTGGCCCGCCCTTCAACGAAGACCATCTGCGCGTTTTGCGCGGTGGCGGCTCTTATCAGTTTGCCGATCGCTTTGTCGGGTTCAACACCATCGAGGTTGAATTGAGCAAGGGTTTGAATATCCTGAATGCTAGCGACAAGTTTGATGCACGCTTAACACGCGCATCCGGTGATCCTGCCTTTGTGAAGGGTACATTTAATGCATCCCGCCTGCAGCGCGTGACGAACGTGATTGATGTCTTCGTTGCGGCGACCGGGCAGAAGTCGAGCAATCTTTTGTTGGCATCCGAGGAATTTGGTGTCGGTGGCGCAAGCTTTGGCAGTGCCTATGATAACTCTGAAATTACGGGTGAAGATGGTATTGCCGGTCGTTTAGAGCTGCGAGCCAATGACCCTGTGGATACGTTCTTGCAAAAGCTGCAGGTTTACGGCTTTGTCGATGCTGGTATGGTCTGGGACCCTGATAACGCAACGTTGCGTGACCGCAAGCGTGCGCTGACATCTTCGGGCTTTGGTCTGCGCAGTGTGCTGAACGATAACTTCTCAGGCACGTTCGAGCTGGCCGTTCCAATGACGCGTAAAGTGGCAGCGGAGAACAACAAACACGCTCGTTTGTTCGGGTCGGTTGCTGCGAAGTTCTGATGCTGTCACGGCTTGATTCGTGAAGCCTGTCATTTTGGAATGACTATATTTTATCTGCCGGCGTGTGTGTTCCGCCTGATGTTTGTGTTGAAGCGTCATATGCGGGCAACGCCAATATCACGGATCCATTGATACAGCTTTATCTTGAAGGCAAGAAACACGCTGGTAGCAGCGTTGTGGAAGGTTTCCTTTCATCTGGCCATCCTTTGCCGAAACCCGGAGATTATTGGATTATGCTGGATAGTGCAGGTATGCCAGCGGCTATTGCCAAGACATTGAAAACAGAAACACACAAGTTTTATGATGTGCCTTCGCGGATTGCTGAAGCAGAGGGCGCGAAGAACATGGAGCATTGTATCGGCCGATGCTTCACAAATGGGGCCTGCGAAGTCTTTCTGATGCGACGATTATCACGGAGTTTTTTGAGTTGGTTTACAAAGGTGATTAGACTGACTGCCCCGCAGCATAGCCCGATGACCAGGCCCACTGGAAGTTATATCCGCCCAGATGTCCGGTCACGTCCACAACCTCGCCAATGAAATAAAGCCCCGGCTGGTTTTTGCATTCCATTGTTTTTGATGACAGCGCGGCGGTATCGACGCCGCCCAGCGTCACCTCTGCTGTGCGGTAGCCCTCGCTGCCAGCGGGCAGGACGTTCCAGTTATTGATACGCGCAGCAATGGTGGCCAGCGCTTTATCGGTCAGGTCGGCAAGACGGCCCTGCACGCCCAGTTCTTCGCATATGCTATCTGCCAGTCTTTGTGGTATAGCCAGCGCGGCAGCGTTGTGGATATGCAGGCGGGGCTGTTCATGTTTCAAGGTTTTCAGCTTTTCAAGCGTATTGACGCCACGGGCCAGATCAACCGTAATTGGTGTGCCTTCCTGCCAGTAGGATGAAATTTGCAGGATCGAGGGGCCGCTGAGGCCGCGATGGGTGAACAAAAGGCCCTCGGCAAACGATGTTTTGCCGTATTTGACATCAGCCTCCACCGAAACGCCCGACAAGGCTTTGCATTGCGTAAGGATATCCCCGCCAAAGGTCAAGGGCACAAGCCCGGCGCGGGTGGGGATAATATTAAGACCGAATTGCCGGGCCACGTCATAGCCAAACCCGGTCGCCCCGATTTTGGGGATGGAAAGGCCACCTGTGGCAATGACCAGTGATGCGGCATCATATGTTTGCCCTGATGTAAGGAGAGTATAGCGGCCCTCTGTATGCTCTATTTTATTAACTGTTGTTTCTGTATGCAGCGTTACGCCCGCATCTGCGCAGTCATCAAGCAGCATATCAATGATATCCTGCGCGGCATTGTCGCAAAACAGCTGTCCCAGTTTCTTTTCATGGAAGGGAATGCCGCGTTTTTTTACGCGCTCTACAAAATCCGCTGCTGTAAACTGCGCCAGTGCCGATTTACAAAAATGCGGGTTTTGTGACAGGAATTTATCGGGCCGCGTGTGGATATTGGTAAAATTGCACCGCCCGCCGCCGGAAATACGGATTTTTTCCGCCAGCTTTTTTGCATGATCGAGCAAAAGAACACGCCGCCCGCGCTTCCCGGCCTCTGCCGCGCAGAAAAGCCCTGCCGCGCCCGCGCCGATAATGGCGACATCGTATGATTGTTGTGTCATGCCTTAATCCAGTATTGGCGCCAGCCATTTTTCAGCTTCGGCGATATCAATGCCACGCCGCTGCGCATAGTCCTCCAGCTGGTCGCGGCCTATTTGGGTGACGCTGATATAATAGGCATCAGGGTGTGAAAAATACCACCCGCTGACAGATGATGCCGGCCACATGGCAAGGCTTTCTGTCAGCTTAATGCCCGTATTTTTCTCGACATCCATCAAATCCCACAAATATGTTTTCTGCGTATGGTCCGGGC
>JAPPOU010000110.1 GCA_028817795.1 Alphaproteobacteria bacterium
CTCATTTACCTCGCGGCCAGCATGCTCTGGATGAAATGAATGTCAACAGAACCTAGCTGTAAAAAATAACAACAAGGGTCTTGCCGAAGTTCTGCGCGTGCATCAAGTGAAAAAAACTTTTGCCGCCGCCGCAGAAAAGGGCACGCCCAAAGCCAGAAAAATCCGCCGCCCCAAAATGGGGGCCGCACCATGACAAACGCAACCCCTGCAGAAAAAGGCCACCAGTTGCTAAACGCCCTTCGATGGGAGGACGATACTGGCCAGTGCCGCAAATTAATCGAAGACGGTGCAGATATAAACATACAGGACAATGGCGGCTGGACGGCGCTGATGATCGCCATTTGGAAAGATCGCACCGACGTCATCCACACCCTGATTGATGCCGGCGCCAACATCAGTACACAGGGCAGTGACGGGTGGACAGCATTAATGCTTGCCACCAATAGCAACAACAGCGATGCTGCAAAGACATTGCTCGACGCCGGCGCAAATACAGAATTAAAAAACAACAGCGGCAAAACAGCGCAAGACATCGCAGAAGAAAGAAACAACGCTGCTCTTGCCGAAGCTCTACGCGCTCACCGAATTAGAAAAACCTTTAGCGCTGCCGCAGATGCAGGCACGACAAAGCGCCGCAAAGTCCTCCGGCACAAAATCCATGCAGCAAAAGGAGTGGGGCATGTTTAAAGCATTAAAATCCTCTATCAACGGGCAACGATTACTCGTAGAACTCCACAACCCGCACTTCAATACTCTTTTATGCCGGAAGCTGATAAGAGAGGGTGCCAACCTAAAGAAACAGAACAGCGATGGAAAAACAGCGCTCATGATTGCTGTAGAACATCAATATACTGATATTGCATACGCTCTCATCACCGCCGGTGCCGACGTTGACACAAAAGACAAGCAAGGCAAAACAGCGCTCATGTATGCAGCGGATCAGGGTTATACCGATATCGCCCGCACCCTCATCAATACAGGCGCAAAAATCGATGCGCAAAACAGACTGGGCGACACCGCCCTCATGCGTGCGGCAACGAACGGCAATACCGATACTGCATATGCCCTTGTCACCGCCGGGGCCAATGTTGAAATAAAGAATAAGTCTGGCAAAACAGCGCAAGACGTCGCTGCAGATCAAGGCCAGACCATCCTTGCCAAGGCTTTGCGCACCAACCAAGCGGCTCAAACCTTCACCACTGCGGCCCAAAAAGGGCGGTCACTGCTCAGTGTAAAAGGGCGGCAATTACTGAGAGAAATCACAGAAAAAAGATCAAACTGCAATATCGGCCTCTGCGACAGGCTGATCCGGGAAGGGGCAGATGTTAATGCACAAGACGGCAACGGCGATACAGCCCTTATATGGGCAGCGGCAGTCGGTCACACCGCCCTTACTCATGCCCTTATCACCGCTAATGCCAAAATTGACGTACAAAATAAAAACGGCGATACCGCCCTTATACTTGCAGCCTACTACGGCCACCCCGACATCGCCCTCACCCTCATCAACGCAGGCGCAAACCTAGATATTAAAAACAAAGAAGGACAAACAGCGCAAGACATGGCCGTAAAAGAAGGATGCGCTGATATTGCTGCAAATATCATCCAGTGGCGCACAGACTATATTCAAAAAACATTTTCCACCGCTGCTGATGCGGGTACGACAAAAACCCGCAAAATTCGCCGCCCAAAAATGAAGGCCACGCCATGACCACACACGCTTTTTTCATTTAGAAACAACGATATGGAAAAATATTAACGAATTTATGGCATCATTAAGGGATGGACGCGATATCGATTGCCTTAAGCGGGCTGAACGCCCAAAGCGCAAAGCTGGCCGCAACGGCCAGCAATATTGCCAATGCATCCACATCTGGACGCGTACCAGATGACGCAGATCCTGCCAGCACCGTTTATAGGCCGCTCAATGTTTCCTATACCGCTTTGGAAGCTGGTGTGCGCGCGCAGGTCGTGCCGGATGAGGATGGATACAGCGTTGTTTACGCACCATCTGACCTTCACGCCAATGAGGAAGGGCTAATCGCCGTTCCTAACATCGACTTTGCAGAACAATCTGTAAACTTAATAGCCGCGAAAGCCGCGTATAAAGCCAACCTTGCCGTGATCCGCGTGCAGGATGACCTGAATGAAGAGCTGCTCGACACCCTAGCTTAACATAAAATAATCCGCTACCCGAATTTATACATAACGCAAATCTTTTTGCCCTAATACCGTTTTTTCTAAACATAATCTCTTGACTCTCTTCCGGCAGTGCCTAAAGTGCACAGTACCAAGGCAGCAATGCTATGGATAACTTGCCCCCCCGGCAATAACGGCGGATTTTCAAAACCGTTTCAAATTTTATGAGGAGAAAACACTATGGATAGAAGAGGCATTGATCTTATCAGGGAAAAGTTTAAAGAACTCGCGGATCGTTACAACCCGCAAGACCTGAAAGAAAAAGGCGTGCGCGCCATCGCAACAGGCGGCAAAGCCACTGTTGATAAAGGCCTGGAAGAAGCGCCCCAACAGTCCATCAGCAACTTTATTGATGACCTGTACGGCACGCTGACCAGCCAGGAAGTCACGGACGGCCTGAGCATCAACGCACAGGCTTTCGATGAAGGCGAAATCAAGAACTTTCTCGACAACGCTGTTGAGCGTTTGAAAACGCCTGAGGTTTCAGAGAAACTTGCAAAGCAATTGAAAGACGCGCTGCAAAAAATTTCCAACGACGACCTTTACGGCGCGATGGAACAAGCAGTTGAAAAACAAGATCCCGGCAAGCAAATGATTGCCCGCATCTTCTTCCAACAGGCTGCGCCCTATCTTGACCAAATCCGTTCCGGCGACCCTGCCAACACGGCCGAGGTCCTGCGCGAGCTGGCAGACAACCTGCCGACAGACGCCATTGCCGAGCAAGCCGGCGCCTTGACACGCGAAATCACGCCTGAGCGCGTGGCCAAGCAAATGCATGACATCGTCGGCAAGCTGCCCTCCCCGCAGGCTGTTGCTGGCATCGTGCACGGCATCGGCAAAGCGGCCAGCGATACGTTTGGCCAAATCGCCAATGACGGCAACGCATTCTCGGCACGTCAGGCCCTGTCCGGCTTCCAAATTGCTGCTGCCGAAATCGTGCAGGAAAAACTGGCAGAAGACCGCCAGAACAAAACCACCTTCAACAAGAAAGGTCCGCAGGACTTTGACTTGTAAGAACGGCACATAACCGTTTTTCTTCTTTCCGTTCCCTATCGGAAGAAGAGGTTGGACGGGCGAAGGGCGTGAACACCCCTTCGCCCGTTTTTTTTGCCTGTTTTATTCATGAACACGCGTTAATCAAGTGTTAATATTTTTCATATAAAATAAAGACAAACTCTGTAGAGAAAAAGAGAACAAATATGGTTGCGCAAAAACCACCACAAGAATGTATAAAACAATTCAAGAAGGCTGTCACAAAAGGTGATGTCAAAGCCATGGCCGAAAGCACTTTGGCGCTGCGTGAGCAATGGGAGGCGCTGCCCGAATCCACGCGCGTGGAGGCCCAAAGGCTCGAAGCCGTCTTCCTGACAATAATGAAAAGCCAAAGGGGCATGTAAAACATGGGCACGGCACCATCAGCATCGGAAATCGTCGCGCACGAAGTGCTCAGAGTGCTGCAGGATACGGAAGGCAGCGCGGACCTTTTTGGCGGTGATGCAGAGCTAAAGGCCACGCTGGACAGCGTCACCCAAATGGATCGCAGCTTTGAGCAGAACGGCGGCGTTTTTTTCCAAGCAGGCAACGATGCCTTTGAAACCGCGCAAACCTTTACCGACATCCACGTTGAACAATACCGCGAAACAGGTCGTCCCAGCATGCCGGCACTTGCCGTACACCACGCGGAACAACTTGGCCTTGAACAAGAAACACCGGAATATAAGGCCTTATTACTCGTCGCGATGCGCGCCGAAACAAAAGCCGCCGCAGAGCCGGACTATCACAGCAAGCATCACTACATGGATGTTGCCGCCGTTACGGCAACCGCCCTAAAAGCCAATAATGATATGTGTGACATGGAGCACCCTGATGCCGTACCGCTGACAAAACAGGAACAGGCTCTCACACTGATTGCCGCTATTGGCCACGACCTTGAACACGACGGCGGCAAAAACCCCAAAGAAAACCATTATTTCTACGAACAAAAATCTCTGGACGCTATGCACCCGCTTTTGGAAGCGGCTGGCCTGGAACAAAACGACATACAAAAAATTGATATGATTGTTCTGGGCACCAGCCCTGATGGCCCACACGCCGTTCTTAAAAACACGGCCAAGGCAGCACTGAACGATGAAGCGCCCGATATGGCAAAAATCGACCCTGAAAATAAATTCCCCGAAATTCACGGCCTTGCCGCCACCCCGGCCATGGCACAGATGGCCGCCATCGTCGCGGATGCCGATGTTTATGCCTCCAGTGGCGCAGGCATGGAATCGAACGTGAAAATGAGTGCGCTGTTTACAGACGAACTACAAAGTGCGGGCATCCCCATGGACCTACGCACGGATGGCGCACGCAAATTCTTCCTGAATAATATTGTGGGGGAAGACGGCTATGCATCAAAATCTATGCGTGCCCTTGCCAACGAATCTTTTCACGCACTGCGCGAGGAAACCGAACGGCGTTTGGAGGCCCCAGCCCCTTCCGCACCGGAAACCACCACACCATCAACACCACCTGTCAAAAGCAATTTCACCGGGCCAAAATAGCCCGAAAAGCCTCATAACACCCCGATTTTCCTGTTCTTTACAGACTTATGCGAACCCCTTGACTCAGGCACGAAAAGGCCGTAAGAATCATCCACGCGTCGCGGATGTAGCTCAGGGGTAGAGCGCAACCTTGCCAAGGTTGAAGTCGTGGGTTCGAATCCCATCATCCGCTCCACTCCCTCTATCCTATGAAAAAACACGGTGCCGCCAAAAAAGCGAGCCATACCACTCCTTTAAAACCCGTTCCTCACACGCGGGCGGGCGCTTGCCTGTACAACATCATCTAGTGGTGTATACTTAGGATATCTACAAGATATAGATTAGTCGCCGCCTCATTTTCCGAAAGGGGGAAGCATGACAGCCACCGATAGCGTTGCCACCGGACGACGGGCTTACAACCTCAATATCGACAAGCCCGATACCTTTACAAAGATGATAAAAGCACATGGCACAGGCCACAGCCTGATGCACGAACTGGCAAAAGAAGGGGATGTGCTGACAGCCGAACTGATGATTGCCGAAGGGCACATGGTCGACCAGCCTGATGAAAACGGAAAAAGGCCGCTACACGAAGCGGCCTTTTTTGGTCAGGGGGATATGGCAGACCTTTTACTCGCCTGCGGGGCAGAGGTTGATGCCGCCATACTGCCCTTTGGCCATACGGCACTCTACCTTGCCGTGATGGAAGGGCATCATGATGTTGCGCAAATGCTTCTGACTGCGGGCGCGGATGTACATGTGACAGACCAGCTCACAGGGCAAAGCCTGTTGCACATTGCCGCTACAAGGGGCGACATGCGTATGGCCGGGCTTTTGATTAGCAGCGGTATCAATGTTCTCCACGAAGACTTTCGCGGACAAACCGTGCACGACTATGCCGTGAGGGCGCGACAAGTCGAAATGGAACGTCTTTTGTTAAAGGTTATGATGCACCATGCCTGCTATACTTGCATAGCTCTGTAAAAACAGCGTTATTGGCATCGTTCTGCAGGCGCGTGTTCTCTGTATCGTCTACCGCCGTATGAACCGGCACGTATAACAGGCAATAATCACGAACGGGTATGTGCCTTGCGCACCCTGTCGCGATAATCAGGATCAGAACGCACCCTGTCACGTACTTTGTTAGCCCGCGCCACATCATCCAGAATTTGTTCTTTTTCACGCAGCACCGCATTGCGCTCGCCTCCCTTTTTTGCCTGCCGGAATAAAAAAAACGCGGCCAGTGTCACGCAAGCCGTAAGGAAAGAAATCAGCAAAAGCGCTGTCATTACTTCTTGCCCAGCTTAAAGAAATTCGCCGCAAGCGCATTAACCGTCTTGCTGGCAAACCCCAAGGCCTTGTCATCTTTATCCGTCTTCGTGAAATTTGCCAGAACGGACGCGCCTGCAACAATCATAGACAGGCCTTGCAATATCTCGGCCCCGTGCTGCTGCAAAAATAAAATCCATTGAGTCATGCTGTTTCTCCTTCTTGTCCGAAAACCCGTGCCAATGCGGCGGCATATATCTCTGGCGGATACCAGTATTCCGGCACCCCTGCCGGCGGGTGCCCATTTTCATGCCGCACAATCGCCCGCGCCACCGCCGCCATAGTCTTGGGCTGTGTCAGGTCGAGCAGCGCATTGCGCTTAACCCCCACAGACCGCGCAACACTGTAAATATAATGATCTGTTGCGTTTTCACGCGGCGGGGCATAGCGGTTGATAATGCTTTCCACCGTGTCCAGCCCGTATTTCAGGTGATAGGTTAGCAAAAGACGGAACAAGGCACGCAAACCATCTGTCTCTGTTTCAAACTCAATAAAATCGCGATCAACTTGTTCTTCCTTCTGCCCCTTCCATCGCGTTTTTGACAAACGGATATTGCCGGGATTATTGTTCCTAATCCCACGCGGCTGCATAAGCTTGTGCATACTTGTTTCCTATGATGTTTGCCGAAGGTAATGCTCGATCCGCGCAATACCGGCGGAAAGATTGCTGATCTGCTGTTCCAGCGCCGCAAGGCGTTCTGCCGTCTGCGCGTTATTGCCGATCCATTTCTCGATATGGTCCACGCGCCGCGTCAGTGACGCCGCCCACCACACCGTCGCCACCAAATGCAGCGTTAGTGTAAATGTAAGCGTGACCAGCGCGATCACATTGGCGTCGATCATGTGCTCTCTAAAACCTCAATACGCTGCAACAAATTATCAATCGTCTCTTGCTGCGCTTTTGTGCGGGTATTCAGTTGCTGGATATGCACGGCCTGTATTTCCACTGTTTCCCACAGCCGCTGCGCAATCTCTCCTGTTGAAATACCCGTATCAGGGTTAAAATTATCTCGGTTCGGCATCGCCGTTAAGTGGCCTTTATCAAGTGCGTGCTGCCAAAACTTGTCCATATCCAATGGGTCATAGTCCGTTCCCATACGTGCTGCAAATTTATGCGCACCGAAATGCTGCTGCCCATCCGGCGCAAAGGAATCCCACAGCGACAAATCCACCGCATTGTTCTGATATGCCTCAACAACATAACACGTTAAAAGCGTGTTATCGTCATAAACGGCCTGTGCATTAATTGTACCGGCCCCTTTATCGCCTCCCGTGGGCGATCCCACGACCCAGCCTGTTTTCAATGCTGCACGTTCCGTATCACCCACTACGAATTTCATCACCTGCGTGCCACCGCCCGTCACGGCAATGCGGCTGTATCCACCCGTATCCGCGCGCTGCGCCAATACGATTTGCGCAATAGCAGTATTACTATCGGCAGGATTGTTCACCAACAGGGTCGCCCCTACATCCATCTGTCCATCAGTCGCGGAACCGTTATAAGCCGTATAGTCAAATTCATACACTTCCAACCGTGCGCCATTGCCGGAAGTATTGCCAAATAATGCATCACCTTCCGCCGTCAGGGCCGTAATGCCGCTGACGTTATCGCTGTCATCTATCAAAACGCCGCTGCCCTGCGTATCACCACCCGTACCGTCAGAGCGCATCACCGCATTATCAGATGCCGCAGGCGTAAACCCCAGAACGCTGGAACCGAAATACGGTTTTGCCGTATTGGCTGTCGCATCCACCTGCGTCACGGCAATCCAGTCCGTGCCGTCATAAAACTTTAAAATCCATGGCGTTGACGTATCATCCAGCCACAACATGCCCGCCTCGGCATAAGATGGCGCAGATGATCCTTTATGATGATTTAAAAGCGCCTGTTTGCCGCTGTTGTCTTCCGTGCGGTATTCAACACCGGTCTTGCCGGAGCCGATAATGGGATTAGCCTGTGTCATGTTATCACCTTTCTGCCTGTGCCTTGCGCGATATAGTCAAACGTGCGCGTGATGCGCGTATCCGATGCATTGTAAAAACGAATGCTGAACCCGGTTTCATCCTTACTTGACACCTCATAATAATCGCCTGTCTCCATATCGTGGGGCGTAACAGTGACAGCGGTATAGCTGTAAAATTCCCGGCCATACACAACACCGGTTGAAGGATCATCCGCAGACGAAGACGTCACATCATCCAGCCCCTGCGCCCAATTCAGCATGGCCACGCTGATTTCCATGGTCTCGACAGACGGGGTCGTTCCCTCAACCGCCGCCGATAACAAAAGACGGAATTCAAAAGCACGGGCGCTGTATTCACCAACAGTAAAATTCTTCCACGCTGTCCAGACAGGGCTGCCAGCAGGATCATCACTTGTGCTACGCACCTGTAATTGCGCGCCCCAGACAGATGGATCCAGCGCGCCTTCCCAGTCTTCGACCAGATCGACGTTGCTCCAGTCATCCACCAAGTTATCCTCGCTGACGCCAAGGGCATCCATATTGGCGGACAAAAGCGACACATAAATATCGCCAAGGTCTACCGCATCTTCAAAGTAGTATGTTCCTGAAAGTGCACCATCCAGCTCCAGCCGTCCACCTGCCGTATATAAAACGTCTGTAGACCCCGCTGTCATGCCACCTGAAAAATTACCATCTTCATCTACGGTCACCGTGACTGTATAACCGTCAATTTTGTCAATCGTTGACACGACAGCTGCGGCGTTGTCACACTCCCTCCCTTCCGTATCGACGGATTTTATCAGCCACGTGCCAATCTGCGCTGGCACATTCAAGTGCGTTGCCGTGCGGCTGACGCGGTTGCCAATCTCGAACGACGATGCCCAGCCCGCGCCGGATGTCTTGTTTGCGAACTTCACGATATAGTGGTCAAGGTTAATATCCCCCGGCATATCCCACGAAAGCTGCGCCGTGGCGCCCACCATGCTGATGATAAAATTATTCACATCACCCGGCACGCCGGTTACGCCATCTACCTTGTAATTCGTCAGCGACAATGGCGCTGATGCTGCGCCGTGGCGGTTCTTGTAAAAAATCCTGACATCGTAATACGTGCCCGCCACCAACCCGCTTAATGTCAGCAGGTTCCCGCCATAGGTAAATGATGCAGGGTAATATTCCGTTTCATCCACTGTTTTAATGCGCACATCCGCATCCAGCGGCAACGCGTAATCCGTGGGCGCAAGGGAAATGACGATCACAGGGGCAAAGGTCCTGTCCGCCCCGCGCACAACCACTTCATCTGCCGACTGGATATTCACAATCACCGGCACAGGCGGTCTTTGCATTTCGGGCGGCACGGTAATTTGCGAGCTATGTGCCGGAATACTGCCCGTATCCGCCGTATGCACGGCGGGCGCGGCATCGACGCAAGTGATTTTCGCGCCCAGATCGCCCTGCGGCATAATGGACTTTACAACCAGCTCCACGCTTTCCGTGCCGCTTTCGCCAAACATGGCCAGATCGCCAACAGCAGGACCGGAAGCTGTTACAACAGGCGTATCAAAAACAACCGTATCCCCCGTACCCGCCGCCGTTGTCAGCGCCGCCACAACAGATGACCCGTCTGTTTTTCTGAAGCGCACGGCATATGACTTACCGGCTTCCATCGTCACATCCGCATCCAGCGTGACGCCTGTCGTATTTCCGCCGCTGGTTTGCAGCGCCTTAACCCGCGCCGCAGCAAGACCAAACAAAGGCACATCATGCGTAAACCGGACCAGATCGCCACGCGTGCACACAATATGCTCGACATCCACATGAAAGCTATAGGTTTCCGGACGCAGCCGCGCTGTTGCAATATGATACCGCCCATCCCGCCATGCCTGGTCAGATGATGTGATACCCGGCAATTCCAGCGTTTCATACTTTATGGCCGTTTCGGCATCGTATCCGTCATCGAAAACAAGGCGTTCGTCTTGCATCCACCCCTTGTCGCGGTTGATAAAGCGCACGCGCAACGCATGCGGTATGTCATCAAAGGCCTTGCCGCCCCGAAAACCATATGTATTACGCGGCGTGAAATGCTGCACAGGAACGCTTTGCGCCATATCCTCAACAACAGACCATTTACTGTCAACCAATGCGGGCGAAGCCCTGCCCGCCGCCGCAATATCCGACAAAACCTCGCGCACTGAAACGTCATAGTCAATAACGGCGTTAAACTCCCGTTCCGCATCCCCGCAGACATCGTGCCAGTCTTGCAGGCGCGTGATATCAACACGGGAATCTAAAAGCGGGCGCGCATTGGCCGTGCCCTGCAAAACATGGCGATAGAGCGATGCCGGGTTTGATGTCACTTGCTCAACCCAATCTGTCCCTGTCCAGTCCGGAAGAATTGAATGCACAACGCCATTAAAACGGTCCAGAATGCCGGAAAGCTGGTCGGTCGCCTTAATCCGCAATGCCGTTACCGCAACGCCATCCATATTCACAGGGTTGACGTAGCGAATGGTCCGCAGCGCCGTCCACACTGTTTCATCAAACGTATTGTCATCCACGGCATCTGCCGTGATGCGTCGCAGCCGCACGTCATACTGCCCCTGCGGCACTTTAAAGGTTACATTCTTGCGGATCGCAGATGAACGACTCCCGGTCAGGATAAGGCCATCAAACCGCAAGCCCCCCGCCGCAATGTCCACAAGATCGGCCGACACATTAGGCGTTGCCGCAAAATTGCCCGCGTCCTCAAACTGTTCCCCAAAGTATGCGGCAGGTCTTTCATCCGTAATTTTTCCGACAGGAATAACGGCTGCATCATCAGACTTGCGCTCTATTTGCGCAATGGCAATTTTACCCGCAGGCACAGACGGCGCAACGGCAGACCCAATATCCAGCCCGTTTCTAAAATCAGGCCCCCAAATCAATTGCACCGCCCCCGTTGCCGGGTCCATCACCACTCTATAAATGCGCGTGACGGCATAGGGAATATTTTTAAAAACATAGGCAGACGGCCGCGTACAAGTCACCTGCTGTGCGGAAACCGCATCATAGCTGGTCGCGCCAACACTCCACTGGTTCATCCCGGTGGGCGAATATTGCACCTCGATCTGCACATCCGTTTCAGTTTTTGCGCCATTGGCAGCAAACTCTACAAGCCCACGCGGCAATGTAATATCCACCGATATCTCATCGGCATCGATTTCCGTTGTCCGTGTCGTATAGCCACCTGCCTGCGTCAGTGACACCGACAAATCATTTTGCACGACAACGTTGCTGTATAGCGTTATAGGGTCATCATCGTCGTAACCTTCACGCGTTTCAATCTCGACCCCTTCAAAATCAGACAGCGGCGTTTCCCCGATTTTCAGGTCCGAAATATGCAGCGGCCCATAACCCCAAACAAATAAAAGCCGAAGATATTGGTCGCCGCCCACCGTTTCGGTATAGGGCAGCGCCCCCATCGGCGGCACCATGCGGTGCTTGCCCAGCACACGTGGAATACGCGAAAACGGCACGGCCTGATTGCGCGCACCCTGTAAAAATAACGTGGGGCTTTCTTTCTGGTTGCCCGCAAACCGCCCCCGGCCCGGCGGCGCCAAGGCGTTCAGGGCCAGCCGCCCCAAAAGACTCACCCCCGCCGTAACAATACGGCCAACACTCATGCCCATGAAGCTTGCCGTCCCCAGACTGCCCAGCGCCGTCGTTAAGCTTGCGCCAATCGCAGGGCTGGCGGCAATAATGGCCAGCGTCAATATGGTGCGCAACGGGTTCTTGCCGCCCTGCCCGCCGCCACCCATGGGCACGACACGGACCGACAATAACGTGCCCGCCTTGGGCCGCAGTCGCGCCCAGTTTTCACGCGGCACATAATGGCCATCCAGATACACGTGTGCATGGCGGCGCAAAAAGGCATCCGGCTGCAAAATCGCCATGATATCGGCAACCGTTTTTCCTTCGGGGAAAGCCTCTGCAATACGCTCAACCGCAAAAGGATGCGCCGCCATCGTAACGCGCACACCGTTATTCAAAGGTAAGTCCATAGGATGCACCTTCTTCCTGCAAGAACGGGTTATACCTGTAAAATCCAAAAACGCGTTCCGCCCAGTGCGGTCGCGCATAGCTTTCAATTGCGCTGTTAATGCCGCGCTCGATATGCAGCATGTGCCTGTCCCCCAGCACCAACCCCACGTGCAGCGGCACGCCGCGCACGCGCAAAATAACCACATCCCCCGCATCTTCTTCACCGGAGGAAAGCTGCGACCATTTCTGCGTTTCCGCCGCAACCAACCTGCCAATGGGTTTTAAATCCATGGTGCTTTTGTAATTCTGGGCGAAAGACGGCAGGGCAAGACCGAACTGCTCGGCCATCACCAGCCGCACCAGCCCCCAGCAATCCAGCCCGGCGCGGTCGCGGCCGTGCTCACGGAACGGCAGCCCGATGTAATGCCCCGCCCAAATGGGAACGGGCATAAATCATATCGCTTTGTTTGAAGTGTTACTTTGTTGTCATACCGGGGGAAGAATCCCGGCGTACGGCTGGCGCTTTCGCACCCTCAATTTTCGCTGCATAGCCATTAAAGGCATCAAGACTTTTCGGACCCGCTTTCGCATAGGCGGCCTTTGCCTTGTCTGCAATAGGCTGCATGCCCGCAACACCGCCACGCGGGTCTGCGACCATCATATCCAAAGACGTAAAAAGGACCTCTTTGCCCCTGCTCATTGACACACACCCTTCGTCTGAACAGTTATTGGTTCATTGTTATATTATAACAGCCTTGCCATATATTGAACAGGGCGGATGTGCATCCTACTGATTTTTATCAGTTCTTCAAGGCCTTTTTCTCTAAAACAACCCCGGAAACAGGCTGGGAGAAAAAACATGGGCCGGAAAAGGCTCTGTCGTAAAATCCTCCACCGAAAGCTCTCCTTCCACCACCTCGGCATCATAGGTCACGTTAATCAATTTAAAATCCGTAAAACTGGCTTCCACCGTATCGGGATCGCCCGCCCGTACAATATGAATTGTGGCCACAGGCGCCGATAATAAACTGCGCACCGCCAAAACAATCTGACGGTCAATGTTATCAATCACCAATCTCGCACGCGGCGCGCGGCTGTCATCGTCATCCGGCAACGACAGGGAAAACGGATAGGCGATATAAGTTTCACCATTGCTCACGGTATCCACGGCATCGCTCGTCACGCGAATGGGGGCCGCAAGGCTTTCATGATCCAGCGTCAATAAAACAAAGAACGCTTCGTCCGTTTCCGCCGCATGAATGGCCTGCTGCGTTAAGCTGGAGACACTCCGGCTCATGGCATGACCTCAAGCTCGACCTGTGCATAAAAATACCCGTTCCCGGCATCGCTGTATTCCGGCGGCTTGACAAAGCGGCAGGATACTGTCGCCCCACTGCGCGGATGCGCCATGTCAAAGGCCACAGAGCCGCCACCTGTCGTATCATTATAAAACGCATCCAGCGCTGTTGTTTGTGCAGCACTCAATAAATACGATGCCGTCATTTCGGACACGCCCGCCGTTGTGCGGCGGCGCAGCTTTGCCGGGCCTTGGTCCATTTTCGTGCGCACCAGCGTATTTGCCGGCACCTCGCGGAACCTGCCGGACAGGGGCGCGGGCAATGTTGCAGGCCATGTGGTCATGCCTCTTCCTCCTTAACGGCCCGACAATCCGGGCCAGACGTTAAACAAACTATTCAAAACACCCGTTGTCTGGCGACCACGCACCAATGCATTGGCCACCATCTGGTCAATTGTAATCTCAAGCTGTTTTTGCCCCATGGCATCCTGGCTTTCAGACACCGAAACTCCGACGGGCGCATTGTTATTGACGATCACCGTTGTGCTTTTATCCCCACGCATTATGCCATCGGGCATAAAAATACTGCCACCCGCATCCGCACCACGTGGTGAAAGAATATCGCTAATCGCGGTTGCCAATTCCCGCTCCAATATTTTTGAAATTCGCTTCAGGCTTTCATCCAAAAGCTGGTCGAAATAACTTGTGTTCTTATAACGTGGCATCCTCACCCTCCTTGGCATCGGGGAAACGTTGCATCATATCTTTCAAAAAACGGACAGATGGCTTTCCTGTGCTCCTTAACCCATGAAAAGTGCAAAACCCTTCATAAGCATCTGCCAAATCGTCCAGCGATGCCGTATACAGGCTTTCCGGCGGCCAACGCATCACGCCTAGGAAAAATTTCCTGATATCCGTCATATCCGCAGTGTTGCCGGACAGCCCTAGGCGAGACAATGGCGCCAGAATATCTCCCAACAACAATGCCATATGCGCCAAAGGCCTGAACCGCTTGCGTATACCTACATAGCGCAAAAGAAGCACAGCCTCCTTGCGTGGTACCTGCCGCGCCAGCATCCGCCGCGCAAGATCGCGCATATCCACCCTCTGCGCCAACGCTTCTGCCATCAATAATGTCACACGCATCAAGCCGCCGTATACGTGCCACCACCGCTGCGCAGCAATGTCACGGAAAATGTTTCCAGCCCGTCATGCGTACCGCC
This sequence comes from Alphaproteobacteria bacterium, assembly GCA_028817795.1. GTDB lineage: Bacteria > Pseudomonadota > Alphaproteobacteria > Micavibrionales > UBA2020 > JAPPOU01. The sequence goes on from JAPPOU010000110.1 coordinate 14,558, forward strand.
GCGCGTATAATCCCGCACAACAAACGCCGCTTCATAACTATCGCCATTCGGAAACACCAACTGGTAATTAACGGACACCCGCCCGAAAGCCGCGCCGCGCAGGGATTCTTCCGCCGCCGCATCTTTAAACAATCCATCAAGGCGAATTTGTAATGACTGCACCCCCGCATCCGCCGCAAAGGCCTGCACGCCGTTATCATCCATCGCCGTTGCATCAACCGGGCGGTTATCCAGCGTCATCGCCGCTGTGCGGGCCGCGCCAATTGTCGTGAAATTTTCGGGATCACCGCCGTCACCGATTTTCAGCAATAGATCACGGCCCTTAAAGCTTGGCATGGCTCTCTCCTTATGATGAGGGTTCTGTTACAATACGAAAGCGGATTGTGCCGCGCCGCACATCTCCATCAGGCGCCGATACAGCCGTATCCACATGGCGACACATCACCAGCGTTTGCCCCGTCACGACAAAACTGGCATCGTCCAACGCGGCATGCACGGCGGCCAATATATGTTCCAGCTCCTTGCCACCTGCGGCCCGGCTATAAGCCTCTATAGCCATGACCGTTTCCATTCCGGAAAAACCTTGCGTCTCTTCCGCTGTCAAGCGCATCTCCCCAAAAGATATATAGGGAAAAGAGTGATCCTGCGGTACATGATCGCACACACTGTTTGCGCCACTGGCAAGCTGCGTTGTCAACGCTGTATCCGCTGCCAGCACGCCATGCACCGCCGCCTGCACATCCCATAGAGCATGAGCCGTCATTGTCATTCCCTTCCTGATATCCTAGATTGATACCGCAACGATCAAAGGAGCTGGTATGCTGTACCGTCTATTCGCTTTTCTCGCTTTATTCTGCATCCTTGCCGTCCCGGCATGGGCCGATTTCGAAATCGGTCGCCGCGCCTATGAAAACAAGGACTGGATCCGCGCCATCACCGAACTGCGCCCCCTTGCCGAAAAGGGCGACCCGCGCGCGCTTGTCATCCTTGGCCACATGTACAACGACGGCAACGGCGTCATCAAAGACCCCACGCGTGCCGTCGAGCACTATATAAAAGCCGCCGCGCAAGACCATGTTGAAGCCGTTATCGCCATGGGGGCCATGGCGCAAAGCGGGCTGGGCCTCCAGCAAAATACGCACCTTGCCAATGTCTGGTTCGAACGTGCCGCAAAACTGGGCGACGCGCGCGGCATGTTCTTAACCGCAATCACTTATATGCATGGCGACAAAACGGGCAAAACCGCATTCCATGCCAATCTGCCACAGGCGTATAAATGGTTCCTCCTCGCCCACCAAACAGCGGATGACCCCAAAATACGCCGTGCCGCACAGGAAATGGCTGAAGGCGTGGGCGGCCAGTTGCGTGGCATTGATATCACTGCCACAAAAAAACTTGTCGCTGATTTTACACCTACAGAGCCGGGGGGCCTTGGCCCCCTGCCATCCGCAGAAGCCCTGCCCAAACCAAACCAGCAAAAAGACCTGACAGAAACACCTAAACCTTAACGGCCAGTATTTCCAATTTTCGTTTCATCCCGTCACGGTCCACAATGGCGGCAATATCATGTGACACACCATCATGCACAATACGCATGCCTGCCGTCACATCAGCGCGATAACGAATAACAAAACGATGCGTCACGCGTGACATAATCTGCCGGTAGCGAAATATCTCGGCCACCGAGAGCTGCTCAACAGCCGCATAAACCTCCGGCGTTTCAGAAATATCCTGCCACGCTTGCGAAAATCCACCGCCACCATCTGGTGTCATCACCGATTCCTGCAGTGTGATCCTGTACCGCATATCGCCCACCGTCATAGCCCTGCCACCCTGTAAGGCTGGAACAAAGCCGCCGCGCCCGACGCACGCAACGCCGCCGTATAGTCATCACCCCGATGATCGTAAAAATGCGCAATCAGCTGCAACATGCCCTGCTTTAAGGGGCTGGGCACATCCGCGCCCGTCGCGCCATAACCTGCCGTATAACGTACTTCTATGCCATTCACACGGCGCCCCGGCAGCGGCGGCGTAGCGCCCTCTGCCAAAACGATGCGACCCGGCGTTGCCGCCGTATCCGCATGGTAATTCCCGCTATCAAATGCCGCATTTGAATCATCTGCGGCATAAATTTCTATCGACGCAACAGCGGCAAGGGGCGGCATGGGCAGTGAAAACGCCCGCTGCATATCCACCGGCCACACGCCATCACGCGCCCCATCCCACCAGGCCAGAGCCTTGGAGGTTTGCGGCCAGACATCCAGCCACAGGCTGTAACTCCGCGTTATCAGCGCACGGCCTGTATAATCTTCGCAAATCGTGCGGGCCAGCGCTATTAAATCCGTCAGTACGCTGTCATCATCATCGTGATCGACCCGCACATGCGCCTTAACCGCCGACAGCGACAAAGGTTCCGCCGCAGGGGGCGTTGTGGTTTCCAGTTTATAAGACATGCCGGTCATCCCGTTTTTGTGAATCTTGAAAAAAGCGGGGGGAGGATATAAAAACCCTCCCCCTTTATGGGTTTAGCTGTTATCAGCCGGTTTCTGGGCAAGGTTGCCCGTCAGCGCCATCATGGCCACAGGCCCGCCGGTCGCAAGCGATACGGGCGTTGCCGTGACCTTCACAAAACGCTTGCCGCCACGATAGCCGATCACATGGCGCTTGTTTTCTTTCGCCGCGTCATCAACGCTCTCAAAAACGCCAGAGCTGAGGCTCGTGAAGTTCAAAACGTCATCGTCCGTGCAATCTGAATAACTGCCGGGTGATCCCGTGCCGTCATCATCAGCGTGTTCGATTGTCAAATCGATACGGTTCGATGCATCCAGCGTATCGGCAATTTCACCGACAAGGATAGCAACCGCCAGCGTTTCCGTGCCCTGCGTATCGATATCGCCGCTATCAAGGGCTGAGGCCTGAATCGTCTGCGGTGCCAGCACCTGTGCGATACCAAGGTTACTTACAATATCATGCATGGTTCATAGTCCTTTCTTTCATGAATAGGGGAGGCAGGCCCCGCCCCTTTGCGTGTGCATCAGGGGAGCTTTCATGGGGCAGGGCCTGCGGGGGTTGCGCAATTTACGACGTTGCGAACTTCATCAGCTTGATCGCTTCAAAGTTGACAACATCACCGCCCACGCGCTTCGTCGTATAGAACTTGACGTAAGGCTTGGCGGTATAGCTATCGCGCAAGATACGGATGCCTTGGCGGTCCACAATCTGGTAGCCCGCATGGAAATCACCAAAGGCGATGGACAAACTATCTGCCGCCATGGCCGGCATATCCTCGGCTTCAACCACGTTAAAGCCTAAAAGCGTGCCGCCCTGCCGCAGCTGGAAGTCCGGCTGCCACAGGTAGTTATCCTGGTCATCCTTCAGCTTGCGGATTTCCGCCAGCGTCGAACGGCGCATCATAAAGACGGCACGCTCGCGATATGGCGCTTTCAAGCTATAGACAAGGTTAATCAAGGCATCACCCGGATCTTCCGAAGCAAACGCGCCCGTACCGCCAGATGGAATCTGCTCGATCACGCTGAATGCCGAAGCCGAAGGCGTACCCGCCGCATAGGTCAGAAAACCACGCGGCTTTTTCACGCCGTTGCCGGTGATGAAAGCCGTGTTTTCCATCCGCGCCAGCCGTTCCGCGATTTTTAAGGAGAGATATCCCTCCACATCAAACATCGCATCATCCAAAAGCTTTTGCGTCGCGCGCGGCTCCGCATATTGCTCGTGGACCGGAATGCGCCATTCGCCGATCTGCGGCGCGGCTGTTTCCGTACGGGCTTCGGTTTCACCCACCCAGCCGCTTGTGGCTTCATTCAGATCGTTCACGCCCTCCAGCGCGTCCGTGCCGATCGTCACCACGTTTGCCACCTTTCGCAAGGGCGACGTTTCGCGGATTAGCGAGACAATGCGGCCCGACATATCCGGCGTTACCGCATAGCCGCCATCAGGGTCAGACCCTGCAGACAGCGCCTTTATCTCGTCCACGCCCGAACCTGCGTTGTTTTTGCGCAAGTAATGCTTGAACGCGGATTTATAATTGCGATACGTGCCCATATCGACATCACCGTTATAATGATGCTTGCGCTCGGCTGCAAAAATCTGCGCTTCCTTGTATTCATCGGCAGGTCCAGATGGCGCGCGGGACATCGCGGTTTCAATGCGGTCAAGCCTGCGCTTTGCCGTGTCGGCCACGTCCTGTGCGCGGGTGATTTCCGCATTCAGGCGGTTCACTTTCATTTCTGTCAGCGGGTCCGCCGATCCCTTGCGGGAAATTTCGGCAAGCCTTTGATCGTTCGCGTCCTTGAAAGACTCGAACGCGCGGCCCAGGTCATAGACCGCAGAATGGATATCGTCAGTCATGTGTCGTTCCTTTCGGTATTGTTACATTTGGGAAAGTGCGTAGAGTTTGCGCGCAAGCTCCTGTATCGCGGCCAGCGCGTCATCGCCCCTTTCCTCCGCATCCCGCGGCTGAAGGGATTTATAGCCAAGCGCCATCACGGTCTTGGCCTGTTTGCGGCTGAATCCTGCATCACGCAGGAACGCCTCAAATTCCTTGGGTGCAGGCAGGTGCCCGCTGTCCAGTGCCGATTTCATCGCGGAAACCCGCGCCATTTCATTGGCAGGGAATGTCACCAGCGATACTTCCAGCAAATCAATCTCGCTTAAAACACGCGTGCCTGTTTTTGCATCACGGTGTGATTCACGGGCCTTGTATCCAATTGACAATCCCGTCACGACATTTTCGCGCAACAGCCTATAGGCTTCCTTGGCACGCGGGATATCGCTTGTAAACAACTGTCCTTCAACATACAGGCCGTGCTCGTCTTCATACATCTGCCGCCATGCGCCAATAGGCTGTTTTGCATCGTGCTGCCACAACAAGGGCGGCAATCGGCCCGTATCGCGGTGCGCGGCAAGGCTTTTTTGGAACGCGCCCTTTACAATCATGTCATTCGCATTATCCGTCACGTTAAAGACAGAGGCATATCCCTCAAAAACGTCCGTATCCGCCACAAACTTTAACTCCAACGGCACATCAAAATGCGTCATTGTCATGCTTTTCACCTATGTCATCACTTTTGTTAAAAAAACCAGCGCGGCTGTACGAAAGCTCTCCATACCACTGCGCATCATCTCTGCACCCAATGCGCTATAATCTTGTTCCGTGCCAGATCGCGCCCGCATCATATGCACCAAAGACACCAGATCAGACACGCGCCACCTATCGCCCGCCAACTGCGCCAGCAAAACCGGAATGGGGGCAATCTCTTCTTCAATTTCCTGTACCAGAAACATATCCGGTGCCAAGGCCAGCAAATCCTCAACCGGCATCATGCGTATCGCCCTTTTTCGGCACACGGTCCAATCCCAGCGCCTCGCGCTTTTCTTCCATCGTCATGAAATCTGCCGCCGAAATGCGTGACCAGATACGTTCCCGCCGCGGCGCCAGCGCGTCAATTGCATCAGGATCATAGCCAATCGTAATATCGTCCCCAAACATGGGGGCCAGCCAGTTGTTCAATTCGTCTTTGAAATGATCCAGCATCGGCAAGACCGCATCGTCATACAATGCCAGCCGCGCCTGCTCCATATTTGAAAACGTCAGCGATCCCTCAATACCAATCAACTGCGGCGGCACATGAAAGGCCAGCGCAATTTCCCGCGCCGAGACATCCTTGCCCGAAAGCCAGTCCATATCCTTGGGCGAGAGCGACATTTCACGCCAGTCAAGCCCGCCCTCCAATACCAGTGGACGGCCCGCATTGGCAGCGCCCGTGTAAAAATTCTCCAGCTCGTCTTTTAACGCCTGCCTTTGCTCCTGCGTGAGAACATCAGGACTGTCAGGATGCGGCGGGCGGTAAACCAACGCGCCCGATGGCTTGCCAGATGATTGCAGCAACGCCGCATTCCACTTAGCCGCATCGTTATGCTGGTCAATCGAGAACGCCGCCGCTTCCAGGGGACTCATCCCGTACCAGTCATCCAGTGGATGAAAACTTTTAACATGCAGGCAGCGCCCTTGCCCCGTTAACGAATCCACAGGGTAATCGACATGCTTTCCGCCAACCTGATAGCGATACCCCTCCGGCACGCCGGACGTTCCCGGCACAACGCGCATCCGGTCGGGCCTGAGTGTCCACAATTCACGCGGTGCCACGCCCTCCGGCCCAACAGCCTCGATATAACTGTTCCCCGCAATCAGGTGAAAGCCGTAAATCGCGCCAAATAATTCAGCGCCACCCTGCATCGGGTTCGGGCGGCGCAACAATGCCGCCAGCGGGTGATCTTCCAGCTTCTTCTTGCCCTTATAGACAATCCACGGCACCATCGCCGCATTTTGGCTCACCAGCCGTATGGCGCGATACGCAATCACATTTTTCTGGTACGCTTCCGCCGCCAATTGCCCGTATTCACGCGGCGTGAAGCGCGGCTGGCGCGCCCCGAACTGCACCAGCAATGGCGCGGTGCGGCTGCTTTTTTCTTCGCGCGTGAACCATCCACGCATGTGGTCTTTCAATCCCATGTCAGCACTCCGTTACTTGATGTCAAAAAAAAACTCAGCCGCTCCAAACCACGGGACCTTGCGGCATGTGGCGTGTCAGCATCAATTCCGTCATCGCCCAAACCCGCGCATCCACGCGGTCAGGGCTTTTTCCGCCGCTGGCGGGGTCGCTTGCGTGAAAGCGACACATTTCATCTTCCAACGCGCTAAAAAAACCCGCGTGATGAATGCGCCCCTGTTCATCCAGCGCCGCAACAGGCTCGGCCCTTGCAACTTTTCCACGGCTTGCATGCACGGCTTTAAACGATACGTTTGGGTCAAACGTACGCAACGTATGCTCCACCATATCGCCGCCCTGGTTCACCTCGGCCACGATACGGTCTGCGCTATGCGTGTAATAAGCGCGAATGGCTCTTGAAGCCCATTCAGCAGGCGTATATTTACCGCTCAAGTCCTCCAAAACATATCCGCGCCCGTCTGTACCTAGACCCGCCACAATAATACCTGTTTCATCACTGCCTTTATGCGATGATACGGCAGGATCAATTGCAATCACGATACGTTTCATCTCCGGCACGTCCGCTTTGTCGCAGCGGTTACGGTGGATAATATCGCGCCGCCACAACGCGCCCGGCATATCGGCGGCAAAAGCCTCTTCGGGCGTTGCCGGATATTCGCGGCGAAACGTCCAGACACTGCCCAGTTCCAAAACCTTCATGCGCCGCCAGTAAAGCTGCGCCTCATCAAGGCCGTGTTCATCCTGCAACGCCAATTCTTCTTCCGTCGCCAGAAAATCCACCGGCGGCGCTTTCCTGTATTCCGGCTGCCAGAACCACGGCACGAAAATAAAGCGATATGTCGATTTGCCGCGCATCGCCTCCTGGCACATTTTATAAAACGCGCCGCCCGCACCGGCCGACGTGCTCTCCAGTATCACCTCCGTACCGTCAATATCCGGCACGGCCTGCATAATGCCTGCAATATGGTTTTCGCCATTCGGCCAGAACGCCACCTCCGAGCCATGAAAATACTGCAAAGTATTCGACCGGCCGACCCCATCGGACCTGGCTGTGCCCACAAGATAACCTGAATCCAGCCGGTCGAACACCAAAGCCCGCCTGTTGGACAGCGACGTATGCGGCCGGACCAGCGGCGGGCAGTTGTCATGAAAACGCCGCGCAATTTCGTATATGTTGCGCGTTGCGTCATCCAGATGCGTTAAAATAAAGGCCCGCACGCCTTTTTGGTGCGTCACCTTCCAGTAAAACCGTCCCTCGACATAGGTCGAACACCCCTGCTGGCGGCCTTTTAAAATCAATGCACGCACGCGCCCCTCTTCAGCCATCTGCTGTTCCAGCGCGGCATGAATGTGCTTTTGCGCGGCATTTAAACGAAAGGGCACAATGCGCCCTTCTTTCGCCCGCACTTTCAGGCATTTTTCAGCGTAATGTAAAAAATCCGTCTTCAGCCGAAGACGGATGACGTGCTCGCGCCCTTCCATTTATTCCAGCGCGTCCAGCGCGTCTTCATGCGGCGTTTCCGCCGCTCCCGCATCACGCAGCGCGGGCGGCGCGGAAATATCCGGCAGCGTTTTTTTCAAAAGCGCCAACGCCGCGCTCACTTGCGTTGCCGTCATTTCCTTTTCGCCCAGCACATGCTGCTCTAAAGCCTCAATCAGCAACAACGCATTCACAGCCCTGCGAAGGTCAATATCTTCCTTATTTTTCAGGCTTTTTTGCGCAGTCGTCTTTTTTCCACGGGCCGGTTTCCGGCCACGGGGCGTTTTCGATTTCGTCATGCTGTGATTCCAAAAAAAGAAAATAAAAACAAAAAACGCAGGCGTTTAACCTGCGTTTTTTGTTATCTTGCCCAACTACACTTCGCGAGCATGATTCTTTTTTACCAAAGATCGCCCCCGAACGTCAAGAACTTTTTTTTCCTACCCTGCTGTCGCGGGCACGAAAGGAAGGGTTCCACGTGGCGTATTATCTTTCTTGTCCTTCATTTCATTTGTCTTTTCTTCTTTCACGCCAGCTTCCATTTTCTCTACAGATTCTTTGGACATCTGTGCTGCCGGCTCCTCAACATGTTGCTTTTTTTCCACGGTCGCAGCTTCTGTCGCAACAGGAGGGGGCACTTTTTTCGGGCGGCGGCGGTCTTGCGCGCTGCGCATACGCTGTATTTTCATCATGCGGTCCTGACAGGCGGTATAAACGTCCATATGCCCCATAAATGCCGCGCATTGATCTTCTGGCGCCTCTTCCTCTGCTGGTGTTGACACAGGCGCTGCAGTCACAACCGGCACAACCGGCGTAGCGGTAACGGGTTGCTGTTCTTGCACCTGAGGCACAGGCGCAGCCGGTTGAACAGGCTTTTGCGGCCCGCCAATGCGGCCATGATAAGCACCATCAGGCGAGAAACCAGTATTATTTTGCGCAAAAGCTGCGCCCCCCATCGCAAAAACAACCACCATCACCGTTAGAATCCCTATACGCATTATTCTTTCACTCCCCTTTTTTATTATCATCTTGCTTTTCATTTTTACTCTCTTTTACCTGCTTTTCTTTCTTTTCTGCGTCCTTTTTCTCTAAAACCTCCAAACGACGCTGGCATTCTTTATAGGGCCAGGCAAAATTGCGCCGCATATCCATGATCTCTTTTTTGCTAAAACGCGCAAAACAAGATTCAACACTTGTAACGTCATGCTTTTTTAAGGGCGGTATATCTGCATCATCCGGTGCCTCCACCTCTTTTTCCACTTTTTTGTCGTTTTCCACGACAAAATGCCGCATTTGCGCCACCCCCGTATCAAAGGACGCGCAACACAGTGCTGCGCAAAAAAGAAACGCCATATATCTCGTCATAAAAAACACCCGGCTCGGTTATCAAGGTGCAGGCGGCTTGAACGCAGGCGGTTTTTTCTGCTGCGCCATCACCCGCTCCAGAATCTCTGCTGCCCGATCATGCCCATGCATAAGCGCCTTGTCCAGAGGCGTTCTGCCTTCATTATCCCGCAAGAAGGGATTCGCCCCCTGCTCTGCCAACCATACAATCGTTTCCCTCGCACCGGTCCGCGCCGCGATATGCAATAATGTCTCCCCGGTCCGCGATGTCGCCATATCCCACCCGCCCTTTCGAGATATGGGAGCGGCATCATTGATGCGCTTGAGCATTTCAACGCTGCGCGTCGCGGCATAATGCATAGACGTATAACCGTAGTTATCCGTTGCATAAGGATCGTTCCCGGCCCGCAACAATACAGATGCCACCGCGCCATGGTCATAAATAACGGCATGATGCAACGGCAACCGCCCTTCATTATCCCGCGCACTGGCGTATATCCCCGGATACCGTGATAAACTCATAAACATATCCGTACGATGCTGTGTTACGGCATGGTGTAGGGCTGTTTTCCCTTGCGCATCCTTTGCGTTGATATCCGCGCCCGCACGCAAGAGCATGCGCATCGCGGAATGATTGCCTTGCATGACGGCAATGTGAAGCGCGCTTAATTTCTGGCGCGTGCGCGTGCGCGCATCCACGTCTGCGCCTTTTTGCAAGAGAAGCTGAATAACATCCAGGCTCCCCCCCACCGTCGCATAGTGCAGTGGCGCCAAATTCGCCGCAGGGTCAGAAGACATATCCGGGCTGGCACCGGCCTGTAACAAAAACATGACAGCGCTCAACCCCACTCTATATTGCGCGTGCTGGCTCACAACATCCAAGGGGCGCATGCCCTCCTTATCACATATCTCTACATTCGCACCGGCCTTAATCAAAATATCCATCCGGTCTTCATCCAAAATGGATGCCGCGCGATGCAAGGGCGTTTGCCCGTTTGCATCCGTGACGTTCAGGCTTGCGCCATGGCGAAACAAAATAGGCGCAATGCGTTCAAACGATTTCTGACTGGTCCGGTGCAAAACAGTGGCCCCATCACGCACCAAAACAGGTGCCTTGCTCACATCCGCGCCGTTTTCTGCCAGAAAACGCACCATCTCCGCATTTCCGTTTTCGGCAGCAATAAAAAGACTGTGCCGCCCCCTGTGATCCACGACATTCGGGTCGGCTCCCGCTGCCATCAAAAGGCGCGCGCACTGCATATGATCGCCGCTCACAGCAGCCAGCAGCGGCGTATATCCATCACTCATGGAGCTTGACGCATTTACACCGCGCCGCACGTCTGCAGATTTTAAAAGGAACGCAACCATGCCATCATCACCCGCCTGCGCCGCATGATGCAAAGGCGTCTCTAAATCGTCATCTTTGGCATTCAGTCCGCCATCCGCCTTGTGCAGGGCTGTCAGGAAATCCATATCTCTTTCCTGCACGGCGACATGCGCTGCCGTCATTCCGCTATCATCCCGCCGCCTTAATGAAATGCCTTTTTCCAAAAGCCATGGAATTAAATCTGCGCGCTTGTCTTGCGCGGCAAAGTGCACAATCGTCCGCCCCTCCGCACTGGGAAAATCCAGCGTCGCACCACACGCCAAAAGCCGTTCAAGCTGCGCTACAGACGCCCGCGATTGAAGCGCATGCAACAAAGGCGTGCGGCCTTCTTTGTCCAGCACGCGAAAGGTCGCCCCGTTATTCAACAAGAGGGATAGCGTTTTAGGATCAGCCTCTTTCGCGGCATAAAACAATGGCGTGCGCCCGGATTTATCTTGCGCATTAACGCGCGCGCCACCACGAATCATGCGGCGGGCTTCCTCAAAATCGCCCTCTATCACCGCAAGGTGCAGCGCTGTTTGTCCTGCGTCATTGAGCGGCACGTCAATACCCGCGCCCGGCTTGAATGCCTTTTGATTAAACGGAAGCGTATACATACCTGCTTTCCTGCCTGAACCCGTCTTATTTTAAGGGGTAGGGGCAAACAGGTCCACACAAAATGAAATGAAATATCCCAATATCCCCGCTAAACAGAATTTTTATTCTGCTGAACATTAGAATAAAGAAACAAGCTTTCTTTTACGTATTTAAATCAGGCGGCTTTCTTCTTCTCCAGCATGCTTATCACCTGTTCTGATGCATGCAGATGCACGTCACGCTGCGGGAACGGGATGGTCACGCCCTCGGCATCAAAGGCCAGTTTGACCTTTTCGACAATTTCAAACTTGAACGGCCAGAAGTCAGATGTCTTCACCCATGGACGCACCCAGAAATTCACGCTGCTGTCACCCAATTCGGCCACAGCAATCACCGGCTCCGGTTCTGCCAAAACACGCGGGTCTTCCTTGACAAGGCGCGTCAAAATCTCCTTGGCTTTTTTGATATCATCGCCATAACCAATGCCAAAGACCAGATCCACGCGACGGCGCTCTTGCGCGCTGTAGTTAATGATATTGCTAGACGTAATATTCGCGTTGGGCACAATCACCGTTTTGTTATCAGGCGTCGTCAATGTAGTCGTAAAAATGCTGAGGTCATGCACCGAACCTGCGACACTGGCCGCTTCGATGTAATCACCCACGCGGAAAGGACGGAACAGGATAATCATAACGCCTGCCGCAAAATTCGACAGCGAACCCTGCAGCGCCAAGCCGACAGCCAAACCTGCCGCACCAAGAACGGCAACAAGCGATGCCGTCTGCACGCCGACCTGCCCCAGCACGGCCAGAATCACAACGGCAAGCCCCAGCGCATGCAAAATGTTTCCGCCAAATGACCGAAGCGTTTTATCAACACCCGCCTTTTCCATCAAACGCTGCACAAAGCGCACGCCAAGGCCGACAACCCATTTTCCCACCAGAAAAATGGCCAATGCGCCAAGGATTTTCAGCCCGTAAATGCTGATATACTCACCCAAGACAGCGGGAATTGCAGAAATATCTGCCGCCGATGTGGGGATGTGTTTTTGTACGTCTGCCATTTCCATGCGCGCTTCTCCTTAACATGAGCCTATAAAATCTGGCCCATTTTCACCAATACAGCTGGAAATTCAAGAAAAAAAGCCCCGGTTGATGCCGGGGCTTTTTTTCGGAACATGCCGGAAGAGATTACTCATCCGCCGGCTTGTCGCCTTTTTGCTTCAGCGCCGCGCCAAGGATGTCGCCCAACGATTCACCGGAGTCGGATGAACCGTACTCCGCCATCGCGGCCTTATCCTCGTCAATTTCGCGAGCCTTGATCGACAAGTCAAGCTTGCGCCCGCCGCGATCTTGCTTAATGACTTTCGCATCGACTTTCTCGCCAACCGCGAAACGGTCGGGGCGCTGCTCGGAACGCTCGCGGGACAGGTCGCCTTTCTTAATGAAGCCTGTCACGTTGTCGCCCACGCTCACCTCGATTCCCTTGTCGGTAATCGCAGATACCGTGCAGGTCACAACATTGCCCTTGGCAAACTCGCCCATGGAATCCGGTGACGGATCTTTTTCAAGCTGCTTGACGCCCAGCGATACACGCTCTTTTTCCGCGTCGATCTCAAGGATCTTCACTTTCAGCGTATCGCCCTTGTTGTGGCTCTTAATGGCTTCTTCGCCAGCTTCTTCCCACGACAAGTCAGACATGTGCACCATGCCGTCGATTTGCTCGTCAAGGCCGACAAACAGACCGAATTCCGTGATGTTGCGGATTTCGCCCTCGATAATGTCGCCCGCCTTGTGCGTTTCCTGGAACTTGTTCCACGGGTTGTCCGTGCACTGTTTCAGGCCCAGCGAGATGCGGCGCTTGTTCATGTCGATGTCCAGCACCATCACCTCAACCTCTTGCGAGGTTGCAACGATCTTGCCGGGGTGGACGTTCTTCTTCGTCCATGACATCTCGGATACATGCACCAGACCTTCAACGCCGTCGCCCAATTCAACGAAGGCACCGTAGTCTGTAATGTTCGTGACCTGGCCCGTATATCTCTGGCCCGGCGCGAACTTGCTTTCGACATCCTGCCATGGATCGCCTTCCATCTGCTTCATGCCAAGGCTGATGCGCTGGCTTTCTTCGTTGAAGCGGATAATTTTGACATTGATCGTCTGGCCAACGGACAGAACTTCCGACGGGTGGTTGATGCGCTTCCACGAAATATCCGTGACGTGCAACAGGCCGTCAACACCGCCAAGGTCGATAAACGCGCCGTAATCGGTGATGTTCTTGACCACGCCCTGCAATTCCTGACCTTCTTTCAGGTTTGAAACAAGCTCGGAACGCGCTTCGGCGCGGGATTCTTCCAGAACCGCCCTGCGCGATACGACGATGTTGCCGCGTGAACGATCCATTTTCAAAACCATGAAAGGCTGCGGCGTGCCGAACAGCGGGGTGACATCGCGCACAGGGCGGATATCCACCTGCGATCCCGGCAGAAACGCAACAGCGCCCGACAGGTCGACCGTAAAACCGCCCTTGACCCGGCCAAAGATAATGCCGGTGACATGCTCCTCGGCCTTGTGCATTTTCTCGATCTGCGCCCATGATTCCTCGCGGCGCGCTTTTTCGCGGGACAAGCCCGTTTCGCCGTTCTTGTTTTCAAGACGCTCGACAAAAACCTCGACCTTGTCGCCGGGTTTGATTTCTGAACGTGCACCGGCCGCGCCAAATTCGCGCAGCGGAATGCGGCCTTCGGATTTCAGGCCCACGTCAACGGTGACGCATTCATCGTCAACGGCAACGACCGTGCCCTCGACAACGGAGCCGACGACGTCTGTCGTCTCGCCGAAGCTTTCGTTCAACATATCTTCAAAGCTGATTTTCTCTCCCGTGATTTCCTGCACGGACAGGTCTGATTTAAGTGCGGCTGATTTTGCCATGATGTTTTAGTTCTCTCTTTCGATTTAAATAGCGTTCAAAAGCTGCCCAAACGGCGCCCGCGCCTTCAAACGCACGCCCTGAATACGGCGTTTTCGGTAAAAAGTCAACGTGAAAATGGGATAAATCTTGTAAAATCAGGCTTTTCCGGCCGAAATTACGCGCTGACCCGCGCCGCCGTCCGCTCTAAAAACTTCGAGCGGATCACCGCCATCGTTTCTTCCAGCACTTCGGGGATCGACAGGCTGGTCGTATCCAGCACATAGGCATCTTCCGCCGCCCGCATGGGCGACGTTTTACGGGCCGCATCGCGGGCATCACGCGCTTTTATGTCGGCTGCAACCTTTTCCAACGTCAAGCCATCACAGGCCTGCTTGCTTTCGGCATAGCGCCGCTGCGCGCGCACTTCCGGGGTCGCGGTCACAAAAAGCTTGATATCCGCATCGGGGCACACAACCGTGCCAATATCGCGGCCATCCAAAACAGCGCCGCCAAAGCCTTCGGGCGGGGTCAGGGCAAAAGCGCGTTGGTAGTTGCGCAAAGCCTCGCGCACTTCCGGCAGGGCCGCCACTTGCGATGATGCCGCAGACACTTCCGGCGTACGCAGGGCTGCGTTTTCCAAAAGCTCCGGCGTCAAATTGCGCTTGATAATCTCTAATGCAGGGGCAACATCTTTGAACTGCGTGGGATCGCCGCCAATTTCCAGCGTGGCCAATGCAACCGCGCGATACAACGCGCCCGTTTCAAGATAAGCAAAGCCCAGACGCTCTGCCAAACGGCGGGCCAGCGTGCCCTTGCCACTGGCAGCAGGGCCATCAATGGCAATAACCAGCTTTTTATCGGCGGACAGGGACTCTGACTGCTGCCCCGCGACGAAATCTGTACGTCTGAAATTGATCTGACTCATAAGCATAGTATTTACCCCCGTTTGCGCCCTCTTTTAAGACTTTTTTAACCTATAGTAAGATATTAACATAATATTAATG
>JAPPOU010000037.1 GCA_028817795.1 Alphaproteobacteria bacterium
TTCAGGTAAAATACCATCGGCGCAAAGAACTGCGAGGCCTCTGGAAAAATAGGGATAGACAACCGCAAAAGCCCGTACCCGCCCATCTTCAACAAGACACCGGCCAGAATAACGGAGCCTGCCGTCGGGGCTTCTACGTGCGCATCTGGCAACCACGTATGCACAGGCCACATCGGCACCTTGACGGCAAAAGACGCAAAAAACGCCAGCCATAACCATTTTTGCAACGCGGGGTCCACAACTTGCTGCGTCAGGGTATAAATATCTGACGTACCGAATTGCCTATACAGCGCCAGAATGGCGACCAGCATCAATACCGACCCCAACAACGTATACAGGAAAAACTTGAACGAGGCATAAACGCGCCGCGACCCGCCCCAAACACCAATGATAATAAACATTGGCAGCAATACACCCTCGAAAAAGACGTAGAACAGCACCAGATCAAGCGCACAGAACATGCCCACCATCATCGTTTCCAGCAAAAGGAAGGCGATCATGTATTCCTTGACACGGGTTTTAATTGTATTCCAGCTTGCCAAAATACACAGCGGCGTTAAAAACGTGGACAAAAGCAGGAAAAATACCGAAATGCCGTCAACGCCCATGCGGTAAGAAACGTTCAAACCGGGCAACCAGTCCCGTTTTTCAAGGAACTGGAAATCAGCCGATGTCTTATCGAACAGTATGTACATGTAAAGGGACAAAATGAAAGTAAAGCCCGATGTCAGCAAAGCTGTGGCACGCGCATTACGCGCTACTATTTCTTCATCTCCCTTGACGAACATCAAGCACAACACGCCTACCAACGGCAGGAACGTGATGAGAGACAAAAGCGGAAAGTGCAACATAATAACAACAGCTCCTTAACTGAGCGCCCCTAACACAAACATAGATACGATCACAACAACACCAATCAGCATGGCAAAGGCATAATTGTACACATAGCCCGTCTGCATACGCCCCGCATGACCCGATGCATCCACAACAGCGCTGGCCAAGGCATCCGGCCCCATGCCGTCAATTACGGCAACATCGCCTGTTTTCCACAGCTTGCGGCCCAAAGATTTTAGCGGCGATACAATGAGTGACTGGTATATTTCATCGAAATACCATTTGTTTTGCAGTAAATCATGCGTCAGGCTGAATGTCGCTGCCATAACCGCAGGCATATGACGTGCACGCATATAACAGATATAAGCCAACAAAATACCTGCCGCAGCAAGGCCGATCGGCAACACCTTGACCCATGTGGCCACATGGTGTGCGGCAAGAACAGAGTCATTCTCTGCAAATACTTTTAATGACTCGCCCCAGAACGCATCGCGGTACTCGCCTGTGAAAATATCATACCCGACCCAGCCGGCCATCACGGCCCCCACAGCCAAACCAGCCAAAGGCAACATCATGACCATGGGAGATTCATGAACATGCGCCATGACTTTTTCATCTGACTTTGGCTTGCCGTGGAATGTCATGAACAGCAAGCGCCACGAATAAAACGCCGTCAACAGCGCCGCAACGCATCCGCACCAAAACGCAAAAGCACTCCACGGCGCTGCCGAGGCATAGGCCGCTTCAAGAATAAGGTCTTTGGAATAATACCCTGCAAAGAAAGGAATACCCGCCAAAGCTAAATTACCGATCCACATCATCATATAGGTTGAGGGAATTAGCTTCCAAATGCCGCCCATGCGCCGCATATCCTGTTCTCCCGACAGCGCATGAATAACTGAACCCGCGCCAAGGAACAAAAGCGCCTTGAAGAACGCATGCGTAAACAAGTGGAACATGGCCGCGCTATAGGCCGAAACACCCAGTGCAAAGAACATATAACCAAGCTGGCTCATCGTCGAATAGGCAATCACGCGCTTGATATCAAACTGCGTCAGCGCAATCGTCGCGGCCACAAGCGCTGTCAACGCGCCCACAATAGTGATAAACACCCGCACGTCCGGCGCCATTTCGTACAAGGGCGACATCCGCGCCACCAAAAAGACGCCCGCCGTTACCATTGTGGCCGCGTGGATCAGGGCGGAAACGGGGGTTGGCCCCTCCATCGCATCGGGCAGCCAGACATGCAGGCCCAGCTGCGCCGATTTACCCATCGCGCCAATAAACAGCAAACCACAGATCAAGCTGATGGCATGAACGGACATGCCCAAAAATTGCACCGTCACGCCGCCCATAATCTCCACAGCACCAAATATCATGTCGAAATCAAGGGAGCCGAACAGGGCAAAGGTTGCAAAAATGCCGAGCGCCAGGCCAAAGTCACCCACGCGGTTGACGACAAAAGCTTTCATTGCCGCGTCATTGGCGCTGTCTTTGTGGTTCCAAAAGCCGATCAGCAGGTATGATGCCAGACCAACCCCTTCCCAACCAAAGAACAATTGCACAAGGTTATTTGATGTGACCAGCATCAGCATCGCAAAGGTAAAGAGGCTTAAATAAGCCATAAAGCGGCTTTGCGCTTTGTCATGGCTCATATAACCAATGGAATAATAATGCACGGCGCAAGACACAAGGTTCACGACCAGCACCATTACCGCCGCCAGTTCATCAAACCGCAGTGACCATGCAACCTTTAGATCGCCAGAGGCAATCCACGTGAACAGGTCAATCACCGGGCGGGCTTCGCCATTGGCCCCGCATACGCTGCCAAACAGGATAACCGAAGCGATTGCGGCAACCGTCATCAACCCGCAGGTCACAAACTTGCTGGCACCATCGCCAATCTGGCGGCCAAACAAACCGGCGATCAGGGCACCGAGAAGCGGAGATAAAACGGCAATATGTTCCATGCTTTTCCTATCCCTTCAATGCGCTGATATCCTCGACCGCGATTGAACCACGGTTCCGGAAGAATACAACAAGTATGGCAAGACCAATCGCCGCCTCTGCCGCCGCGACCGTCAGGATAAACATAGAAAACACCTGCCCCGTCAAATCGTTCAGATACGCGGAAAACGTCACCATGTTCATGGTCACCGACAGCAAAATCAGCTCGACCGACATCAAAATAACAATCACGTTGCGGCGGTTGCGGAAAATGCCAAATACGCCCAGCGTAAAAAGAATGGCCGACAGCGTCAGAAAATGGCTGATTCCGATGTGAGACAATTCTGTCATGATACGCCTGCCCCTGTTTCAATTTTTTCTATTTTCACGACATCTGCCGGATTACGATCAAGCTGATGGCTTATCACCTGCTTGCGCACGCCGGGACGTGAACGCAGTGTCAAGGTAATCGCGCCAATCATGGCAACCAGCAGGATCAGCCCCGATACCTGAAAGAGGTAAGCATAATGCGTATACAGCAACTGCCCCAATGCATGTGCATTGGTCAGGCCCTTTGTTGCTTGCGGTGCCGTTTGCGCGGCACGGGCCAAAGCATCGCGCGCGCCCATCCACTGGCTATAAACCCATGCCAGTTCGCCCAGTAAAACGCCGCCCGTTATCGCCCCGACCATGGCGTGCTTTTGCGCCTCGTCACGCAGCCTTGTGAAATCAATATCCAGCATCATGACAACGAAGAGGAACAACACCGCCACCGCGCCGACATAAACGATCACCAAAATCATGGCGATCAATTCCGCGCCCAGCATCACGAACAAGCCTGCCGCGTTAAAAAATGACAGGATCAAATATAACACAGCGTGCACGGGGTTTTTGGCCGAAATCACCATCATCGCGCTCAAAACAAGCACGGTCGAGAAAACGTAGAAGAAAAGGGCCTCGATCATATTACCTGTACTCCGCATCCGCTTCGATATTGGCGGCGATCTGGGCTTCCCACCTGTCGCCGTTATCCAGCAGCTTTTCTTTGTTGTAATACAGCTCTTCCCGCGTTTCGGTCGCGAATTCAAAATTCGGGCCTTGTACAATCGCATCCACCGGGCAGGCTTCCTGGCACAAACCGCAATAAATGCATTTAATCATGTCAATGTCATAGCGCGTGGTCCGGCGGCTGCCATCGTCACGCGGTTCGGCCTCAATCGTGATAGCCTGCGCGGGGCAAATCGCCTCGCACAATTTACACGCAATGCAGCGCTCCTCGCCATTCGGGTAGCGGCGCAGGGCGTGCTCGCCACGAAAGCGTGGGCTTAAAGGCCCCTTTTCAAACGGATAGTTCAACGTGACTTTTGGCTTAAAGAAATATTTAAACGTCAGCATGAACCCCTTGACCAGTTCGGCCAAAAGAAAGCTACGTGCTGTTTTATCAAGGAATGACATGAATCACCTCCACTGTCGCCGGAGGCAATCCGCCGCCATAGATCAACGCGCCTGCCACGACCAAAACCCACAACAGGCTGAACGGCAAAAACACCTTCCACCCCAGCCGCATCAACTGGTCATACCGGTAACGCGGCAGCGTGGCGCGTGACCACAAAAATATAAAGAGAACAAAGGCCACCTTTGCCGCAAACCAGACAAAGCCCGGCACGAATTCAAGGAAAGCAATATCAAACGGTACGCGCCAGCCGCCAAGGAACAAAATTGTCGTCATGGCGGCCATCAAAATCATGTTCATATATTCGCCCAAAAAGAACAGGGCAAATGTCATGGATGAATATTCAACGTTATAACCACCCACCAGCTCCGATTCGCCTTCCGGCAGGTCAAACGGGGCGCGGTTGGTTTCAGCCAGCGCAGAAATCACAAAAATCACAAACATGGGGAACAATAATGCCGTCACCCAAAGCGGTCTTTCCGCCATCACGATCTCAGTCAAGTTTAAGGACCCTGTCGCCAACAAAACCGTGACAATCACAAGACCAATGGACACTTCGTAAGACACCATCTGCGCTGCCGAGCGTAAACCACCCAAAAAGGCATAACGCGAGTTCGACGCCCAGCCTGCCATCAAAATGCCGTAAACACCCAACGACGAAATAGCGAACAGGTACAAAATACCCACATTAATATCGGCCAGCACCCATCCCGCATTCACGGGGATCACAGCCCATGCAACAAGGCTAAGCGCGAACGTAAGCATCGGCGCCAACACAAAAACAAATTTGTTCGCGCCTGAGGGAATAATGGTTTCCTTGCCCAATAGTTTCAGACCATCTGCCAACGGCTGCAGCAGACCAAAGGGGCCGACAACCATGGGGCCTTGCCGCATTTGCATCGCGGCCATAACTTTTCTTTCGGCATAGGTCAGGTACGCCATAGCCCCCAAAAGCGGGCCAACGATCAGCAAAATCTTGCCCACGATGATGGCAAGAGGCATACC
This sequence comes from Alphaproteobacteria bacterium, assembly GCA_028817795.1. GTDB lineage: Bacteria > Pseudomonadota > Alphaproteobacteria > Micavibrionales > UBA2020 > JAPPOU01. Next base: position 5,240 of record JAPPOU010000037.1, read on the forward strand.
ATACATGGTCCAGAGTTCAGCCATTCACCACCGCCTTTTTATCTGACGCACCCTGTACGAAAGCAGCACTGCATTTTTTCATGACGTTCGATGCCCGCGTAATCGGGTCCGTCTGGTAGAAATCCGTAACCGGCAATACAAAAGGTGCGGGATCGCACTTGCCGTCCTTGCCAAACGCCGCCCATTCCACAGGAATAACCGCGCCTATTTTCTCAAAAACAGGGCTTTGCTGCGCCATCCGCCCGCGCACCTCGGCCAGCGTGTTGTATGGCAGCGTTTTACCCATCACTTCCGACAGGGCGCGAATAATTTTCCAGTCTTCCCGCGCATCGCCGGGCGGGAACACAGCCAGCCGCGTATGTTGCGGGCGGCCTTCGGTATTCACATAGGTTGCATTTTTCTCGGTATAGGCCGCGCCCGGTAAAATCACATCTGCCCGCGCCGCGCCCGCATCGCCATGGTGCCCTTGGTAAATCACGAAAGAATTAAAGCCAATTTCAGAAACCGCCATTTCATCCGCACCCAGCAGATACACAACATCAGACTGCAAAATGGTGTGGATATCGCCACCGGAAAAACCCAGTTCCAAACCGTTCATCACGCCGGTTGAGTTCGCCAGCATGTTATAACCGTTCCAGTCGTCACGCACCATGTTGTACTTTTCGGCAATCTTGCGCACCAGCGCCTGCAATGCCATACCATCGTGACGGCGCAACATGCCCGTGCCCAAAACCACCATGGGGTTTTGCGCGTTTTTCAGCACCTCAGCAAAGGCACCCTTGCCCGCCGCCAGCTCTTCCAAAACCGACGGCGTATCGCCAAGATATTTGACCGGATAATTCAAATCCATTTCCGGGCCAATAACGCCAATTTTAATGCGGTTGGCCAGCCATGTTTTGCGAATGCGGGCGTTAATAATGGCAGCTTCCGTGCGGGGGTTTGTGCCCACCAGTAAAATGGCATCGGCTTGCTCAATACCCGCAATCGTCGTATTGAAACGCCAGCCTGCAGGAACAGTTGCATCAAACTGCGCGACACGCTGGCGGCATTCGTATTGTTTTGAGCCAATACTGTCCATCAGGTCTTTCAACGCAATAATAGCTTCGCAATCTGCCAAAGTGCCGGAGACCGCGCCGATCTTATCAGCCTTTTTGATTTTTTCGGCAATTAGCGTAAACGCCTCTTCCCATGTCGCGGGTTGGTGGCGGCCATTGACCTTTATATACGGGCGGTCAAGGCGCTGGTTTTTCAGGCCATCCCACGCAAAGCGGGTTTTGTCGGAAATCCATTCCTCGTTCACATCCTCGTTCAGGCGGGGCAGGATGCGCAACACCGCGCCGCCCCGCGTATCAATACGGATGTTCGATCCCACACCATCCAGCACATCAATGCTTTCTGTTTTCGTCAGCTCCCAAGGCCGCGCCGTAAAGGCATAGGGCTTGCTGGTCAATGCGCCAACGGGGCAGACATCGATCAGGTTGCCCGACAATTCTGATGTAATGGATTGTTCGATATAGGTGCCGATTTCAAGATGTTCACCACGGCCAATCACACCCATTTCCTCAACACCCGCAATTTCATCGCCAAAACGCACGCAGCGGGTGCAGTGGATGCAGCGGGTCATGACGGTTTTAATCAGCGGGCCAAGCTCTTTATCTTTCACTGCACGCTTTTCTTCTTCATAGCGCGAGCGGTCATAGCCGTAGGCCATGGCCTGATCCTGCAAATCACATTCGCCCCCTTGGTCGCAAATGGGGCAGTCAAGCGGGTGGTTAATCAACAGCATTTCCATCACGCCCTGCCGCGCCGCTTTCACGCGGTCGGACTTGGTGGAAATATTCATGTCATCGGCGCAGGGCATGGCGCAACTGGCAATCAGCTTGGGCGCTTTTTCCGCCTCGACCAGACACATGCGGCAGTTCGCGGGCACGGAAAGTTTATCGTGATAGCAAAAACGCGGCACCTCGATCCCCAACTGCTCCGCCGCCTGTAAAATCGACGTGCCGGGTTCAACCGTAATTTCCATTCCGTCTATGGTGAGTTTAGGCATGAGCCACCTCTTTCACATCCATCTCAGCACTAAGGAAGAACCCCCTGCATTTCCAGCGCAAAAAGCCAAAAAGAAAAGGCTGCGCCAGCAAAAGAAACGCAAACCAAATGTCAAAAAAAGGCGTATGGTATGCCTTGAATAAAAAATATAAAGGCAGAGGTAAAACTGAAGCTAAATACACGGACAAACTTTTGGACCGAGTAACAAATGCCAACCCTCTAAAAAACACGTTATGAGAGAGCGCAACGCCTATACCGTAAGCGAAACTTCCCAAAAATAGAAAGGGCCAGCCAATAATGTAGCCCTCACCTTCTACCTCTGCGGGCAACAACAGCAAAACCACCAGACTACACGCAATTGATGCGACCAAAGCAAGTGAAAGCACCCCCATAGTACGATCCATGAGATTATTCGCTATGTATGAAGTTCTTGCAACGTTCTCCATCACGCCACCAACCTCTTCCGATACTCATGTATCCGCCGTTCCATTTCCGGGCGGAAGTGGCGGACGAGGCCTTTGATGGGCCAGGTGGAGGCATCGCCGTGGGCGCAGATGGTATTGCCCTCGATCTCGGTGCCGATATCCAACAGCATGTCAATTTCGTTCAGTTCGGCTTCACCACGCACCATGCGCTGCAAAATGCGGTACATCCACCCCGTGCCTTCGCGGCAGGGCGTGCACTGGCCGCAACTTTCGTGCCAATAGAACCGCGCCAGACGGCAAATGGCGTAAACAATATCGGTCGATTTATCCATCACAATCAGCCCCGCCGTGCCAAGGCTGGAATTTTCCGCCTTCAGGCTGTCAAAATCCATGAGAACGGTTTCGCAAATATCCTTGGGCAATAACGGCGTCGATGCGCCGCCCGGAATAACGGCCAAAAGATTATCCCAGCCACCGCGCACACCGCCGCCATGCTTTTCGATGATTTCCTTCATCGGCGTGCCCAGCGCATCTTCAACGTTGCAAGGGTTATTGACATGGCCGGAAATACAATAGACTTTCGTGCCCCGGGTTTTTTCGCGCCCGATAGAGGCAAACCACTCCCCCCCACGCTTTAAAATTTCAGGCACAACA
>JAPPOU010000029.1 GCA_028817795.1 Alphaproteobacteria bacterium
ATGGATCGTTGGTGGCGCGGTATGGCGGCATGAAGGGTAGCGCCGTATCCTTGCCAGGGTTGCCAAACTATGTGCCGGGCGCGGTCGTCGCGATTGAAGATAGGCGTTTTTACAGCCATTTTGGCATTGACCCCATTGGCCTTGCCCGCGCCATGTGGGTGAATGTAAAGGCACGGCGCTGGGTGCAGGGCGGCTCGACAATCACGCAGCAGCTTGCCAAAAACTTGTTCCTGACGCCCGATAAGACCATTCGCCGCAAGGTGCAGGAAGCTTTGCTGGCGTTGTATATAGACTATAAGTTCACCAAAGATGATATTCTGGCAGCCTATCTCAACCGCGTTTACTATGGTTCGGGTGCTTACGGTATTGATGCGGCGGCGCAGGTTTATTTTGGCGTTTCGGCCAAAAACCTGACGGTTTGGGAATCTGCTATTTTGGCAGGGCTTTTAAAGGCGCCTTCACGTTATTCCCCCTCGTCCAGCCCCGAAAAAGCACAAGCCCGCGCCTTGACTGTGATACGGGTCATGCGCGATACGGGGCATTTGGATGCCGATGCGGCGGCGGCCATTACAAAAAAGCCCGCCATTCGCCTTGCGGGCGCGGAAACAGGCGGGTTGAACCGCTATTTTTCTGATTGGGTGATTAACCGCCTTGATGATTACGTCACGGCCTCCGGTGGGGATATAACGGTGAAAACGACGTTTGACCCGGCGCTGCAAATTCTGGCCGAAGAAAAATATGCCGCTGTCTTTGCCGATATGCCCGAAGATCGCCGCGCGGAACAGGGCGCATTGGTGACGCTGGCAAAAGACGGCGCGGTGCTGGCCATGATCGGCGGGCGCGATTACACAAAAAGCCAGTTTAACCGCGCAACGCAAGCGCAGCGGCAACCGGGGTCGGCCTTTAAGCCCTTTGTTTTTCTGGCCGCGTTGGAGGCAAGCTTTCATCCGCGTGACAAAATTCTGGATGCGCCCTTTACCAAAGGACAATACAGACCTGAAAACTATGCGGGGAAGTATCATGATGTCGTGACGCTGACGGACGCATTGGCGCTTTCATTGAATACGGCGACCATACGGCTTTTGGAACATACGGGCATAGCGCCGCTTTTGGATGTGGCGGGCCGCGCCGGTATCGCATCGGATATTCGCCCGGAACTGGCGGCGGGTCTGGGGGTGAGCGAAGTTAATCTTTTGGAACTAACAAACGCCTATGCCGTTTTCAGCAATGGCGGTCATGCCATCTGGCCCTATGCGATTACCGAGATTGAGGATGCGGCAGGAAATATTATCTATAGCCGTGGCACAGGCATTTATCCGCAACTGTTTTCTGCCTATGACCTTCAAAAGCTTGATGGCATGTTGCAGCAGGTCGTGGCGCGGGGCACAGGGCAGGCCGCGCAATTGCGCAAGGGCCATGTTGTCGGAAAAACCGGCACATCGCAGGATTACCGTGATGCATGGTTCATTGGCTATACGGATAAGCTGGTGACAGGCATCTGGATGGGCAATGACGATAACAGCCCCATGCCGCATATTACGGGCGGCAGTTATCCTGCGCGGCTCTGGCATGATTATATGGGGGCCGCGATTGATACCTATCATGGCCCCACATCAGGTTTTGGCAGCGGCATGCATGATGATGCAGGTGCGGCGTTCATGCGCTTGCTGGGCGGTTTGTCATCCGCACAGGGGCGGGAAACACCTGTATATAATCGCTGACACTTTTTTCTTGACATAATCAAATATTATGGGCAATATACAGGCCGGATTGCGGCTCCGGCCATGTTTGAAGCGCCCGCAAACCAATAAAAACAATAGAAAAGCCGGATCCCTTGATACCGCCAGCCCGAATCACCGGGCGGGCGGTTTCGTTTTTTTAATGAAGACACTTCCCCCCTCTCCCAAAGGGAGAAGGAACTTTCATGTTTTGCAGGTCTACGTCTTGGGCGCACGCCAGATTTTGCGGGCGCGGGGCGTTCCGGCCTTTGCGGCGGCGCTGAAAGTTTGTTTCACATGCTGGATACGCAATATTTCAGCGGGCGCGTGATAGTCATGCTGTGTCGCAATGTCGTACGCTGTTCGTTTCTTTTTGTCTTTTAGTGTTGTATCCGCTCCGGCTGCGATAAGGGCCTGAACAATATTTGTGTGGTTGTTCATGGTGGCAAGCATCAACGCTGTCCAGCCCCCGCTTTTTTCCTGTATATCAAGTTTTGCGCCGCAGTGAATAAGGGTCAAGACTGTGGCGGTGTGTCCGCGCCACGCCGCCTCTATCAGTGCTGTCCAGCGGTTATCACCCATTTGCATGTCAATGTCGGCACCCGCGTCAATCAGCGGGCGGATGATATCGGCATGGCCTTCTTCTGCTGCAAGTGCCAGCGCCGTATCATTAAGCCAGTCTTTCATGCGCACATCCGCGCCCTCATTTATCAGGCGGCGGCACAGGGCGATGTCACAGTTCCCTGCTTTTTTCCTGAGCTCTTCTATCAACTGGCAGCCTTTTTCTTTATCTTGCTGTCTTTTCAAAGAATTGATCCTTTTTTGTCATTTTGCAGCCGTCAAGACCTTACAATACGTATAATGAACCGTCAAGGCGCTATGTAAAGTCGTGTGTCGGTCAGTCTAAGATACCCATATCATTGATTTATTTACCAACAGGGCTTTTACGCCTATGCTGGTGTTATGACCTGCCTTGCCCCTAAAACCGCGTACCAAACCGGCCTTGCCGCCGAGGCGATGGCCGAAACGCTGTTGCGGGTAAAGGGCTATGGCATTTTGGCCCGGCGCTTTAAAACCCCGCAGGGGGAAATCGACATTGTTGCAAAACGCGGCGGCGTTCTTGTTTTCGTGGAAGTGAAAAAACGAAAGACAACGGCAGAGGCCGGAGAGTCGATTGATGCGCGTAACCAAAAACGTGTTGTGACTGCGGCCACGCTTTACCTGCAGGCGCATCCGCAGTATGCTGATATGGATATGCGGTTTGACGCGATTGTTTTTGCGCGCAGCGGGTTACCGCAGCATATCGAGAACGCTTGGGACGCGGCATAAAAAGATAAAAGGGGAACACATGAAAAACATCATCACGGCTGCGGTTGCGGTTATTGCCTTTGTAGGGCTTTCGGGCTGCACGCCCGTCACGGCGGCGGCAGGTATTGGCGCGGGCATCGGCATTGCTGCCGCGCAGGAAGGTGGCCTTAAAACCGCCGTGACCGATAAAGCCATTCACTTGAAGGTTTCTGATTTGTGGCTCAGCCATAGCGGTGAGATGTATAGAAAGCTGAATTTAACGGTAAAGGAAGGCCGTGTATTGGTCGCAGGCTCTGTACCCACAGCGGATATGCGCGTGGAAGCCGTGCGCCTTGCCTGGCAGGCCGAGGGCGTTAGACAGGTGATTAACGAGATTGCCGTTGACGAAGGCGGCGGCGTGACAGGTTATGTCGGTGATGCATGGATCAGCAGTAATTTGAAAACGCAATTTGTGTTCGATAAAAAAGTGCAATCGATTAATTACAACATCGAAACCGTCAACGGTACGGTGTATTTAATGGGCATCGCGCAGGATAATGCGGAGCTGACCCATGTGTTGGGCCTTGCGCGGAACACGCGCAGTGTTAAAAACGTTGTCAGCTATGTGCGCCTACGCGGTGAAACGCCGCCCGGCGTTTTGGAGCCGACAACGCCCTCCGCCGGATAAAGATATATCCGCATGACAGCGGAAGACGATCTTTACAGTTTTGAAACGCCGGACGAAGCGCTGCAGTATCTTAGATACGCAGGCATGTTGGACGATGACGTGCTTGACGTGGGGGAAGCGGCGCTGGCTTTGGCGCTGGTTTTTCTGCCGGGCGTGCATATTGATCGTTACCGTCAGCACCTTGCTCGCATAAAAAACGATGTGCGCGAGACATGGCGGCACAGGCTGGATGCGGGCGCAAAGGATACGGCGGCGCTGAGGGCGGGTGTTCTGCGGACCGTGCTTCATGACAGGCTGGAATACAAAGGCGATAACGCCAATTACGATGATCTTGAAAATGGGAATATGATCCGCGTGATCGAACGGCGCAGGGGCCTGCCTGTTGCGTTGGGACTTTTGTATCTGATTGTGGGGCATGCATTGGGGTGGCAGGTCGAGGGCCTGAATTTCCCCGGTCATTTCCTTGTGCGGCTGGAGCACGAAGGGGAGAGGCTGATTTTGGACCCGTTCGCGGGCGGCGAAGAAAAAGACGCCGCGCAATTGCGCCAGCTTTTAAAATCCATCGCCGGAAAAAAGGCGGAACTGGCCCATGAATACTATGAAACCGTGACGTCCCGCGATGCACTGATCCGCCTGCAAAACAACTTAAAAGCCCGGCTGATCGAGACCGAGGAATATGCGCAGGCCATATTGGTCATCGAAACCATGGAGGCGCTGGGCCCCGGTGAGTACCGCACGCTTTTTGACAAAGCTGTTCTTTATGTGAAGGTGGGCCAGCACAAACAGGCACTGACAGCGCTAGATGACTATATCGCCAAAAACCCGAATGCGCAGGACCAGCAATACGCAAAACTTTTAGCCGCAGAAATCCGTGCCACGTTTGAATAAAGCGGTCGGTGCTTGCAAAGCCCTGATATCCGTGCTGGAATATGGGTCATCCCCTTTTCCGCCGGAGTATGGCCATGATTTTATCGAGTCTTCTTTTCCTTGCATCCCTGTTTTACACCGTCATGTTTGCATTGCTGTATATTGCGAAGAACATGGAGCAAGCGCCGGGCTGGCTGGCCAATCTGTCGAACAAGATCAACGATAATATTGATGCACTGACCCTTACGGCGTTTTACTACGGCTTGGCGGCTGTCGCACTGGCGCTTTTGGTCGCGCTCACCACCACGCCGCCTGCGGGTTACGCCATTGCCATGCGCTATATCGGCATTGGCTATACCCTGCGTTTCGTGCTGGTGCCGTTCTTTGTTTTTGTCGGCACCGGGCTTTTGATTTCCGTCCTTGCCTTGCCCCATGTGCTGGACAAGGTTATAGAGCGGCACCAAGGGCTTTTGGGCGAAAAATGGACAGAGAAATTGCGTGGCCTGTCAGCATCTGTTGAGAAACATGAAAAGATCGCGGGATATGTGTCCGCTTTTGCGGCGGTTTTGCTGATTTGCATTACTTGACCCACCGCGCCTGATATCTGAATTATTGGCTTTTTACGCCGCTGCCATTGATTTTTGGTGCGTGAACCTTTATGCCATAAGCATAACAAGGAGATTTGATAATGGCCGCATACCAATACGTCTATGTGATGAAAGACCTATCCAAGGCATGGCCGGGCGGGAAGAAGGTATTGGAGAACATTTACCTCAGCTTCCTGCCGGGCGCGAAGATCGGCGTATTGGGCCCGAACGGTGCGGGTAAATCAACACTGCTGAAAATCATGGCGGGGATGGAAGGTGATTATCAGGGTGAGGCTTGGGCGGCCGAAGGCGCGCGCGTCGGTTATTTGCCGCAGGAACCGCAGCTTGATGAAAACCTGACCGTTCTTGAAAACGTGATGGAGGCGATGAAGGAAACCAAAGACCTTCTCGATCGCTATAACGCCATCACCGATAAATTTTCCGAAGAGGGCGCGGACTATGACGCGCTGATGGCCGAACAGGGCGAGTTGCAAACACAGATCGAGGCTGTCGACGGCTGGAACCTTGAGCGCACACTGGAAATTGCCATGGATGCCCTGCGTTGCCCGCCGGGTGATTCAAAGGTCACGCATCTGTCGGGTGGTGAGCGCCGCCGCGTCGCGCTCTGCCGTTTGCTGCTTGAAAAGCCGGACCTGTTGCTGCTTGACGAACCGACGAACCACCTTGATGCCGAAACCGTGGGCTGGCTGCAGCGTCATTTGGCGGATTACAAAGGCACGGTTGTGATGGTGACGCACGATCGCTACTTCCTTGATAACGTGACGGGTTGGATTTTGGAGCTTGACCGTGGGCAGGGCATTCCGTACGAGGGCAACTATTCCGCCTATCTTGAAAAGAAATCGAAACGCTTGGCACAGGAAGGGCGCGAGCAGGAAGCACGGCAAAAAACTCTCTCCCGCGAACTGGAATGGGTGCGGCAATCGCCCAAAGCGCGGCAGGCCAAATCAAAAGCGCGGATTACCGCCTACGAAAACCTTGTCTCCGAAGCGGAAAAGCACGAAAAGACGCGCACGGCGCAGATCATTATTCCCGTGCCGCCACGCCTTGGCCAGAACGTGGTCGATTTCAAGGGGGTCAGCAAAGGTTTTGAAGACCGCCTCTTGATCGAGGACCTTACATTTAAACTGCCGCCCGGCGGCGTTGTGGGCGTCATTGGCCCGAACGGCGCGGGTAAAACAACAACGTTCCGCATGATTACCGGTGAAGAAAAGCCGGATGAGGGCAGCGTTGATGTGGCCGATGCCGTGGAGCTTGGCTACGTCAACCAGAGCCGTGATGCGCTGGATGCGAATAAAACCGTGTGGGAAGAAATTTCCGAAGGGAATGATATTTTCTATCTCGGCAAGCGTGAAATGAACAGCCGCGCTTATTGCGGGTCGTTCGGTTTCCGTGGGCCGGACCAGCAGAAAAAAGTAGGCGTGTTGTCAGGCGGTGAAAGAAACCGCGTGCATTTGGCGAAAATGCTGAAAACGCCTGCAAACCTCTTGCTGCTCGATGAGCCGACGAACGATCTGGATACAGAAACGCTGGCAGCACTGGAAGAGGCCTTGGAAAACTATGCGGGCTGTGCCGTGATTATCTCGCACGACCGCTGGTTCCTTGACCGTATCGCAACGCATATCCTTGCATTCGAAGGTGACTCGCAAGTGGTCTGGTTCGAAGGAAACTACGAAGACTACGAAAAGGATTACAAGCGCCGCCACGGGCAGGACGCGGAACAGCCGCACCGTATTAAGTACAAGCCCCTGCGCCGCGCCTCCTGATTTTTTAAATGTTGCCTTTTTGTTCTTGCTGATATACCTTTGACGCACGTCATTAAGGGGGGATTGTTTCATGGCGCGTACCACGAAACGCCTGCACAAGATTAGTTCACGCACATTGGGCCTTGCGCCCGGCACAATTGCCGTGCCGGAGGATGCGCCCCGCCCGGTTATCAAGATCATGGCTTATGACCGCGATAATCTTGTGGAAGAAACGCTGGAGAACGTGGCTGATATTCCCGCCTATATCAAAAAATTTCCTGTCAGCTGGATTGATGTGACGGGGCTGGGCGCGCAGGACGTTATTGAATCTTTCGGCACAACGTTTGATTTGCACATTCTGGCGCTGGAAGATGTCTTGAACACCGGCAACCGCCCCAAAATGGAGGCTTTTGATAGCAATCTATTCGTGATTGCGCGGATGGCGCACTTCTTAAAGGGTAAAAAAGACCAACTGGAGCTTGAGCAAGTCAGCTTCTTTTTGGGCAAGGGCTTTGTAATTAGTTTTCAAGAGCGCCCCGGCGATACGCTGGAAACGGTGCGTGACCGCATCCGCAAAAACAGCGGCGCGCGCGTGCGGCTTTTGGATGCGGATTATCTTTTGTATGCCCTGATTGACGCGATCGTTGATGGTTATTATCCGGTGCTGGAACGTTTCGGCGATATACTGGAGGATATGGAGGATGAAATTGTCAATAATCCGACGCATGATTGCATCAGGAAAACGCACCGCCTCAAGCGCGAATTGCAACACCTGCGCCACGCCCTCTGGCCCATGCGCGAGGTGATTAGCGGCCTGATCGATGATGATATGATGAGCGACAAGATCGAGCCTTATTTGCGCGACTGCCGCGACCATATCGTTTTGGTTCTCGATATGCTGGAAACCTATCGCGAGCGCAGCGCGGGGTTGATCGACATTTATCTATCTATCGTCGGGCATAAAACAAATGAAGTCATGAAGCTGTTGACGGTGATTTCAACCATCTTTATACCGCTTGGCTTTATTGCGGGGCTATACGGCATGAATTTTGACACCCAACACCCCATGAACCTGCCGGAGCTGTCCAGCCCTATCGGCTACCCCGTCACGTTGGGTGTGATGGCGATGATTACTACAGGGTTTTTGATCTACTTCAAGAAACTGGGGTGGATTGGCAATAAAAAGAACCACTAAAACCAGAACACACAAACCCCTAAAGGAGACTGCACGATGAGAAAACTTGCTTTAACAGCGATTGCCCTTTGTTTTTCTATTTTTATTGCTGCCTCTGCGCAAGCAGATGAGCACAAGAAAATGATAAAAGAAGGCCATGCACCTGACCCTGCTATGATGGAAAAAATACAAAAGATGACAACGCCCGGCGAAGCGCACCAAGTGCTGGACACGCTGGTGGGTGACTGGGAT
>JAPPOU010000154.1 GCA_028817795.1 Alphaproteobacteria bacterium
TGTCAACACTGAACCGCACGGCAAAATCATTTGCACTGGGCATTGTTGCTGCGGAATACATCTTGCGCTGGCTGCCACGCGGCACACATGACTGGCGGAAATTCATGAAACCGTCTGATATGGCAGAACTGTTGGAAGATAACGGGTTTAAAGTTACGGATGTACGCGGCCTTGTTTACAATCCGCTGACAGAGAAATTCTCTCTCAGCCGCGATGATCTGACCGTTAATTATCTTTTGACGGCGGTACGGGCTTAAGCACGTCTGCAAGACTGACTGTCCCGCTTCCCCGCATCAAAGGCTTTTGCTGGCTTTCGTGTGGCACCCAGCCGATCGCATAAATGACCTCGAACGTCGCCGGAATACGGCCCGCGTCATCGCCAAACATCTCCTGATAGGCTTTAGCCGCACCGAAAACAACATCACGGCGCGACATATGTTTTAACCGTGCCGCTGCGACATTTGCCGCCCCCATGCCGCGTAAATCCTTCATCAAGCGAAGCGGATCGCTGTAATCAACAACGATTTTCTCTGTATCTGCCACCGGCAGGGCTAACCCCGCCCGCTGCAACAACCCGCCAATATCACGTACATCGGCAAAGGGAGACACGCGCAAACTGCCCCCACCTGTCGCATTCATTTCCGCCTGCAGGAAGGCTGTGCGCAGTTCATGCAATGTCTCCCCGCCCAGCAGTGCTGCCAAAAAAAGACCGTCTGGCTTCAGAATACGGTGCACCTGCGCCAGCACGCCCGGCAGGTCATTGATCCAGTGCAGATCAAGGCAGCTGATAACAGCATCAAAACTCTGCGGTGAAAAGTCCAGTGTTTCACTTTCAAGAACAACATCAACATTGGCGCCATCCACATAGTCAGCACGCACAACATCAATCGTACCAGCGCGCCCGCTTAGAACCTCCGCCATTGCACCTGTCGCCGTGCCAAGCTCCAAAACACGCGGGAAATCTTTTTTAACGATATCTAAACGCGCACCCAGACGCGCTGCCACTTCACGAAACAAGAAATCATGCTGCCCCCCTTGTCGTGCGGCACGCGAGCGGCGTTGACACCAAATATGCCGGTCAAAAACCTGGGGCGCGGCGGGCATCGCTAAAACCGCCCTTTCGGGCCGGGGGTATATGAATCCTGCTCTTCTTTCTCTCCCCTTAACTGGTGCAATTGCCGCGCAACCGCACCAATATGGCGGTCAATTTCTGCAACTTCGGTGGTCGAGTCCAGATTCACGCTGCCAACCAAAACATACTTCATGCTCATTGCCCGCGCATAAACATTCGACAAACTGCCGATACGCGCCTCAATTTTACGCCTAACTTCTTCACGCGAGGGCACAGGGCCTTTTTGCAAGGAAACATGATTGAAGTCCGGCCTGTCCGGCGTTTTCTTTGCAGCATGCGCCGCATCAGGGTCAAAAACAGATTTTTCTTCCTCTTCATTCTGCGCGCGCAGGTCATCGGGGATTTTCTCTTCCCAAAGATCGGGGGCCGTGCGCTTGCCCAAAACCCGCGAGGGCAAACCAGAATAACCGGAGTTCCGCGTTTCAACAGCAACCTTGTCTGTCGACAGTTTCATTTCCGTGCGCTTTAAGTTAATCGGGTTCCGGTGAACGGACATATCATGATTATCAGCCACCATCACATGTACACGCGCCAGCGCCTTGAACAATTCGCCCGCGTAACGCGAAAAACCCACATGCGCCCAAAGGTATTTCATGGTTGTAAAATGCCATTGCGTGCCATCCGGCGGGGTGCGGGCCGAAACGACCGCAAAGGGATAGATACGCTGCGGCGTCACGCCCGTATGCGTGAAATAACTCTCCCCCAGCCTGACAACACGATCGGGCGGCACGCTGAACGTCTTGGCAATAAAGGCGCGTGCATCTTCTACAGAACGCACGTCATTTGGCAAAACAAAGCTGGGGGCGTTCAACATGCCTCCATCACCGCCTAACCGATTAGGCACCGGCATAACCTTTGGCTCCAGCGCGACCAAGAGGTTATCATCCCAATCCCGCGACAATGGAATAACGATGGCAATATTTTCAACACCGTTATCCGTCACGACAAATTCAATATCCTGCGCCGATAAGCCCCGCGTGGAACGGCCAACGCGCCCCTCTTCCACAAATACGGATTTAACAGGGCGCAGGTGGACGGGGCTTTTATCTTCTTTGGAAAACTCCGCCGCCGGCAAATCCTTTAAAAGATCATCAACTTTTTTGGTCTTGAGGGCAGATGACTTGGGCATCTGCGGCAAGGCTTCCCCAATCCAGCGCGGGAATGAAATCCCATAGCGCGACATCAGCTCGAACACGTGCAGTTCCAAACGCGGATCAGGCAGCAAGCCGATTTGCGATGCCTGAAAAATATCGGCAGCGTCCAGTTCGGTAATCATCCCAAGCTCGGTAAAGGCAATTTCCGCATCGGCGGAAATAGGCCATGACGGCTTATCGGGGTTTTCCACCTCGACAAACACAGGCTCAATCGCTTCATCAATACGGTCCGGGGACGGAAAATAAGTTTCACCCACATACCACCTGTCTTCGTCTTTTGTCCGCAGCCCCGCGTAACTTTCAATGTAATTGAAAATCATCTGGCGGTTTTCCTCAACATCATCCGTCATGTTGATGGTGTCCATCGTGATCGGCTCGACAAGGTGGCCGGACCAGCGCTTACCGTCAAGGTTATGACCACCACGCGGCACGGCGTTCACAATCGGGCGCGGATAGCCGCTGCGCACATATATCATCAGCCGCCCGTCAGGCGTAATGCGATAGGGCACGATATCGCAGTGCTCGCCGGGGCGGCGCACAAGTTCATGCACACGGCCACTGTTTTTGTCACGCACAACCATGATCTGCAAATCACCCACCGGCTTTTGCGAAGGGCGGCGTTCTTCCAATGTCAGGCTCTGACGGTCCGCAACCTTTTGCGCGACGATAAAATAATTGGTTGGCGGGGGTTGGAGGGGTTGGCCCTCTTGATCGTACAACTGGAAACGCCCCTGAAAACAGTTTTTGACAACCCAAGGGTTCCAATACGGCGCAGAAAACGCCATGCGCATCCCCATGCGGGTAAATTCACGCTTGTAATCCTGCCATGTGAAAAAAGTATATTCCTGTTTCAGTTCATTCTTCCATTTGCCACGGTAGTCTTTGCGGTGAATAAATTCCTTGGCCCATTTGTGCGGCAGGCGAAAAAGGCGCGTGTTTTTATGGACGGGTGAAATCTCCTCGATAAAAAAGCCCTCGGCACCGCTTTCCATGGGGCGCGCTTCACGGGCATAGAGCAACAACAGATCAGGGTCTGCCATGCCCATGATGTCCGTTACTTCACGCTTGGCGTCCGGCAGTTCCAATAAAACCAATTCATCTGGCGGCGGCGCAATATAATCGCGCACCAGCATCATGCCGCCCGTTTTCAGCTTGGCAACCTGCCGTTCCATCAGGTCTGTCACGGCATGCGTGTCATATCCTGCCTCCGAATAAATCTGATAAAGGATGTTAGAGTTAATAATGCCGTCAACAGATTCATCTTCGAAATCCGGCAGCGTGATATCAGACTGCCGGAACGACAGGTTGGGCAGCTCAAAGTTCTTTTGCGCAAAGGCAATGGCTTCGGGGTCTATATCAATGCCCACAATCTGCATATAGGGGTTGAGCGCTGCCAGCATATAGGTGACGGCCCCCTGACCGCAGCCCATATCAACCACCCGCGATCCCGGCGGCAGCAAAAGATGCGCAGACAAAAGCTGTGCCTTGTTCCGCACAAACTCCGGCATCTCGATGATAGGGCGCTGGTGCGGGTTTTCATCATCTCCGGCATCGTCACGGCCTTCTCTGGCCAGCAACGTGAACTTCTTGATGCTCGCAGCAATCTGCTTATCTATCTCTGTTCCGTCGATACTCGACACGTCAAACCTTTGGCGTCCGGCGTTTCAAAAAGGGAGGCATGCCTTGTTTTATTACAGAACGGCCCACGCTTCCACCTGTAACGGCGTATCATAATTCAAAAAATACGGAAAATCAATAGCTGTGAACACCTGTTTCACCGCGTTTCCGTATTGATTACAAAGGTTTTTCCTGCCAGCATACCGAAATGCTCAATGCTCTTAAACACAATCGCGCCACACAACTGGCCCGCACGGCGCTGGATGTATTGCTGCCGCCGCGCTGCCCCGGCTCTGGCCTGTTGGTCGCGCAACACGGCACGCTGGATGCCGCATTTTGGCGTGAGCTGCAATTTATCACCAACCCCATGTGCCAGGCCTGCGGTCTGCCGTTTGATTTTGATGCAGGGCCGGATACGCTTTGCGCCGTCTGCCTTGAAACGCCGCCAGATTTCCATGTCGCCCGCGCTGCCGTTGTTTATAACGATGCCAGCCGTAAACTGGTTTTAGACCTGAAATACAATGACCGCCTGCATATCGTACACAACTTTGTGCCATGGCTGCAACGCGCAGGTGCCGGGCTGATCGAAGGCAGCGATGTTATTGTGCCCGTGCCGTTGCATCCCAAAAGGCTCTGGAAGCGGCGCTATAACCAATCCGCCCTTATTTCCGGTGCGCTGGCACTGAAATGCACAAAGAAGCATATCCCCGATGCGCTCTTGCGTATCCGCCACACACCTCAGCAAAAAGGCCTCTCCCGCACGGAGCGGGCTGAAAATATGCGCGGCGCTTTTGCTGTAAACCCCCTGCACGACTTTGCCGGAAAAAATGTTTTGCTGGTCGACGATGTTTACACCAGTGGTGCCACCATCAACGCCTGCGCCAAGGCGCTTTTAAAGGGCGGTGCAACCCATGTGCGGGTGCTGACGGTGGGTCGTGTACTGAGGGAATAGCCCCGTTTTCGGGCCTGTATCTATTAAATATCAGCCCATTGCAAGCATTTGGCACATGCCTGCCTTCGCGGGCATAACGGAAAGATAATAAGCCCTAACCTCAGCTTGCCTTTTTCCCGTCCTGCGTGTAAAAAACACCCATTATGACAGAACCCTACATCGTCGCCGCCCTCTACCAATTCGCCCCGCTTGAAAACCTCAAGGCGATGCAGGCGCATCTGCAAGATATCTGCGATAAAAACGATATCTGCGGCACGCTGCTTTTGGCGCATGAGGGTATTAACGGCACCATCGCCGGATCGCGGGAGGGCATTGACGCGCTCAAAGCCGCGCTGCTGTCCTATCCCGCGCTGGATAATCTTGAGTACAAGGAATCATTCGCCGATCGCCAACCCTTTCACCGCACAAAGGTGCGGATCAAGAAAGAGATTGTCACCATCGGCATCGACACTGTTGACCCCTGCAAAACCGTGGGCACATATCTTTCGCCCGAAGAATGGAATGCCGTTATTTCCGATCCTGACACCATCGTGATCGATACACGAAACGACTACGAAATTGACATCGGCACGTTCAAAAACTCCGTAAACCCGAAAACAGAAACCTTTCGTGAATTCCCGGCATGGGTTGAAAAGCACCTGCACAACCAAAAACACAAAAAAGTCGCCATGTTCTGCACTGGTGGCATCCGCTGCGAAAAAGCATCTTCATATATGAAGCAAGCCGGATTTGAGGAGGTTTACCACCTGAAAGGCGGCATTCTAAAATACCTTGAGGATACGCCGCCCGCAAAAAGCCTGTGGGATGGCGCCTGCTTTGTTTTTGACCAGCGCGTCGCGGTTTCCCACGGCCTTGCATTGACGGATTACACCCTTTGCGCCTCCTGCCGCTGCCCGGTCAGCGCCGAAGATCGCAAAAGCGCAAAATATACCGAAGGCGTTTGCTGCCCTGCTTGTGCAAATACAATCACAGATGACCGCAAGACCCGTTCCGCCGAACGGCAAAAACAGGTTTTACTCGCCGAAGCACGCGGGGAAAAACATATCGGGAAGAAAACGGGTAGCCGAAAAAATTAAAGCGGCTTTGCCATGACCTGCTCCGGGCGCGGTTGCGGCGGGGCAGACCTGAGCGCCCAACGCGCACGCAAGGTCAGGCATACCTGCGTAGAAAAGAAGCCAATCCTGTCTTTATCACTGACATTGTGAAAGGCCTTGGTATTCGTACCTATCCAGCTCCCCTTCACAGTTCCGGGGCGCGGCGGATCTATCGGGCTGTTCTTTTCCACAGCCTTAGCCACATCATCCAGCCCCAAACGCCCTTTCAGCCGCAACATGCCAGCCGACTCCAACCTTTTCAAATTTTTCACCAAATCCACCGCCGGAATGGGCGCGCCACAAACAAGATTGCTTAAAGGGAAACGTCCCTTACAGCTCTGCAAGTGGCGCAGGATATAAATATCCCGGTCTGTGAAATCAATTGGCACTCTTTTCTTCATGGGCAAAACAATACATCTTGCAAAAAATTATGTCAACATTGTCTAAGCACTCACATGAAAAGGCACAAAAAAAACAGCCCCTCTGGCATGAGGGGCTGTTTTTTATCTCACACGTCTGCGCCTAGTTTGCGGCAGGCGCTTCAACCGGCTTGCCGTTCATGTCAAACAGCTTAACATCAGCCTTGGCACGCAGCTCTTCAACAAGCTTCATAACGGCACCTTGGCCCAGCTTGTTGCGGATGGCGGCTTCGACCTGCTCAAACTGCGGCACAGCCCGCTTGCGCTTGTCTTCCAGCTTAATCACGTGCCAGCCGAACTGGCTTTTGATCGGGGCCTTGGTGTATTCGCCAGCTTTCAAATTGAAAGCCGCTTTGCTGAATTCAGGCACCATGTCTTCTTCGGTGAAATAGCCAAGATCGCCTCCATTCTGCGCGGACGGACCGGTGGATCGCTTTTTCGCCAATTCCACAAAGTCTTTGCCCTTGCCCAGATCTTCGATCACTTTCTTGGCTTCCGCCTCGGTCGAAAGAAGGATGTGGCGCGCATGCGCTTCCTGTTTACCTGCATTGGCTTTTTTAAAGCTTTCGTATTCCGCCTTTACAGCCGCATCGTTCACATCCTTGTTCACGACACTGGCCAGAAAAACATCACGCTCCAACTGGGATTTCATGTTGTCGACCTGTTTTTGCAGCTCGGCAAGGCGCTCTTTGTATTCAGCCGTTTGCTTCACATTGGCCTTGCTGACCTGCGCATCCAAAAGCTTTTCATTCACGATCTGGTTCACGACCATAGGGAACAATTTTTCATCTTGCCCCTGTACCGGCAGGGCCTTCATCGCTTCCAGCACCTCGCTCTTCATAATTTTATCGCCGTTAACAATGGCCGCAACGCTGCCCTTTGTTGCTGGGGTTTCCTTGGCCGTGCCGGGTTGCGACATTGTCAGGTAAGCAGCTGCGGCAACAACCGCCACAGCGAGACCTGCGATTTTAAAACGCATAGACATTGACATATTTCTCCGAGTTTATTTTACGCAATAAATGACCGCTTTTTCTGGCCCGCGATACGATTAAGGCTGTTCCGCCATATAAGCCCTAGAAGCACTGTTATGCAAGGGCTTTGATTGACTTAAGCGGATTCTTCTATATATCTGTGGAACACAGCGCATTCAGGAAGGATACGGAAACAATGTTCGGCGGTCTCGCACGTAAAATCTTTGGCTCATACAACGACAAGGTCCTGGGCGGTTATGCCAAGAGCATCGGCCAGATCAATGCGCTGGAAGCAGACTTCAAAACCAAATCCGACGGGCAACTGAAAGCGCAAACAGAAAAACTCCGCCAGCAACTGGCGAATGGCCAAACGCTGGACGATATCCTGCCCGAAGCTTTCGCCACCGTGCGCGAAATGGCGTGGCGCACGTTCAAGGAGCGCCCCTTTGACGTGCAGTTGATGGGCGGCATCGCCATGCATGAAGGTTTTATTCCAGAGATGCGCACGGGTGAGGGGAAAACCCTGACGGCCACCCTGCCCGTTTACCTGAACGCACTAGAGGGCAAGGGCGTGCACGTCGTCACCGTCAATGACTATCTGGCCAAGCGCGATGCGGAATGGATGCAGCCACTGTATAACGCCCTGGGCCTCACAGTCGGGTATATCATCGGCAACATGCCAGACGATGACCGCAAGGCCGCGTACCAAGCCGACATCACATACGGCACAAACAACGAATTCGGGTTCGATTACCTGCGCGACAACATGAAATTCCAACTGGAAGACATGGTGCAACGCCCCTTTAACTTCGCCATTGTGGACGAGGTTGACTCGATCCTGATCGACGAAGCCAGAACGCCGTTGATTATTTCCGGCGCGGCAGAGGATTCTGCCGAAACCTATCGCAGTATCGACCGCGTTATCCCGCACCTGGAACCGCAGGATTACGAGATTGATGAAAAACACAAAACCGTCATCCTGACAGACTACGGCAACGAACATGCAGAGCAAATTGTACGCGAACTGGGCATTCTGACCGAGGGCAGCCTTTATGACGCGCATAACATTTCGCTTGTGCACCATGTGAACCAAGCCCTCAGGGCGCATAAACTTTTTCACCGCGATACCGACTATATCGTCAAGGATGACGCCGTCATCATTATCGATGAATTTACGGGCCGGATGATGGAAGGCCGCCGCTATTCCGAGGGCCTGCACCAAGCACTGGAAGCCAAGGAAGGCGTAAAGGTACAGAACGAAAACCAGACGCTGGCCTCCATCACCTTCCAGAATTATTTCCGCATGTACCCAAAGCTTGCCGGCATGACCGGTACGGCCATGACGGAGCGGAACGAATTTGAAGCGATTTACAACCTGCGCTGCGTTGAAATCCCCACGAACCTGCCGTTGATCCGGAAGGATCATAACGATGAAATCTACCGCACTTCCGAAGAGAAATACGAAGCCATCGCCCGCTTGATACAGGAATGCCGCGAACGCGAGCAGCCCGTTTTGCTCGGCACGACATCCATCGAAAAATCAGAAATGCTCTCGGCACGACTGAAAAAGAAAAAAATCCCGCACAATGTTTTGAATGCGCGCTATCACGAGCAGGAAGCAAACATCGTTGCGCAAGCAGGCCAGCCCGGCGCCGTGACCATCGCCACCAACATGGCAGGCCGTGGTACGGATATTAAACTGGGCGGCAACGCCGATATGCGCATTGCCCACGAAATCCCCGAAGACGCAGATGAAGCCACCCGCGCGGAGATGACAGCGAAAATCCGCGCCGAAGTTGAAAAAGCGCGAGAAGTCGTCAAAACCGCAGGCGGCCTGTACGTGATTGGATCAGAGCGCCATGAATCCCGCCGGATTGACAACCAGCTACGTGGTCGTTCAGGCCGTCAGGGCGACCCCGGCGCGTCAACCTTCTTTATCTCCCTTGAAGACGACCTAATGCGCATTTTCGGATCAGAGCGCATGGACGGGTTCTTGCAAAGAATGGGGGTAAAGGAAGGCCAGGTCATCACCCACCCCTGGATCAACACCGCCATTGAACGCGCCCAGAAAAAGGTGGAGGGCCAGCACTTTGAAATCCGCAAAAACCTGTTGAAATTCGACAACGTCATGAATGACCAGCGCAAAGTCATTTACGAACAGCGCCGCGATATCATGTCGACTGCTGATGCCAGCGATGTCATTACGGACATGCGGCACGAAGTCATCGAAAAGCTCATCAGTGAAACCATCCCCGAAGGATCGTACCCCGAACAATGGGACACGCCCTTCATGAAAACCGAGGCACAGCGTCTTTTGGGAATCAATATTCCCGCCGACGACTGGGCCAAGGAAGAAGGTATTGACGCCGAGGCCGTGCAAAACCGCATCACGACAGAAATACAGAACAAGCTTTCCGCACGCGATAAAACATTGCCGCCAGAAATTCTGCGCCAGCTTGAAAAAAGCGTTCTATTGCAAATGCTGGACCAAAGCTGGAAAGAGCACCTGTTGGAACTGGACTACCTGCGCCAAGGTATCGTCCTGCGCGCCTTTGGCCAAAAAGACCCGCTGAACGAATATAAATCCGAAGCGTTTTCGATGTTCCACTTCATGCTGGATTCGCTACGGGAAAAAGTGACCTCGACACTCTGCCTTTTGGAGTTGCGCGCAGATACGGAGCCACCGCCATTACCACGTATGCGCCCCCCCGGCCAAACCATGCTGCTGCATGGCAATGACATGCCGGATTCGCTGGGTGCCGGAGATGATAACTGGGAAAAAACCCCACGCAACGCCCCCTGCCCCTGCGGCAGCAACAAGAAATACAAGCATTGCCACGGGCGGGCCGCTTAATATATCATAGTAACCCACGGCAGGGGGTTCCATATGGCTGTATATAAAGACGAGCTTGTTCATTGTTTATTTCAAACTGTCCGCGTGCTGGCGGATACCATCGGCCTGAAGGAAAGCTTCACGCCCGCACACCAGTCCAATGTCGCCAACATCGCCCGCACTATTGGCCAGATCATGTGTCTGGACCGTGATATCGTGGATGGCGTCCGCATGGGCGCAACCCTGCATGACTTTGGCATTTTGCGCATTCCTTCAGGCATCCTGAACAAACCCAGCAAACTGACCGAAGAAGAATTCGAGATCATGAAACAACACCCCGTGCATGGCTTTAACATGCTTAAAGGGATTGATTTCCCATGGCCGGTCGGGCGCATGATTTTGCAGCACCACGAACGGCTGGACGGGTCGGGCTACCCCGGCGGGATTTCCGGATCGGAAATTATACTGGAAGCTCGCATTATCGCGGTGGCGGATATCGTCGATTCCATGACCTCCGACCGCCCCTATCGCAAGGCCTTGCCTGTGGAAGAAGCACTGGATGAACTGAAACAAGGGCGCGGCACAAAATATGACCCCGATGTCATTGATGCCTGTGTCGAGCTATATACCAACCAACAACACCGGCTGGAGCCGGAGTATTACGGGCGCTAAGCGGCTTACGGTCCCCACCCCACTTTGAGGCGGCGGCCCGCCGTGTTTTCTTTTGTATCGAAAACAATACCACCATAGTATGCCGCCCCCCATCCACCGCTTAAACAAACACCTGCAGTCGCCGCAGCGCCTTTGTTTAAACGCACATGGTTAAGTTCCGGGTATTCCGTTTTGAGCATTTCAAATGCTTTTTTGATAAACGACATATCCTGCGGTTGAGGAACTACCTTCGGATTGCAGTATGCACGATCTCTGCCCTCTGCAACCAAATAACGCTTCAGGCTATCCCTTGCCTCTTCCAAAAAAGCTCCGGAAGAAAAATAAGCGGCAGCTTCCCTGTCGCGGCCTGTTTGCGCACTTCGGTCAAATTCTTTTTTCATATTATTTCTCCATAAGCATAGAACATTACGAAAGAAAACTAGCTCAGGAGATTACAATACGCCAACAATTATATGAAAAAAAATCTACACCCCAGCCAAAACCTGCCCTACAGCCGTTTTCCAACCCTTTAAAAGCCCTGACCGCGCCGCATCATCCATAGATGGCGTAAAACGGCTGTCATACCGCCAGGCCGCGCTGATCGCATCCAGACTGTCAAAGAACCCAGCGTGCAGCCCGGCCAGATAGGCTGCGCCCAGCGCCGTTGTCTCGACATTCGCAGGGCGAAGGACGGGTTTTTGGGTAATGTCAGAAATAAACTGGCAGACAAAATCGTTTTTCACCATGCCGCCGTCAATACGCAATTCGGTAATGGGAAAACCGGAGTCATCTTCCATCGCGGCCAGCAGATCCTGCGTTTGGTAGGCCTGCGCCTCCAATGCCGCGCGCACGATATGCGCCGATGTCGCGCCACGCGTTAGCCCTGAAATCATGCCCCGTGCGTGCGGCTGCCAGTATGGCGCGCCAAGACCGGTAAAGGCCGGGACAAGATAAACACCGCCATTGTCATTCACCGATTCCGCCAGCGCCTGCGTTTCGGATGATGATTTGATAATACCAAGCCCGTCACGCAACCATTGCACCGCCGCGCCTGCCACGAAAATCGCGCCCTCAATCGCGTAACTCACCTTGCCATCAAGCCGGATCGCCACAGTAGAGAGCATGCGGTTTTTGGATTGCAAAAATTTATCGCCCGTATTTACCAGCGCAAAACAACCTGTGCCATAAGTGCTTTTGACCATGCCGGGATGAAAACAGGCCTGCCCGAAACAAGCCGCCTGCTGGTCGCCCGCCATGCCCGCCACCGTAACGGGACCACCCAGCACATCGGACGCCGTTTGGCCGAAATCACCGCTGTTATCCCGCACCTCTGGCAATAAAGATTCCGGCACACACAGCAGCGCCAGCATATCCTTGTCCCATTTTTGTTCCGCGCAGTTAAACAAAAGCGTGCGCGATGCATTGGTAATATCCGTTGCATGTACTTTTCCGCCCGTCAGGCGCCACAACAAAAAGCAATCAATGGTGCCAAAGGCCAAATCACCGTTTTCAGCGCGGGTGCGTACACCCTCCACATTGTCCAAAATCCACTGCACCTTCGTGCCGGAGAAATACGAGTCTAATAACAGGCCTGTTTTGGCACGCACCGTATCTTCATGCCCCGCATCGCGCAATGCAGCACAGGCGTCCGCCGTGCGGCGGTCCTGCCAGACGATGGCGTTATAAACGGGCTTTCCGGTTTTTCTGTCCCATATCACCGTCGTTTCACGCTGGTTCGTAATGCCGATACCGGCAATATCGCTGGCCGTAACATTGTTTTCTTTCATCACCGTACGGCAGACATGCAGCGTATCGGCCCAGATATCTTCCGCATCCTGCTCGACCCAACCGTTATGCGGGTAGTGCAGCGTTAATTCTTTCTGGCTGGCGACAACGGGCAAACCCTTTTCATCAAATAAAATGGCGCGGGTACTGGTCGTGCCCTGATCGATGGCAAGGATATAGCGGCTCATGCCTGCACCTGTTCCTGCCCCATTTGCTCTTGCATATGCCGGATCAGGCGGCGGATATTGTTTTCCGTTTCTTCCGAAACATGCAGGCCCAGCTTGGACCTGCGCCACAAAACATCTTCTGCCGTCATGGCCCATTCGACATTGACCAAATAACGTACCTCGGCCTCGTACACATCATCGCCCAGATGCGCTCCCATATCCGGCACCCGTTTAAAGCCGCGCAAAATATCACGCGCGCGTGTGCCGTATGAACGGGCCAGCCGCAGCATCAGTTTTTCCGGCAGCCATGTAAATTCACGGCGGAAGGTTTTATAAAACGCGTTAAAATCCGCCACCAGCTCCCCGCCGGGCAAGGATGCTTTTTCCGTCCACGCCCTGCCCCCACGGTCCAGAATACGCGTGATCTGGTCACCCACCGCCTCGGCAAGTTTTCTGAATGTCGTGATCTTGCCGCCATAAACAGACAAAATTGGCGCGCCCTGATAGTCTGTGAAATCCAGAACATAGTCACGCGTGACGGCAGAGGCACCCTTGCCATCATCCAGCAACGGGCGCACGCCGCTATAGGTCCATTGTACATTTTCAGGCTTGACGGTGTGGCGGAAATACTTGCTAACGGCGGCGCAAAGATATTCAACCTCATCTATTTCAATACCAACTTCGTCAAGCCCCCCCTGATAATCGACGTCTGTCGTTCCGATCAGGGAATATTCCCGTTCATACGGAATGACAAAAACAATCCGTTTGTCTTCATTTTGCAGGATATAAGCATGATCGCCGTTATACAGCCGGGGCACGATAATGTGGCTCCCCTTTACCCAGCGCACCTTGTGCTCCGGAGCCAGCGTGCCCGACAAATCCAGCGTTTTATTCACCCATGGTCCTGTCGCATTCACAATCATGCTGGTATGCACCATGAACGTCGCTGCCGTCACGTGGTCATACAGCGTGACCAGCCACCCTTCATCAGACGGATGGCGTTCCAGCTTGACGCATTCGGCACGTGTTAAAATTTCAGCGCCTTTTTCATGCGCATCCAACGCGTTTAAAACGACAAGACGCGAATCCTCGACCCAGCAATCGGCGTAACTGAACCCAAAACGAAATTCATTTTTAAGAGGCTGACCCAAAAGCGTGCCTGTCATGTTGTGACTTTTGGAGGCAGGCAAAATCTTGCGCCCGCCTAAATGATCGTAAAGGAAAAGCCCCAAACGAATAAGCCAGCGGGGGCGCAGCGCCTTATGATGCGGCAAGATAAAGTCCATGGGCCAGATGATATGCGGTGCCGATTTCAGCAACACCTCCCGCTCTTTCAGGGCAGAGCGTACCAGCCCGAATTCAAAATGCTCCAGATAGCGCAGACCACCATGGATTAGCTTGGTGCTGGCCGACGAGGTGGCGCAGGCAAGATCATCCCGCTCGCACAGCATCACGGCAAGGCCGCGCCCCGCAAGGTCGCGTGCAATACCAGCACCATTAATGCCACCGCCGATTACAAGTACATCGGTTTTTTTATAAACCTGATCTGACAAAAACATATCCTTGAGAAGTCATTCTTGACGTATATGAAAACGAAATACGCCGCAAAAGGCAACAATAAAATCAATATATATCGGGGAATTAGCTTGATTGCGGAAAAAAACCTAGACCAAACCCACGGCCTGCTCTCTACGCGCCGCGACGACGCGCAACTTTGCTTCCAATTGCACCAGAGAATATGGCTTGAGAATATAGGCGGATACGCCTGAACTTTTCGCTTCGGACACAGAGCGTATATCCCCCCGCCCCGTGACCATCAAAAAAGGCATATCGGGATCGCAACTGCGTATCTGTCGCAATAACGTTGCGCCATCCATCTCCGGCATGTTCCAGTCGGAAATAATGATATCCACAAAATCCATGGCAGAATCGACGAACTGCATACCTTCCTTACCATCACCTGCTTCAAAAACCTGCGTAATGCCCAGCTCCATCAACATATTTTTGAGCATGGCCCGCGCTTCGAACCTGTCGTCTATAATCAAGACACGATAGCTTTCAAGACCTTTAGACTGTTGCATCATCCTGCTTTATCCTTGCATCGCGTCGCTGCAAAGCGCGTTCAAGGACGCGCCGCACCGTATCCTGCCGCAACGGCTTGCCAATAAACGGCGCATCTGACGGCAAATCCATATCCTGCGCGCCATCCCAAAACGGATAGCCGCTCATATAAATCACGTTTGAATCCGGGCGCACTGAATGGAACAAGCTTCCCAAATGCACCCCATCCATTTCCGGCATGACGACGTCTGTCAGCAAAAAATCGATCTCGCCATCATATTCCTCTTGCACCAAAAGGGCGTGATTGCCGTTGGCCGCCGTTAAAACATGCATGTTCATATCTTCCAGCATCACGGCCAGCACATCGCGCAGTTCCGGTTCATCCTCGGCGACAAGAATTGTGCGGCCAGCCAATGTTTGCGGCGTTTTATCAACGCTTTCCACGCAACGTACTTCATGCGTGTCCTCTGCCAGCGGCAGGTAAACGTCAAATGTCGTGCCCTGCCCCGGCCGGCTTTGCACCGTAATGTGCCCCTTTACCTGTTCAATAATGCCGTATACGACAGAAAGCCCCAGCCCTGTGCCCTTCGTGACTTGCTTTGTCGTGAAAAACGGGTCAAAAATCTTGGAAATAATATCGCTTGGAATACCTGTGCCGCTATCAATAAAACTGATATGCGCAAAATTCTTTTCCGGCACTTTTAAAGATACCTCTTGCGGAATATCATCAGGGGGACAGGCACGACAGATAATGCCCAGCTCACCGCCATCGGGCATCGCGTCACGCGCATTCAGCGCCAAATTCATGATAATCTGCATCACCTGATCTGCCGACGCGGCAATGGGTAACGGTTTTTCCGGCACCAACAAATAAAGATATATTTTTTCCCCCAAAAGAGGGCGCAAGAGCACATGCTGCTGTTGCAATGTATCGGTTAATTCCGTTGTTTCCGCCATATCAACTTTCTGTCGCGCAAAGGCCAGCAATTGGCGGGTCAATCCCGCGCCGCGTTGTGTGGAGGACACAATCTTTTGCAATTGTTCCGGCGTCAGGCTTCCTTCTTTTAATTGCTTGACGGCGATATGCGTATAGCCTTCGATAATCGACAAAATATTGTTGAAGTCGTGCGCAATGCCGCCCGCGAACCGTCCCAGAGCTTCCAGCTTTTGCGCCTGCAGGGCTTTTTCAAGATTTTCATTGTCCATGGCTCGACCAATTCAATCAAAAGTTGTTGCTTCTTCCATCATCCCCCCAATCGGTTGCAAAAACCTTAATTTCGTCACGCTTTGCAAATAAATTCAGATACAAAAAAGAGGCTGTATGCAGCCCCTTTTTGTGAAAAGCACATGTCTTCTGCTAAAGAGACCCCAAGACCTCATACATTGTTATGCGGCCTGCGATGCAGCAGGTGCACGCCCAAAGCGCTGTTCCGCAATACGATCGGCTGCAACAGCCGTTGAAACCGCTTCTTGCGCCGCGCGCTGGAAGACCGATTCGACTGTTTCGGCAATACGCGCCACGTGCGCCATGACGGCATCGCGATCATACGTTTCGCCAGCGGACCGCGCCCTGTATTCATAGTGTACGGCTATCAAACCGCCTGCGTTAATCACGTAGTCCGGCGCATACAGCACGTTCTTTTCGCGCAATACATCGCCATGACGCGCCTCTGCCAACTGGTTATTGGCCGCACCCGAGATCACATCTGCCTTAATCCGCGCAATGGTACCGTCGTTAATAGCGCCGCCCAATGCGCAGGGCGCAAAGACATCAACCTCGGCATCATAAATGTTTTCCGGCGGCACGGCTGTTGCGCCAAGCTCGGCAATAGCCGTTTTTACGCGGTCTTGATGCACGTCGGTCACAGTCAGCACCACGCCATCTGCCGCCAAAAGCTTGCACAGGTTATACCCGACATTGCCAAGCCCCTGCACGGCTACGCGCAGACCCGCAATATCATCCCTGTTCAAACGATGCTTCACTGCCGCCTTCAGTCCCGTATAAACACCAAAGGCCGTCACAGGTGAGGGGTCGCCCCCACCGCTGCCGTTTTCAGACGGCAGGCCCAGCACATGGCGCGTTTCCTTGCTGATCTGCACCATATCGTCAACACTCATGCCGACATCTTCGGCCACAATATAACGCCCCCGCAGCGCGTTGACCGCCCGGCCCATGGCGCGCATTAATTCCGGCGTTTTATCGCGCCGCGCATCGCCGATAATAACAGACTTTCCACCACCCAGCGGCAAGCCTGTGATTGCAGCCTTATACGTCATGCCGCGTGACAGCCGCAGCACATCCGTAATCGCCTGTTCTTCATTCTCATAGGCCCACATGCGGCACCCGCCCAGGGCAGGCCCCAGATGCGTGTTGTGCACAGCAATAATGGCTTTCAAACCGGTTTCAGGATCGTTAAAGAAAGAAACCTGTTCATGCTGGTCAAAGTCCCGAAGATCGAAAACGGACATTTAGCGGCTCCTTTTGTTAATGTATATCCCATTATATCAGGAGCGCACCGCGCAGCGCATCTGTTTACAAAGCGTTTTTGGGGTTTTTGCCACAAATTTAACTGAATCTTTCGTGCGCAGACATGTGCGAAAAATTATATAATTCAGGATATGACATTTTGCAGCGCACAAGAGCAACACTGCAATGCAACAGAATCTATACGTTTTACGTCTTTTTTGTGCGTGTAATGCGGCGCGGACCGTAACTGACGACGTGTTTATCTTGCACGTTTTCAGGCCCAAAATCATCTGGCCCGCCCGGCTGTACGGGGCGCGGCGCATGACGGCCAAGGCTGATAAGCCTGTCATACATGACAATCGCACCCGCAACGCCGACATTCACGCAAAACTTCATGGGGATTTTTATTGTATGGTCGCAACGCGCCAGCATTTTATCGGACACATTCCCCATTTCCGGCCCCAATACATACACCGCATGTTTGGGGTGGCGAAAACTGGGCAGGTCAACAGAATCTTCCATGAACTCGACGGCAACCATTGATGCATGGCGCGGCAACAAAAGATCATCCACGCTGTCAAAATCGTAAAACGGGATATGGTCGAACGCGCCCGACGTATCAGACACCCGCATTTCACGCACATTAGCGCAGGCGTTAATCGTAAAAAAGAAACTCGCCCCAAAAGAATGCGCCGTCCGCAACAAATTGCCCACGTTCATGGGTTTTGAGATTTCTTCAACACCAATGCCGAAATAACCGCGCATGTCAGCCCCCAATCTCCGCCACATCTTTATAAAACGCCAACGCCTCCGGATTGGCCAGCGCCTCGGTATTTTTTACGGGGCGGCCATGAATAACCTCGCGCACTGCAAGCTCCGTGATTTTACCGCTTTTTGTGCGGGGGATATCCGTCACTGCCGCAATACGAGCCGGGACATGGCGCGGGGTTGCGCCGGCGCGGACGGCTTTTTTGATTTTATCGCGCAAAGCATCATCCAGCACCGCGTCTTTGGCCAATACAACGAAAAGGACGACACGCACATCGCCCTCCCATTCCTGCCCCACGGCAATGCTTTCCTTTATTTCCGGCAGTTGTTCGACAATGCGGTAAATTTCCGCCGTGCCAATGCGCACACCACCGGGGTTCAGGGTCGCATCTGACCGGCCATGAATCACCATGCCGCCGTTTTCCGTCCATGCGCACCAGTCGCCATGGCACCAGATACCGGGGAAACGTTCGAAATAGGCGGCATGATAGCGCGCACCATCTGCATCGTTCCAAAACCCTGTCGGCATGGAGGGAAACGGAGTTTTGCACACCAGTTCTCCCTTTTCGCCGCGCAAGGGTTTTTCGTTTTCGTCAAAAACGTCGATATCCATACCCAGACCCGGCCCTTGTATCTCGCCGCGATAGACGGAGGAGATTGGGTTGCCAAGCACAAAGCACGATATAATATCCGTACCGCCGGAAATCGACGCCAGTTGCGCATTGGGTAATACGGATTCATACATATAGTCAAATCCTTCGGGCGATAATGGCGATCCGGTCGAGGCGACAAGGCGGATGCAGTCCAGATCATATCCATTGGGGTCAAGACGTACGCCTGCCGTGCGGATGGCGTCAATGTATTTGGCGGATGTACCAAACAACGTACAGCGGTATTTTTCCGCAAACTGGAACAGTGCATAGCCATCAGGGTACAGCGGCGCACCATCGTACAGCAGCAGTGTTGCCTCCATCGCCAGGGCGCTCACCAGCCAGTTCCACATCATCCAGCCGCAGGTTGTGAAGTAAAAAACTTTATCGTCACGCCGAATATCGCAGTGCAGTCGGTGTTCCTTTACGTGCTGCAAAAGCGTGCCGCCCGCGCCGTGCACAATGCATTTCGGTACGCCCGTCGTACCGGATGAAAACATGATGTATAAAGGGTGGTCAAAAGAAAAGCGTTCAAAATCTATATACTGCGGTTCAAAATCACCCGTAAAATCGCCAAACGATGTTCCATCCTCCGGCGCGGGAAAGGCATAGGGCACAACAACTGTTTTCACCAGTGATGGCAGGCCTGCCGTAATTTCAGCTACTTTGTCCCGGCAGTCTATGGTTTTACCGTTATAGAAATAACCGTTCACGGCAAACAAAACCTTGGGTTCGATCTGGCCAAAACGATCCAAAACGCCCTTAACCCCAAAATCAGGCGAGGCAGACGACCAGACAGCCCCCAGACTGGCCGTTGCCAGCATAGCAATAATCGTTTCCGGCATATTGGGCATGTAACCCGCAACACGGTCTCCCGGTTCAACACCTGCATCACGCAACGCCTGCCGTGTCTGGCTGACCAGATCGTAAAGCGCTTTGAATGTCAGGCTGCAGTCTTCCTGCCCTTCACCGCGAAAAACAATTGCCACACCATCATCGCGGCGGCGTAAAAGATTTTCGGCAAAGTTCAGTTTTGCATCAGGAAAAAAACGTGACTGCGCGAAAGTATCGCCCTTTGCAAAAACGCGCGCACCTTTATCACCGGCCACATCGCAAAAATCCCAGACACGTGACCAGAAGTTTTCTTTTTCGGCCACAGACCATGCATGGAGCGCGGCATAGTCTTTAAAACCACCCGCATCCTCCATGAACGTATGAAGCGCTGTTGCAGCAACCCGTTCATGACCGGGCTGCCATTTAATGGTGTAATCAATTGTCATGCTCTCTTCATAGCATGACGCCCGGCGGGGGGATACAACCGCTTATTTATTATGAACAAATTCATGAGAATGATTTTCACTCAAGCTTAGCGAGAAATATAATTACAATAAATTAGCTATATTGGGCAATATAATTGCAATTAATGCCAAAAAAGTTTATTTTTTGTACGATTTTCCTTGAATCAAGAGGCTGTGACCCTCTATAAATAACTTACACACCCTCTATTACCGCCGTTTGTCCGGGGCGCCCTTAAAAGGTTCCCCGGACTTTTTTATGCGGAACGGACAGCTTATTGCAGCGGCACCCCACTACCCCAAACAATCAAAACAATATAAGCCAGATGCGTCAGGTTATGTGCTTCCTGGTCAATGCCAAAGGCCCACCAGTACGCAGCATCGGCATAGGTCCAGCCTTTTTTCTTGGTCAGCGTGGCCTTGGCTTTGTCAATCAACCCATGCGCGGCGAAATCAACAAAGGCCAGCCACCAGAACTGGAATGAAAAAGCCGCCACGACCAAAAAGGTAAACACCGCGTGCACGCCCGCATGCGCAAATAACGCCCTACCACCGCCTTCACGCAATGGATTGCCCTTCGTTATCGCCATCCACGACGTTTGCAGAAAAAAGTCGCACGCCAACTGCTTAAAGCGAAAAGCGATATATAACAATAATATCTCAAGCAGGCTCATTCTAACCCCATGGTGGAATATCCCCGCCCTCATGATAGGCAAATATCGTTAAGAATACGTGTAGTTAAATTATCATAAAACACGTTAAGACTCTGCTTACATTTACCTTATACAATACAAGTGGGGAAATTTAGACACGGCTACGTACGGCTGTGAAAAGGGTGACATGCAGGGAGAAACAAAGCAGTCGTTCAAAAAAGGTGACGTCCTGATGCGTGAAGGCGATCCGGGTGATTGCGCCTATGTCATCGAAAGCGGCAATGTCGAAATTCTGGTGCAGCGCGATGATACGCTGGTGCAAATCGGCACACGCGGGGCGGGTTCCATTCTTGGTGAGATGGCGATCATAGACGACAAGCCGCGCACCGCCACCGTCCGCGCACTGGATGATTGCGAGGCCTTACGCATTTCCCGGCAAGATTTTTCACGGCGCGCCGAAAACGCCGACCCGGTTTTAAAAATGGTTTTGCACGTTGTCATGACGCGCTATCGCGACTTAATTGGCCGCTCCCGCCTTTTGCGTTTCCCGCACGAAGAAGCGGGACACACAGAACAACATGAAAACATGAACGAGCTGCACGACCTTGCGCTCAGCACGCTGAAGATCCACAACGAGCTGAAAACCGCCATTGCAGAAAACCAGCTCGCACTTTTCTACCAGCCTATTGTTGACCTGCAAAAGATGAAAATAAAAGGGTTCGAGGCACTGATGCGCTGGCAACACCCTGAAAAGGGGTTGATCCCCCCTTCTGTTTTCATTCCCGTGGCCGAGGAAAGCGGGCTGATCCAGCAAATGACTGTCTGGGCCCTTGGCGAAGCTTGCAGGTCTGCGCAGAAAATACAAAAAGCGGCAGGCGAAGATATCACGGATGGCGATCCGCTTTTTATCAGCGTCAATTTTTCCGTGCGTGACTTTTCAGACGGCAATGCGCATGAAAAAATAAAAGAAATCCTGTCGGAAAACGGCAGCAGCGCGGAACAGATCCACCTGGAAATCACCGAAACACTGCTGATGGAAGCCCCCGAACAGGCAAAGGCCTCTTTGGAAGAGTGCCGTAAATCCGGCATCAACGTTTCTATTGATGATTTTGGCTCTGGCTATTCATCGCTCAATTACCTGCATTACTTTCCCATCGATACCTTAAAAATCGACCAAAGTTTTGTCCGCGCCATGCACACGCATCCCGCCAGCCGCGTGCTGATTACATCCATTATCGGCATCGCCCGTAACCTGAACATGTGCGTCATTGCTGAAGGCATCGAAAGCGCGGAAGACGCCAAGCTGATTCGCGATCTGGGCTGCGAACAAGGACAAGGATACTGGTTTGCCAAGCCCTTCCCACTGGAAGACGCGCTGACCTTTGTAGGCAGCTGGCAAGCACCTGATTTTTAATAAATTTTTTGCAAAAAACGCAATAGATTCATCTTTATCTTTTTTTCATAACTGTTTAAGAATTTCCGTCTATAATGGTAATAATGGGGAAGAGTACGTGCCGAAAGCGCGTGCTTGAAGGATTTTATGACTTTGCGCTGAATGGCGCTCTATTTTGGGGGAAACTGATATGTCAGCATCAGAATCAACACAGGCAAGCCTGACAGTTGTCGAAGGTGAAGCTGTCACATTGCCGGGCGGTGAGTTCGTTGCCAATGCCGCGTTTTTGCGCGAAGGCACGGATCTTATCCTGTCCACGCCGGACGGACAAAGCATAACCGTTGAAGGTTATTTCCTGCACAATCCTGCGCCCGATCTTGTTACGCCAGATGGCGCGCATTTGTCTCACACCATGGTCGATGCCTTCCTGCCGCCACAGCATGTCGGGCAATACGCCGAAGGCGGCGCGGTCATGAATGACGCCAGCCCCGCAGGGCAGATTGCAGAAATGTACGGTGACGTTACAATTGTGCGCGCCGATGGCACGCGTATGCCTGCTGAAGTCGGCACGCCCGTTTACCCCGGAGATGTCGTGGAAACATCCGCCACCGGCGCGGCCAGCATTGACTTTGCCGATAACACAAGCTTTGCCATTAGCGAGAGTGCGCGCCTGTCTGTAGACGAGTTTATTTATAACGCCGCAGAGCAATCCGGCAGCACGTTCTTTTCTATGCTACAGGGCGCATTCGTTTACACCAGCGGCCTGATCGGCAAGAATGATCCAGCCAGCGTGAACATCGACACGCCCGTGGGGTCCATTGGTATTCGCGGCACGGTTGTTGCGGGCCATATCGCGCCCGCCGGGCAGGACAGCACCATTACACTGGTAGACGGCGCGATTGTCCTGACCAACGAAGCCGGCACATTGGAAATGAGCGGGCATTTTTCAACAGCAACACTGAACAGCTACCAGACCGCACCCAATGATGCAGGAACAATGAGCCATACAGACTTTGCCAGCAATTATAACTCCTTGTCATCTGTTGCGGGCGGCGCGTTTGATATGGCCGCAAGCTTTGATGCACCCGCAGATACGGGCGGCGGTTCCGATACCGGAACAACCGGTGGTGACGCTGCGGGAGCAGATACAGCACCTTCCGGGGAAGGTGAAGCACCGCCACCGCCTGCAGAAGAGGCTGCCACCGAAGATGCGGCCCCTGCAAATCAGGATCAGGGCACAGCGCCCACGCAAGATGGTACGCCTACAGCTCCTGCACCTGTACATCATACGGCACCTGATGGTACGGTTGCGCCACCGCCACCGGATTCAGGCTCTACCTTCGGTGGATTGCCGGGTGCAAATTCGGGCACTCACTTTTCTGGCCCAACCAACACGAATGATGGTGCGGGTACAGGCACAGGAGGAACAGGGCATCATCATCCGCCGCCTCCACCGCCGGGAACAAACAATCCACCCTCTACCGATACAACCGGTAACGGCACGCCAAACCTGCAATTCCAGTTCATGCCGATATACCTGAATGGCACGGCAACAACGGCAGATGACGGGCTTAATCTGGATTTAATCGAGATGACGCCATTTTCACCTGTTGTCATTGGCCGCGCTGTTGGTACACATCTTCCATCCGATGCCGTTTTCAGCATCACGGCAGGGCCAGGCATGACGCAACAAGCGGGCGCGCCGGGGTATGTCAACATATTGGGTAACTCTTACCGCTATGACGGTACGGGGGATGGCAACCCGCATGACGTTGTCGTCACGGCCAACCAACAACTATTCACTTTCAATACAGTGACAGGAAACCTGATATTGAATGACCCTATGGCAGCGCTCAGCTTCCTGAACGGTGGGTATAACTTCCAAATAACGGCGACATCTTCCCAAGGGGGGCAAGTTTATGCGCAGCATAACTTTGTTGTCTTGCATGACCCGCAATCTATTTTACCACCGCCAACAGGAGACATCATGATTGGCGATGCTGGCGGGGGTACAGACCCCTCTGCTGCCACAGCAGCCGTGAATGACTTTTTGAACGGCACCGCTGCAGGAGATTTGATTACTGGTCGCGGCGGGGACGATACAATTAATGGTAACGGCGGCGCAGACATGTTGCACGGCGGTGCTGGCAATGACAGAATTGTCGTGTACGATCAGTCTTTCAACTTTGTAGAAGGTGGCAGCGGAACAGACACGCTTGTCCTTGGCTCGCCGGCTGCCGGCAACCAGAACTTTGATTTCACCGCCATTTCACAACAGGCCGTACGCGATATAGAAGTTTTGGAGCTGGGCCGAAACGCAGGCGCTACAGGGAACTCCGTAACCTTGACCATCGCCGATGTTTTTGACATGACGGTATCTGGATCAGGTGGCAGCCACACACTAACAATTACGGGCAGCCAGATACCCACAACATCCGGATCAACCGTTACAATTGCGGATGCTGCAGGCACTGGCTTCAGAGCCGCAGGCGGTGCCCTGAACTACACGATGTCTGGTGCCGATTATATCCTGCAAGGAAGCTATAACGGCGCAAATGTGACATTGATTATTGACAACACCACCAGTCCGGCAAACAACGTCACGCTTATACCGTAACGGTTACTTGCCTTTCGCAATCCAAACGCCGGACCAGCCTGCAGGCGGTGGCGCTACGCGGAAAGCGGCAATGCGTTCTTCATACAGATCATACAGCGCGCCCATATCAGGGCGCAGGGCGCGGCAGTTTTTTATACTGGCAAGTGCATCATCCCACTCTTGCGCCCTGTAATGCGTAAGAGCCATGTCATGCGCAGCGGCATAGCTTTTAAAAGCTTCATCATCCGCCATGTCTCCCCCGCCCAGAAGCGCATAAACCCTTTCAGGTTCTGTCTTCCCCTTAACAGTTAAAAGATCAATTTCGATGGCGGCAAATTCCGGCACCGCTTTCCGGACAGCTTCAGATATCATCACAGATATGCCATAGCCTTTTGTCTGCCCCTCCAGCCGCGACGCCAGGTTCACGGTATCCCCCAACGCTGAATAGGCAAAGCGCTGCTTTGATCCCATGTTACCGACAGAGGCCATGCCTGTATTGATACCAATACCGGCTTTCAGTTCATGATATACCTCTCCGCTTTTTTCCGCTTCCGTCTTCAGGTTTTCATTCACACGCTCCAGAGCTTCCAACATCCCCAACGCTGCCAAACAAGCATGGCGGGCATGCTCAGGATCATCCAGCGGCGCGTTCCAGAACGCCATCATCGCATCTCCCATGTATTTATCGACCGTGCCACGGTTTTCCATGACGCAGGTTGTCATCGGCGTTAAAAAGTCGTTCATCATGCGGATCAGCGCCGCCGGGTGCATGGATTCGGATATCGACGTAAAATTGCGGATATCCGTGAACATCACGCTGATCTCGCGCACCTCTCCCCCCAGTTGCAATTTATCCGGGTCGCCAGCCAGTTCCTCGATAAGCACCGGGGACACATAATGACCAAAGGCATGCCGCACAGCCCGCTTTTCCAGCTCTGTCCGCAAATTTGTTAAGATAGATGAAACAATATATATCGTGATAACAACCAATGACGGATAAAGCGGGGCGAACAGCAAACCGTGCAACTGGTACGCATACAGCGCACCCACGCCTGCAACACCAATAACAGCCGTAACAAGAAAGGCCAGCATGGCCGCGCCAATAAAGGGGGCAACAAATATAATAAACAGACTAATCCCTACCATCGCCCACATTTCCGCATTGTCATGTGAAGGCGGTCTGTGCAGGAACCTTCCCTGCTGTATCTGTTCTATAATTTCGGCATGCACCTCCACACCGGGAATGGAGGCATCCAGCGGCGACGACCTGATATCAAAAAGCCCGATGCTGGATGTCCCGACAAGAACAATTTTATCCTTTAGTAACAGGCTTTTCGGGTCTTCCAGCACCTGCCACGCCGGTATATATTTCTTGTGCTGGCTTCCCGCGTAATGCACCCACATGCGGCCATACATATCTGTCGGCACTTTATAATCCCCGACGATAACATCGGTAATACCGAACCCTTTGGGCGTACGCCTGTCATAGCTTGTGACTTTATAGGCCACCCTGCCAAGCGCGACCCGCAGCGCCTCCAGCGACAAAGACGGATACATTTCCTTCACGCTACCATCTTTTTCCATGTAACCTATCAGCAAGGGTACGCGTCGAATAACGCCATCGTATTCCGGCGATACGCTGAAGCTCCCGCTTCCCGCAGCCGCTTGCGTCAGTTCCGGCAATGTCACAGCAAACGAAGGAAAGGCCTTTAAAAACATATAAGGATTGCGCCCTTCGCCAAGGTTCATGATGCCGGCACGCTTTATGGGTTTCATGTCTGTTTGCTGTGTTGCCAGCACAAACCCCATCACCACATTGCCCGCCGCCTCAACCTCTTTTGCAAAAACAGTTTCATTATCCGGCATGTCCTGCAGGGCACTGATAACGGGCTCCATGTCTGGCGTGTCTTTCAATGTACGCGCCACATAGGCAGGTGACGTGCGGTCTTTTTCCGCAAAAACCATGTCAAAAGTAATACTTTTTGCACCTGCTGCATGAAGATTTTTCACCAACTTCGCCATCAATGTGCGCGGCCATGGCCACTGCCCGATCAAACGCAAGGATTCTTCATCGATATCAATAATAACAACATCAGACCCCGGTTCACGTGGAAAGATGTGGTTATAGTAATCAAATGTCATCATCTCCAAACGCTGTACAAACAAAGGAGATGGCAGATAATAAACCACCGCACCGGCCAGAAACGCCAACAGCAAAACGACATGCAACCCACGGTGCGTGATAAAATTTTTCCACATTGTGCCTTACCTCTCCGTAAAGGCGCGATCACGCACACGCAATACGGGCTTCATCAAATAGGTCAGGATTGTTCTTTTCGCTACCACAACCTCGGCCTCTGCCACCATGCCGGATGTAATGGGCAGTGGCGCACTCTTGTCGCCCAAATGGTTTTTCAACGTGCGCACATCGATTTCAAAAAAAACATTGCCCTGCCCATCATCCACCGTGCCTGCGCCAATGCGCTCCAAACGCCCTTCCAGCGTGCCGTAAATTTGCGGGTCATAGGCCGTGATGGAAACGCGTACTTTCTGGTCCGGCTTCAAAAACGCCACATCTGCAGGACTGATACGGGCGCGCACCATCAGGTCATCCGCCACCGGTACAATCTCTACCAGCTTTTGCGCGTGCTGAATAACACCGCCAACTGTTTTTACATACAGCTTATGCACAATGCCATCAACGGGTGATTTCAATTCTGCCCGACGTACTTTATCTTCAACAGATTTCAGGCTCTCACGGATTGACGCGATACGGGATTCCACTTCGTTCAGCTCCCCCAGGGCTTGTGATTTAAAGCTGGCTTCTTTTTCTTCTTTCTTTTTACGCGCAGCAGACAAGCGGGCTTGCAGGGAATCGCGTGACTTAACAGCGGTTTGCAGATTGCCGGAGACTTCGTTAAGTTCACGCTCCAACCGCAGTTTATCAATTTCCGGCACAGCTTTTTGCGCGACAAGACGCGATGTGATGGCCAGCTCTTCCTTTAAAAGAGAACGGCTCTTGGAAAATTTAGCAATACTGGCTTTTACCTCTGAAATATTTGCCTCGACTTCGCGCACTTCTGAGGCGATGATATCCAGCGCCGTTTCCAGCTCGTTCTGCCGCGAGGCATAAAGTTTTTTCTCACCCTCAATAATATCTTTGTATTTCTCGCCAAGGCTGGCGGGCGGGATAAAATCTGTTCCGGCAACTTCAGCCTTCAACCGCGCCTGTTTGGCCGAAAGCCCCGCCATCTGCGCCTCAATCCCGCGCCCTTCAGAGGCGAACTGAATATCATCAATACGCAGCAAAATCTGGTCTTTTTTCACAGGGTCGCCGTCATTGACCAGTATCTCTGTCAGTATCCCACCCTCAAGGCTTTGCACCACCTGCATATCACTGGAGGGCATGACTTGTCCGCTACCGCGCACGCGTTCTTCCACCTCAAACGTTGCAGCCCAGATAAACAACCATGCAAATAACCCCACAATGCCCCACAAAAACAGACGGGCCGCGCCAGATGGTTTCAAATGCGCTGCATTTTCCAATTCCGACATAAACTCCAGATCATCTTTATCCATGCCCGGCCTCCTGCGCCTGTCCAGACAAGGCCTTCATAATACTGTCTGCAGGGCCATCCATCACAATACGCCCTGCATCCATCACGATAATCCTGTTCACCATAGGTATCAGGGATATTTTATGTGTGACGACAATCACTGTTTTATCTTTCGATGACGCAATCAGGTTCTGCAGGACCTTTCCCTCTGTTGTCGGATCCATGGAGTTTGTCGGTTCGTCCATGATAAGGACGGGCGCCTCTGTTAACAACGTACGTGCCAGCGCAACAGCCTGCCGCTGCCCGCCGGACAGCTCCCAGCCGCGCTCTCCTACAGGTGCATCGTAGCCGGAAGGATGAAGACGCACAAAATCATGCGCGCCGGAAAGTTCAGCCACGCGCAAAACCTCTTCATCTGCTGCATACGGCTTGCCCATGACGATGTTTTCACGCACGGTGCCCGACATCAACGCCGTATCCTGCCCCATATAAGAAATGTTCCGGCGCAAGTCAGCAGGGTCAATCTGCCGCATGTCCGTATCATCTACCAGCAATGTGCCATCTGACGGCAAGTAAAAATTAACCAGCAGCTTTATCAGCGTGCTTTTACCGGAACCGATGCGCCCGACAATAGCCACCTTTTCACCGGGCTGGATATTCAAGTTAATATCTTGCAAGACAGGACGTTGCGTACGCGGATAGGTAAAACCAACACCTTCCAAACGAAACGCACCCTTCAGTGCGGGACGGTGCAAAAACTTGTGGTCACGCGGACGCTCGACCGGCAGTTTCATCAGGCTGTTTAAAACCTTGTAGGCCGAACGGGCCTGATGCCAACGGCTAATCAACCCCGCCACCTGCCCCACAGGCGATATTGCGCGTGAGCTTAAAATGACACAAGCCATCAATGCCCCCATGGTCAGCGCATGTTCCTTCACCAGATACATACCC